>QBMN01000186.1 GCA_003241845.1 Shackletoniella antarctica | reverse complement strand
GAACCAGGTGGCCGGAGCCTGGGGACGGGCTGTGGCGCTGCTGCAAGATATCCCTGCCGACGACCCCCGCCAGACCTTTAGCCAGCGCAAAGCCCGAGAGTATCAGCGCAACCTGGCCCTGGCTCAGCAAAGGGCTGACCAGCAGGGATTGGCCAGGGCGTTTCCGGCCCTGGGCAGCGATGTGCTCGATGAGCAGGTCAGCCTCTACCGGGCCTACGTGGCGGCTCTAGGGCCACCCGATGTGCTGATTTTGGGCAGTTCTCGCGCCCTCCAGGGGGTAGACCCCCAGGTGTTCCAGCAGGCGCTGGCGGTGCAGGGCTACCCCGGCCTGCGGGTCTATAACCTGAGCGTGAATGGTGCCACGGCCCAGGTGGTGAGCTTTATTACCCGGCAGCTTTTGGCCCCCGACCTGCACCCCCGGCTGATCGTTTGGGCCGAAGGCTCGCGCGCCTTTAACAGCGGCCGGTTTGACCGCACCTTTGCGGAAATTCTGGAGTCGCCCGGCTATGCCGCCGTGCGCGATGGCGCCGCCCTGACCCTGCAACCCCCAGACGAGCTAGCCCAGGCCGCCGCCGACAATCCCGAAACCGATCAAACCGCCGCCGATGCTCCCGGTGAAGACTATGGCACCGTACCCCCTAGCCCGATCAACTCCCAGGGCTTTTTGGCGGTCAATGACCAGTTCAACCCGGCGGTGTACTACCGCAGCTTTCCGACGGTGCGGGGCCAGTATGACAGCGCCTACCGACCCTTTCGCCTGGCGGGGGTGCAAACGGTTTCCTTTGAGGCCATGACCGAGTTTCTGCGCAGCCAGAATATTCCTCTGGTGTATGTCAACCTGCCCCTCAGCAACGACTACTTAGACCGCGTGCGCCTGGGCTACGAACGTCAGTTTCAGGGGTTTTTGCAGAACTGGGCCAACCAGGGCACCCTCACCCTGGTTGACCTGCTCGAAGACTGGCGCTGGCGATCGCACCTGTTCGCCGACCCCAGCCACATCAACCGCTATGGCGCGCGAGAAATCGCCAGTCTGCTGGCCGCTGATGAGCGGATTCCCTGGGGGCTGCTAGTTGAGAATGAGGCGGCGGTGGGGAGCGAGTGAATGCAAAATTCACTACTCCCCACCGCCCAACTGCCCGCAGCGACTCAGCCGCAGCATCATGACGTCGAGCCGAGCCAGATCGCCGAAGCCTGCCCCCTGCCCAGTGAAGAAACCGCCCATGCGCAGAGAGGCCAGCCCTGGAAGTTGCCAATACCACAGGGCAGGCAGGTGGCCTCGGGGGGCTTCGAGGTCAAACTCTAGCCAGTTGTAAAACCTGAGAAACCCCATGGGCCTGAGGGGAAACAGCATTAGCCAGCCCACTTCTTCAAAAAACGGGTGGGGGGTAGACCAGTTGCTCAGGGCCGGGTCAAAGGCTGCTGAGCCTAGGGTCTCTTGGTAAATCTGAAGCTGGGTGGAGAAGCCAAAGTGCCCTCCGCTGGCCCCCTGCCAGCACTGGTCGATGGCGTAGATCAGCTGGCAGGGGATGCCCGCCAGGGTCTCAGTCGTCAGCTCAGGGCGGCGCGGGGCCTCGTGGCTGAACAGGCTTTGCTCGACCGCCGTCAGCAGCAGTTGGGCGGTGAGGCGATCGGCGGTCTCCCACTCTTCATCGTAGAGCAGCAGGGCGAGATCGCTGAGGCTGTCGTCGAGTTCGCTGCGGGGGTTGCTAGCTAGCACTGGCCACCCCCCCGACAACTAGGGTTTGGTCAAAGGTCGGTATCGACACGGCCTCTAGGGGCATGCAGGTGTTGAGGTGGGCCAGAACGGCCTCAACCACCTCAAGGCTAGGGCTGTAACGATGGCTGAGGCTGGGGCAGCACCAGCGCCAGGTGGGCAGATGGCCGGGGGGCGCTGCGAGGCTAAAGTCGAGGTTGTGGTAGGGTCTGAAGCCGCGAGATAGCCAAGACGGCTGGTCACGCCACCCCAGCCCCTGCTGAAAACCCAACCACCGCTGGGGATCGTCTTGCAGAATCTGCTGCTGACTGCGATACACCTGCTGCTGGGCCTTAAACCCAAAGCGCCCGTTGCTGTAGCGCTGCCACAGGGCATCGATAGTGGCCAGGTCAACCGCTGGTAGCCGCTGCACCGTGGCGGCGGTGACCGGCTGCATGTCTTGGTTAAGGGCTTTGAGAATAGCGGTCTCAGTCTCTAGGTCGGCGGCTTGCCAGGCCTGCTGCATTAGCAGGCCGCGCAGCCGGTTGTAGTTGACCCCGGCGGCAGAGTCTATGCTGCCGTACAGCTCATCGCGCACCGCTGTTTCAATGCTCACGGCATCCACCGGGGCAATGCCGCGCAGCCGCCGAGCCTGGTCGAGGCGGCCCTGGTCAAACTCGGAGGGGTAGAGGCCCTTGGCCAGGGCCTGGTGGCACAATGTGCGGTACTGATCGCGGTGCGCTTGGGTTTGCTGGGCCTGCTGCTGGCGATCGCCCTCGGCCTTGGCCTCACCCGCCAGGCGAGCATCTTCAGCGGCCTTTAGCGCCTGCTGCTCGGCTTTTAGCCTGATGTCGTCGCGATAGCGCTGCAAATGCTGCTGGTACAAGGCTTCGGCTTCGGGGGTGGGCAAGCCCAAATTTTCGGCTAGCTCTTGCAGCACGGGCCAGATGTCTTTGGGGGCAATGGGTTGACCGTCGTGGTGCGATCGCAGACGGCTAAACTCCGCCCGAACGGTTTCGTCAAAGTGGCGCTGCTTCTCGGCCTGGGTTGGATAAGGCCCAGCAGCCCGAGCATTGAGCAATTTAGCGACTTCCTCCGAGATGTCCAGCCGCTGACGCAGTAGACTCAGGTTGTCTAACTCGGTGGGTGACAGCTCGCCCTGGGTGCGGCTATAGGTTTCGGCCTCGGCCAGGTAGTCGCTCACGGGGGAAAACAGCAGCCCGCTCCGGGCCGCTAGCATCAGGCCCGTGAGGTCGCCAGCCTTATGAGTTTCAATTTGTAGCTGGATGTCTGAAATTTGAAAGAGAAATCGGGTGGGAATGGGCTTGTAGTAGAGGCGATCGCGCAGCCGCCGTAAAATTGACCCCAGCCGCTCGGCATCGACCTCAAACCGAATGCCCACCTGAATTTCAGCCACATCTCTAATTTCTGAGTAAGGCTCAAACCTAACCTGGCTCATGTCGTCTAGGTCGCGCAGATCTTCAATTAGATAGCGCACCTCAGTGACCACCTCGTCGCTCTTGAGCTGTGGGTCTACAACTTTGATCAAACAGGCAACATTCTCAGCCAAGCCAGCACCTCAAAGACTCCCCCAGGGGTGGACGACAGCCCATGGTTTTGAACCCCTATAGTAAGCCAGATAGCAAATACAGCTCACATAAAACCGCCTGCTCAAGGGCATCGACCTCTGTCTGGCTGAGGTGATAAAACTCCCGCGCCTGGGTCAGGCGGCCCCGATTAAACTCAGCCGCAGAAAGCTTTGCCATCGTACCCTGGTGAAATGCGGCTGCATCTGGCCCCAGATCGTCTAAATTCAGGGTGTCGATGGCGAGTTCTGCAAAGGTTTGGCGATAGTTAATCAACCGCTGCTGCTGCTCTCGATGCCGCTGGCGCTCGACTGCATCGGCGCTCTCAGCCCGATGAAGCGCTTGGCTGACCTCAGTGCGCAGGGTCTGTAGCCGCTCAGCTTTGAGAAACTGGGCATCGGCCTCGGGCAGGCTCATGGTAACGGCCTTGTCCTGCATGACTTGCCAAAAGTCGCCGTCTAGGGCGCTCTCTTGTTTGCACACCAGCAGCTCTTTGCGAAAGTGCTGGTATTTCTCAGCTAGGGTTTTAAACGGCCCCATAGATTGGGCGTTGAGGTCGTTGGCCTCTTCTACAGAAAGCCCCACCCGATGGCAAATGATCGCCAAGTTAGCCCTGGCCGCAGGGGTAAAGTCACCAAAGGCGGCAATATAGGTCTCTGCTTTAGCGAGATAGATCTCCTGGGGTGGCAGCAGCGTCTCTGCCAGCGGCAGCAGCTGAGCCAGTTCTTTAACCTGGTCAGTTTGCAGGGTCAGCGTGTAAGTCGGCGGAATTTCTATCGCATACAGGTTCTTCTGCTTAGTCCTCTCTAGCCAATCGCCCAAGCACCGCAACACCACGGTGAGCTTGTCGAGGGGGACCTCAAACTGAAGCCCGGTGTAGAGTGTGCCCCCAGGAGTTTGAGCAGCGGGGAGATTGTCGGCGTGCCGCTGAGACCCATAGGAAAAAGAAAAGGGCGTTTGCTCAAGCTCGCTCAAGGCAGAAATGCTGCTGCGTAAGACCTGAACCGCAGCGTGAATGACTTTTGGGTCTAACCCAGACTCTAGAGACTTAATTGAGAGCTTAAAGCCGTTGGTTAAGCCAAGATTTTCGACCATTGCGGGTAGGGGCGATATTGCTGAGAAGCGCGGGCCTATACCAAGTTCAGCTCGGGATCTGTAGTTTTCCCACAGGCAGAACTCCACTTCTGGACTTGAATGAGGTTTATTATAGTCATCGCCCCTAATCAACGATCCCAAACCTGGCTGTGCCCCGGTGGAAAGCGCTCAAGATTCAGCACCAAATCGAAAAGGAATGGGAAGACCGCCACGCCAAGGCAGATGGTGAATCTAGAGCTAGCTGGCTTTAACAAACAAAGCCCCAGAAAGAAAGCCCCGGAGCTTGCACAACCTCGAGGCTCGACATCTTAGAAACTAGAAAGATTTACTTAAAGCCGACGGAGGCCTGCCATACAAAGGCCAGCAGCAGGAAAAATACGGGGATGATAGGCAGCACATCCACCAGGGGATCAAACAGGGAATAGGCCTCGGGCAGCTTAGCCAGCAGCATTGCGACTTCCATTTAATGATTATCCTCTCATGACACAGCTGGGACAGACCAGACTCAGAGGCCAGCAGAGCCATGGGCTGAGCGCCCGAGCTGGAATCTGAGAATTGGTAAATTTTCTTCGCATTTTATCATGGTGAGGGGTCGTCTACTGGGGTTGCAGCCGGGTTTGGTGCCAGCCAGTGGGCAAACTCGTCGGTAAAGCGATCGCCCAAAATCGCCTCCCGAATCCGCTGGGTAAACCGCACCAGCTCAGTGATGTTGTGGATCGAGATCAGCGTAAACGCCAGCATCTCTTTGGCGTGGATCAGGTGGCAGAGGTAGGCGCGGGTGAAGTTTTGGCAGGTGTAGCAGGGGCAGGCGGCGTCGATCGGGGTGTAGTCGCGGCGGAACTGTTTATTTTTCAGGTTCCAGCGTTCTCCTGCCACCAGCGCCGCCCCGTGGCGCGCCAGCCGGGTGGGAATCACGCAGTCGAACAGGTCTACCCCAGCGGCGATCGCCTGGGCCATTTCCCGATAGGTGCCCACCCCCATCAGGTAGCGGGGCTTGTGCTCGGGCAGGCAGGGGGCGGTGGCCTTGACGATGGTTTCGATCAGCGCTGGCGGCTCGCCCACGCTGACGCCGCCGATCGCATAGCCCGGCAGATCTAGCGTCGCCAGCTGCTTTGCCGCCTCGGTGCGCAGGTCGGGGTAAACGCCTCCCTGCACAATGCCAAACAGCGCCTGGTCGGGCCGCTGGTGGGCCTCCACACAGCGCAGCAGCCAGCGCCAGGTGCGATCGGTGGAGGCTTTGACCGCCTCGCGGCTGCACGGGTAGGGGGGGCATTCGTCAAAGGCCATGATCACATCGGCCCCCAGGTCGTTTTGAATCTGAATCGAGGTTTCGGGGCGAATGTTGATGATGCGGCCATCCTTGGGCGACTTAAACGTCACGCCGTCTTCGGTGATGGTGCGCATCTGGCTCAGGCTAAACACCTGAAAGCCGCCCGAATCGGTCAGCATGGGGCCATCCCAGCCCATGAAGCGGTGCAGACCGCCCGCCTCGGCCACAATGTCTTCGCCCGGTTGCAGGTGCAGGTGGTAGGTGTTTGACAGCACCATTTGCGCCCCGGTAGTGGCCAGCTGGGCGGGGGTGACGGTTTTGACGTTGGCCAGGGTGCCCACGGGCATAAACCGGGGAGTGTGTACGGGGCCGTGGGGGGTGGTGAAGGTGCCCGCCCGCGCCTGGGTGTGGCTACAGCGAGCGTCGCAGCTAAAGGAAAATGCCTGGGTCAAGGTCGCGAACCGAAAGGATAAAACGCGCTTTATCATATCACTCGGCTTCAATGAATACTGGGAGGCTGCGCCAGCTTGAGGCAGCGGCCTAGCGATCGCCACCGAGTGGCTGCCCGATTGCAACAATACAGATTGCTAGAGATAGCCGACTATGTTGAGGTATGTTAGGAAAAATTAATGCTAGGTTCCTTTGCAAATGCAGCCAGACCCACCCATGGGCGATCGCCCTCCGTCGGTAGACTCAGCTAGCCCCAAAGCTGACAACCGCAAATTCATGTCTCCGCCCTAGGAAAGATGCGGCTCTGCCATCGTTTAGCCGATGATGTACTACGGTTGATTGGCCTGGTTGTTGATCCCTGGTTGTTGATCTCAGTGGGATATTCTCGTCGGGCTTTCTCCAAGCGATAACTGAGTGCCTGTAGCGCCACAGCTTGGCAGATCTAGACCATTCCAAAAACAAATTTCAAAAACCGATTCTTTCCAGACTAAATCGATGCTCGATTTTCGCGGTTCGAGAGCCGATGTCGGATGCCTATCATCGCTAGAACATGGATTATAAAACAGATTTCTTGCGCGACATTTGGTACTACGGTTTGCCGAGCAAAGCCCTAAAGCCGGGCCAAACCCTAGCCAAAACCTTCTTAAATGAACCGATGTTGTTTGGCCGCACCACGGCGGGGGAGGTGTTTGCCGTAGAGAACCGCTGCCCCCACCGGGCGGTGCCGCTAGATCGGGGGACGTTTGATGGCAAAGAGGTCAGCTGCGGCTACCACGGCTGGCGGTTTGACCCAGCGGGGCGCTGCACGGCCATTCCCTCGCTAAAGGATTGCCCAGCGCAGTACCTAGAGAATTTCTGCGTCCGGTCTTACCCAGTGCAGGAGGCCGACGGCAATATTTGGTTTTACGCAGCCTCAGACCCGCGATCACAGGCCGCGCCCAAGGTCGATATCCCCAAGGTGTGGGGCGGCAACGACCGCGACTACCAGCTGATTACCCAGCTACCCTTCGACTGTGGGATAGACCCGGCGGTGGTGCTGCTGGTTGACCCGGCCCACATACCCTTTGTGCACGACTCGTGGTGGTGGGCGTCGCAGCGAGAGCTGACCGAAGAGATCAAAACCTTTGACCCCAGCCCCTACGGCTTTACCATGCGCCAGCACCAGCTGCTAGACGGCAACTTTTTCTATCGCCTGCTGGGCAAAGCGCCCCAGGTAGAAATTTCGTTTTACCTGCCCGGCATTCGGGTTGAGCGGATCACCTCGTCGAAGCACATGGTGTGCAATGTGACGGCGGTAACGCCCGTGACCGAGACCCACACCGAGGTGACGAACCTGCTCTACACCACCGTTGCTTGGCTACCGCTGGTCAGACCTCTGTTTTCGCTGCTGGCCAACCAGTTCTTAAACCAAGACCGAGCGGTGATTAAGCAGCCAGAGCACCCGTGGCCGTCGTCGAGGGCAGAAATTTTTATTGAAGACGCCGACACGCCGGTGCGGTGGTATTACCAGCTCAAGCGAGAGTTTGCCCGATCTAGGGCTGAGCAGCGCCCGTTTGTGAACCCGGTGAAAACCCAAACCCTGAGCTGGTATAGCTAAAGTTATTGCAGGCTGATTTTGAGCTGGGGCTTTTATGGCTCTGCTACGCTGGAAGCCAACCCCTGTCAAATGGCCCCCATTATGTGAGTATTTCTGCACTTTGAGTACTTTTTGAGCCACCATTCTCAGCCCGCTTTGTATGATTAGGGAACGCTGTCGGCGGCTGAGTAAACTCTGCAACGGCGGTTTTGATGGGTTACTGTCTATCCTGCTCCAGAGGTTTCATCCCCCGTGATTTCGCTGTCTCCTCCTTCTATCAATCGCGGTAAGTCGCTCTACGAGCAGGTGCATCAGGCCCTGCGTACTGCGATCTTGACTGGCGAACTCTCTCCGGGCGATCGCCTGGTCGAAACCCAGCTGGCCGAATGGCTTCAGGTCAGCCGCACCCCCCTGCGCGAGGCCCTGCGCCAGCTTCAGCAAGATGGGCTAGTGACCGCCGATGTCAGCGGCGGGCTGCGGGTGACGACGATCACCGCCGCCGATGCCGAGGAGCTGTACGACTGTCGTTTGGCCCTAGAGGCGCTGGCGGCGGCGGGGGCCTGCCGCTATGCCACCCCAGAGCAGCTGCAACGCATTGAAGCCTGTGTGGCCAAGGCCGAGGGGGCCACGGCCAACAGCCACGGCAGCCTAGACAATGAACATCTGCTCGATGTCGATTACCAGTTTCACCACCTGATTGCCGAAAGCTCGGGCAATCGGCGACTGGTGTCGCTGCTCGACACGCTGTTTGACGCCATGGCTCTGCTGCGGATTCAGACGCTTCAGCAAAACCCCAATGTGCTCGATATTCGCCTAGAGCACCGACAGATCTACGAAGCCATTGTGACCGGCGACGCCGAGGTGGCGGTGGCGGCCATTACGCAACATCTGAAGGCCAGCAAAATTCGGGTCGTGAAAGAAATTGAGGGCACGTTGTCCGCCGTCGCTGAGCTTTAAAGCAACTCATCACCTGCCGGGGATCGCGGTCTGATAGGATCTTTGGGGCCAAACCGTTACCCAGGACTTGTTGCTATGTCTGACTCTTCGACCACCGGAGCCGGTGCGGTGGATGCCGCGATCGCAGCGGGCATTGACCTCGACGGCAGCCCGATTCCCCCGGCCAAGCTCGACCTCTACCAGCAGGTGATGGCTAAGGAGTCGGGGCGACAGCGCAGCGGGGTGTCAAACTCGATGCGATCGCGCATTGTGCGCATTGGAGCCAAGCATTTTCCCCAGGAAGACCTGAATAAAATGCTGGCAGAGGCGGATTTTGCGCCCCTCAAAGACAAAGAGATCGCCTATTTCTACGGCGGTAAGTAGGGTGCATCCGCGCAGCGATGCACCTTGAGCTGGGCATAGCGCAGGGCGATCAACAAAGCCAGATCTGCGTCTGGGGGCGTTTCGATTGCCCCCAACCCTATGGTGGGCATTGCCAGCCCGGTCAAGGTGGAGCAGATTAAGGGGGCGATCGCTTGGATTGGCCGCTAAGCCTAGGACTAGAAGTCCAAGGCTCAAAGCCGAAATCCTCTGAAGAGGATTAAGGACGAATGTCACTGAATTAAGGCTGGTGGGCAGTGCCCACCCTACAGCAGATCAAGGCTTCTGGCGATCTGCGAGGGTTAATTTCAGCTTACGTCAGTGCCATTCCTCTGAAGAGGATTAAGGACGAATGTCACTGAATTAAGGCTGGTGGGCAGTGCCCACCCTACGGCAGATNGCAGATCAAGGCTTCTGACGATCTGCGAGGGTTAATTTCAGCTTATGTCAGTGCCATTCCTCTGAAGAGGATTAAGGACTGGTTACCCCAGTCTGCTTTAGCAGACTTTCGCTGTGAGCCAGGGAGTTCACTCCCTGGTGGTTGTGGCTGCCTACCATCGGCATCGATCAATCGCCCAATGCTGTCCGGGCATTGATCGCTAACGTCTTGAGGTCAGCTAACGATGGCCCATCGGCGCTATCCCCCGCCCCCGCCTCGGTGAGCCAGAGCAGGTATTCGATGTTGCCCGCTGGCCCCAGCAGGGGCGACCAGGTGAGGCCTCGGTAGGCCCAGCCGATCGCCTGGGCCGCAGCGAGAACGCTGGCCATGGCATCGGCCTGATCGCCGGGGTCGCGCACAACGCCTTTTTTGCCGACGCGATCGCGCCCCACCTCAAACTGGGGTTTCACCAGCAGCACCGCTTCTCGCGGCGGCACCAGCAGCGCCCAAAAAGCTGGCAGCACCTTGGTGAGCGAAATAAACGACACATCCATAACTCCCAGATCGGGCCGAGGGACAGCCTCGCCAGAATTCTTGCCATCAGCCTCGCTGTAGAGCTGGTCGGGGGTGAGGTGGCGCAGGTTGGTGCGCTCGCGCAGCACCACGCGGGGGTCTTGGCGCAGCGCCCAGGCGACTTGGCCATAGCCCACGTCGATGCCGTAGACTTGCTCGGCCCCGGCTTGCAGCAGGCAGTCGGTAAAGCCGCCGGTCGAGATGCCGCCGTCGAGGGCGATCCGTCCGGCGGGGTCGATGGGGAACTCGGCTAGGGCTTTGGCCAGCTTTTCGCCGCCGCGCGAGACATAGGGCGATCGCGCCTTCACCAGCAATTCTACATCCGCCGCAAAGGCGGTGCCGGGCTTATCGACCACGGCGTGGTTGACCTGCACCGCCCCGGCGCGAATCAGTCGCTGGGCCTGCTGGCGCGACTCGCACAGGCCGCGCTCTACCAGCAGAGCATCTAGGCGCTGTTTGGCCATGGGTGCATCTCCTAGGCGGTGGCGCGGGGGCTGAGGCCCCGCCGTCCGGCGATTTGCTCTAGCTGCTGTTTAACCAAATCTAATCCGGGTTTGGTGCCCTGCTGGTCATAGAGGTCGCAGGCCTTGAGCAAGGCCTGCACCGCTATGCCGTCGGTGCCCATGTTGGCGTAGGCCAGCCCGCCGTTGTGAAAGGCTTCGGCGCAGCTGGGTGCGGCGGTCATGACGGCGGTGAACTGGTCGATCGCCGCCGGGTAGCGGCCCTGGGCAAAGGCGGCACAGCCTGCCTCAAACTGGGCGCGGGCCGCGTCGCCGACGGGGGTAGAGAGCGCCATCACCGCAGCGGGGAAGAGGGCGCTGTTGCCCAGGGGGCGGCGGTAGGCCCACACCATTACCCCCATGCCAAAGCCGAGAATCGCCAGCACCACCGATAGCCAAATCGCCAGTTCCACAGGTTTTAATCTCCGGTAAATTGAAGTGCTGGCCGCAGAGCTTGCTTGGAGTATGCCAACTAATCATGCATCCAAGCTATGCCCTCATCCCCCGACCCCTTCTCCATCAGGGAGAAGGGGAGCCGAATTCAGAACCCCTCTCCCCCAGGGAGAGGGGCAGGGGTGAGGGCGGAGGGCCACGGCAAATAGATAGTTATTTTCATGGAGTACTCTTGGCCCTTGGTCTCTAATTACATCATGCCCTGCCGGAATCTCAGCCCGCCCGCCTGAATACCTTAAAGAAAGACCTGGCCTTAGCCCCACTTCTGTCACCTCACTACAGCCATGCAACCTATGTCTAAGTTGATTGCAATTGCCCTGCTGTTGGTCGGCAGCACAGCTCTAGCCAGCTGCGAACCTGCCCGCACCCCTGAAAGCAGGGATGACCTAGTACAGGAAGAACAGGCGACCGTCGCCACGATCCAAGACATTGTTGCTAACCCAGTCTTGGTCACTCTGGGCCAGGGTGAGCCTGCCCCCGCTAAAGCAAGCCAGGCCATGGCCTTTGGCGATCGCATTACCACCGCCGATCAGGCTCTGGCCGAAGTGGGCCTGGCCAATGGCGCTGTCTTTCGCATCGGCGGCGATGCGGCCCTCACCCTGCGGCCCAGCCAGCTGCTGCTCGACGCTGGCCAAATGATCACCTGGGTCGAGGGTGCCGTCTCAGAACCCCTAGAAATCGTCACCCCGGCAGGCATTGCGGGCATTCGCGGCACTACGGTGTTTGTCAATATCGACGGGAACCCCGCCGCCCCGGTCGAGTTTTTCTCGTGGGAGGGGCAGGTGGCGGTGCGCCTGACGGCAGGCGGGGAGGAGGTGATCTTAAACAGTGGCGAACAGCTGTTTGTAGCCCCCGGAGAGGATGATATTGAGGCCCTACGTCAGCGGGTGCAGCCCCTCGACAAAGCTGAAGCTTTGCAGCGTTTAGACGAGAGCGCGTTGATCAATGGGTTTGGCAGCCCGATACCGACTAGACCGGCGATCGAAGCCACCGTCGAGGCGCTGGAATAACCCGTTAAGGTAGAAGGAGTTGATCAAGGCTTTCCTACTTATGACCTTGGATGAGCTACGAACCCACATCCTGGCCCTGACTCCAGCGGAAAAGGCGGAAGCTGTTCACCTTTTGGTGCAGAGCTTAGGCAATGTTTGGCCTGGGATTGAAAAGACACCAGGGGTTGTAGGCGGTGATGCCTGTATCGTCGGGACTCGCATTCCAGTTTGGGATTTGGTTCAGTATCGCCGGATAGGGGCGTCGGATGCCAAAATTCTAGAGGCTTATCCTCAGCTAACGGCGACCCATTTGGCCCACGCTTGAGTCTATGCCGAAGCGCATACTGACGAAATCGAGCAAGCTATTCAACAAAACGAGGCAGCCTAAGGGTGGTTTGTCTGTATGCTTTGAGTGGGATAGCTTTACAACCGCTATTTGCCAGGCGCTAGAAAATTGTGAAGCGATCGCAGGCAAGCTAGTGCGTGTCACCAAGAATTAAGGTTGATGAGAATTGAAGGGTGCAATCTGCCCATAGGCATTGCCATAGCGGGTGAGAAATTCGTCAAAGCCCAGCACTAGGGATGATGAGGTTTGAGTCATGGGAAAAGCTCCCTAGTGGGTTTAATAAGTAGAGTAGTCAATTTTGATGGTGGGCACTGCCCACCCTACGCCTTTTGCCTATAAGGCATGGTAGGCAGTCTCATATTCGGCTGATATCCACTCGCTCATTAGGGCTTCTGGCAATGCGATCGCGGGCAGATGGCGCTTGCTGAGGGGTGCATTCCACTTTTGCAAGGCTATGAGGCTTTATCAGCAAGTCACAATCTGCTCTAGCTTCGACCTAACTCTAGAGAAGTAAAAGCCTCTAGTCGTCGCCTTCACCCTCTTCATCTTCCTCCTCGTCACCTTCCTCCTCGTCACCTTCCTCCTCGTCACCTTCAAGAGGCTCGGCCCCAGTCGGCTCTGTTTCTAGCTGCTCGTCAGATTCTCTATCTCCGCCAGCATCGCAGGCAACAGTTAGAGAAGAAAGGCCAAGCACCAGCGGCAGAACCATCCAGCCAGATAATTTCATGATGTTTGTTCCTATAGAATGACTAAGACAGTATACAGTTAGAATAGAATTCAGTTTCTACCAGAGGTATAATTTTTGCCAATCTAAACCATATAAATGTCGGTCGAGATGGCTAATAGAGAAGGTAAAACATAAAATATTTTTCTCAAACTACCTTTATCTGATTGCTTTAATTTAAGTCGAAACAAATCATAAAGAATTGACAAACTCGGCACCTGACATCTGACCGCGTGGGGAGCACCCCACTTCAAGCGCACTAGCAATGATCAAACTGTCAAAATAGCTATACTGATAGCATTGGGCACATTCGCGAGCACGTTGCTGTTTGTCTGGCTCATCTTGGGAATAGCCATAGATAATGATATTGGTGTCGAGAAATGCTTTAGCGCTCATTCGCCTCGTCTCGATTAAATTTGAAGCCTTTAGTATTTAGAGACACGGATTGAAACCCGCTAACGTTAGGAGTCGTTAGTGTTTTTACTTTAGATTGAGTGCGTTGACGCATAAATTCCACGAACTCTAGAACCAAGCTAGCCTCTTCTTCGGGTAGCATTTTTACGAGTTCGTAAATGCTCTCTGCTGTACTCATCAGAAACTCCTAGAACAGTAGGGTGGGCACTGCCCACCATTCACTCTTATCGTAGACAGCAATCCCTACGGACGGCTAAAGGGCATACGCGGCGGGGCGGTTTTCCACATCAGGTCAATTTCTTCGAGGGTAAGGCCGTAGGCTTGGTTGACCAGCTCAGAGATGCGGTGCTCTAGCACCAGCCCGTCGCGGCGGCGCTGCTGAATGGGCAGAGCATAGTCGCCGTAGGCATCGCTAAGGGTTTTGAGGTCTTTGGGGCCGAGGTTGCCTGCACCTTTGGGGCGGCGTTTTTTGACCTCTTGCAAAAAGTCGTCGATCGCCAGGGTGGCAAAGTCGCTGAGTTTGTTGCCTGCTTTGTCGATGCCGTGCTCAACACGAAACCAATCCAACATTTCGCGGGTGGCCTGCTGGTTGGCTTTGGTGAACTCGATGAGCTGCTGAACCGCAGGTTCGACCTCGGCACGGATTTCGTCGGTGGGCGGCGCGATTGGAATGATCTCTGTATAAATACTTTTTAGCCTTAAGGTTTCATTTGCTCCATGAATGGTATTTCGGAACAGGTAGTACCACATCACCGAAGAGTTCAGAGTCGCAACGACCCACAAACTATCACAAGGAATAAAGAAACAAAGGTCGTTGGTGAAAAGGCCAGAGTTGTCATGACAAAACTCTGAATAGGTTGACAAATCCTTCCAGACGATCTTTTCTTTTTCAAAGATGTCATAATACGAGCAAGATCTTAGCTCCCACCAAAAGACTCCTTGATCCGCCCGCTTTTTTAACTTGTCTTCATGGAGCTTCATATGTTCATAAATTCCAGGATATGAACTCTTGAACACTTCTTCAGATTCTTCTGTTGTTTGGCAAGCAGACCAAGGCCATTGGTAATTAGCGCTGGATTTAAGCAGTATTATCCAAAGTTCTTGCCAGTCTGGACTCCATCTTTTAATATCCCTGCCACGCAAATAAGGTTTAATTATGATATTGGATTGAGGCTCTACTTCGGTTAGGTCTTTTCTAGTTTCTCCGTCTATTAGGAATGCTTCATTAAATCCTGTCTTAATTCCATAAAACGGACTTATTTTACAGAAATCTTTTAGTTGAGTTCCATTGTTTCTAATCTTCTGAATAAGTTTATCTACGGCAGGGGACTCTAGGCTCCATGATTCTGAGGTGAATCGTGACCAGGGAACTTCATACCCTTCTTGATTCACATGCTGTGGGAGGTTTATGTTTTCTAAACTTTCCCGAGTAATAAGACATGCCTGGACAGGTGCTTCTGGTTCTTGCTTTCTAGCTACTTTCCAAGCCTTAGCTAAAGGCTTTCTTACTGCCACGATGCAAGGGAAAACCTCAGCATCCTGAAAAATGGGCGCATGGCCGAAGTCGATAATTTGTTCAAAGACGCTGTTTTCGGCAAAAAACTTTCGCAGCGGTTCGCCGTAGCCAGCCCGTAGCCATTTGTTCGTCACAATGTACGACAAAACCCCATTGGGCCGCAAAATCTTCAGCCCCTTCTCATAGAAATACACATACAAATCGGCTACGCCATCGTAGGCCGCATAGTGGCGTTGCAGGTAGGGCTTAAACGGCGTCAGCAGCTCTTGCCGCACGTAGGGCGGGTTGCCAATCACCACATCAAACCCACCATCGGCAAACACCTCGGCAAATTCGCTTTGCCAATCAAACGCACGGGGGGCCACCGCCGGGTCGGCCACAATCGAGTTGCCCACCTTAATGTTGTCGTAGGTGAGCTGCCTGCCCCGCTCCGCCGTCTTCAGCCACAGCGACAGCTTCGTAATTTCCACCGACTCGGGCGATAGGTCTACCCCATAGAGGTTTTGGTTGAGAATGGTTTTGGTCAGGTCAAACAGACTGCGCTGGCCCACAAACTCGCCCGTGTCGTCGGCGGTTTTGAGGGCGGCAAGCTGCTCATTCACCCGCTCATACTCGTTATTCAAATAGTCAAAGGCGGCAATTAAAAATGCCCCCGACCCACAGGCCGGGTCGATCACGCGGGTTTTGACCAGCACCTCGTCGCGGTAGCGCTCCCAAAATTCGATTTCTGCCTTGCGGCGTTGCACATGGGCATTGGCGCGAATTTGGTCAATGCCGATTTCGTGCCAGAGGGCTTTTTCTTTGCGCTCCAAATACCCGCCCAGGGCCACACCCACAATGTACTGAGTAATAAACGCTGGGGTGTAGTAAACCCCCTGGGTTTTGCGCTGGCCTTTCTTTTGGTCGTAGGTTTCGCCTGCCGAGAGCGATCGCAGTTCCTCCAGGTCGCTGACCGACTGCTCAAAGATGTGGCCCAAAATATTGACCGACACCTCCGAGTCAAAGTCGTAGCGGGCCAGCTTTTTGAGCTGGGTGCAGAGAATGTCTGACACCTGAAGCTGCTCATCGAGCAGCGGGTCGTGCTTAAACAGGCCGCCGTTGTAGCCCGGTATGGCCAGCGCCGGGTTGCCCTGGTCAACGGCGCGAAACACGGCCTTGTAGTTTTCCCAAATGGGGTGGGGGTTGTAGGGGTCTTGGTGGTCGTGGGCCTGCTTGAGGGTTTCTTTGGGCAGCAGGTCTTTGTCTTCGCAAAAGGCGATAAACAGCACCCGATCTAGCGTTTTTTGGGCTTTTTCAATCAGGGCAATGTCGCGGTCTGCCAGGTCGGTGGGGCCAGTGGCGCGAAAGTGGCGGGCCAGGTTGAGCCGCACCTGCTTGTATTCGGCATAGAGGGTTTTGGTGATTGCGACCTCGGCCTTGCCAGACTCGACCAATAGCTGGTCGATCACCGAGCGGGCCTTGGGGTCGGCGCTGGGGGGCAAAAAGTTTTGCCGACAGAGCACAAAGTAAAACAGCCGAAACTGCTCCAGGTCTTCGAGATCCTTCAGCCTAAAGACTTCGTAATAGGCGGGGGTTTTGCTGGTTTGGTACAGCCGAATTTCGCGATAGTTTGACACCAGCACCCAGCGGCAGTCAGCGGTGTAGTTGGCGTAGCGCCAGCCCTGGTCTACGGCAGATTCTTTGCGGCCTAGGGTGGCGCGGTCTAAGTCATTCTTTACCCCCTTTAGCTCGATGGGGGCAATCACCCGCCCCTCTAGCTGCTTGCCGCCCTTTTGCTTGGTGACGGCGTTAAAAAAGCCCAGCGCCCCATCGGCAGAGCCGCCGCCGTCGGAGATGGTTTGCTCGGCGTGCAGCTCCCACTGGTGGCCCGCGCCGCCAATCACCGAGCGATAGCCCAGGGCATCTTGAAACACATCCCTCAGAAAGTCACCGTGGAGCGAGGTTTCTTTAACGGCATCCAGAGTGCCGCTGTCTAGCGCCTGCACCCACCGCAAGAGATTTTGGTGGCGATCGCAAATGTCGGCAGGAAACAAAAACCCCTTTAGCGCCTGGCTCAGGGTCTTGTCTTGAAACAGGCGGTGGTGGCTGGGCTGGGGCATGCCGCTGGCGTCGGTAAGGCTAACTAACGTTACTGCCGATCTTGGCTCAAACCGCCCGATTTATATGTTCGTTTAGCTATGTTTACAGTGAGAGCGTCGCCGCTTTGGGCTGACTGCGTAGCCCACGTGGCCCAGACCAACCACGACGTGGTGCGCCCCAGCGACGGCACCGCAAAATCATCCTCGCATCGGCAGATTAAGCATCTTTGGGCTTTGCTCGGCGAGATCGCCCCAGCCCAGCCTTGGCCAACGTCATCCCCGGATGGTGCAGCGCCAGAGCCTGCTGCAAGCAATCGAGCGTTAGCAGAGGCGGCTCGGTTTGCTGGGCCAGGGCCAGGGCCGTTTGGGCCAGCGTCACGATTTCGCCCCCGGTGAGGGCCAGCTGCCGGGCCACGTGGGGCCAGGTGAGGGCGCGTTCTTTTTTGACCCCGGCGATCGCTCGCTTCCACAGCACCTCGCGGGCGGCGGCATCGGGCCGGGGGAACTCGACTACCCCGGCCATAGCCTGTCGCCAGGTGGGTCGAATGCTCTGTAGGTAGGGGCTGCTGAGCAGGGTTAGCCCCGGCTGGCGGCGGCGCTGAATCAGCCACGACTGCACCAGGGCCGAGTCGGCGGTGGGGGTGCGGCCAAACCAGTGGGGCGCATGTTTGAGCAGCAGCACGCAGGGGGGCAGGTCGGCCAGGTCTTCTAGCTCAGGAATGTTGCCCTCGGGGTCGGGGGTGATGGTGGCGAGATCGACCATCACCAACAGCAGCTCTAGCTCAGCGGCCAGCACCTTGGCGGCGAGGGTTTTGCCGGTGCCGCTGGGGCCAGCCAGCAGCACTATGGTGCCGTCGGCAACGCGGGCGGCGGCGGCGGCGGTTTTGAGCTGGGTCAGCTGGGGGGCGGGCAGCACCAGGCTGTCCCAGGTTTCGGCGGCGATTTCTGAGGCTTCGCCTGGCTCTGGGG
>QBMN01000185.1 GCA_003241845.1 Shackletoniella antarctica | reverse complement strand
CTTAAAAAAAACTGGAATTTATCGGTCTGATGGCAGGGGGGAGTGAACCTTTACACTCACTCAACTCAAACGCCTATTCAACCGGGGTTATAAACATTCCTATGGGAAGTTTTGGAGGTGATTGCTTGATCACTTAACCTCCATACTTTAAAAATATGGTTTATATACTCTCTCTCTTGACATCTGGGTCGCCAACCCAGACGTCACCGCCGATGCTCTGCTACCACATCAATAACACCTGCGACACTCAAAATGTTCGGGTTATGAGCGAGGCCATGTGCCATTTTGAGCGCATTGTCTTTGCTGGAGAGCGCATTTTGTTTGAGGCATTTCCAGGTTCATATCTAGAAATCTATTCATCGCGGCTAGAGGGCACCAGGATGAGCCGGGTTGCCTGTCGGCTGCTGCGGGTCAATGACGAGCCTGGCGAGTAGAAACCTGCGCTACTGAGAGACTGCACTGAGCGTGCCAAATGCCTATGCCTAGGATTGCCCAGGGGGTGTAGGATAAAGCTGCACAACGTGGTTGCCGATGAGGAGGTTACATGCGGCTAGAGGCAGGGTGCCAGCTTTTGTTTGAGACAACCGAGCCTTCTCCGCTAATTCTTATGCTGCGATCTCGCAGTGGGGCAGGGCAGCAGGTTATCCATGAAAACTACCAGCTCGACCCGAAGGTGCCCGTTGCTGACTACACCGATAGCTTTGGCAACCTGTGCCAGCGGCTCATTGCCCCCGAAGGGCAGCTGCGAATCAACAGCACGGTGACAGCTGACACCTCTGACACCATTGATGTGCAGCCTGGGGCAGCCTTTGTGCCCGTACAAGACCTGCCGGTCGAGACCCTGCAATTTCTCTTGCCCAGCCGCTACTGCCAGTCCGACTCGCTGGGTAATTTAGCCAGCGATATTGTCGCCGACATTGAGCCAGCCTACGATCAAGTCGAGGCTATCCGACACTGGATTCACACCCACATTGAATACCGCTACAACACCAGCGATGCTTCCACCTCGGCCCTAGAAACTGAAAAAACCCGCGTGGGTGTGTGCCGCGATTTTGTCCATTTGGGTCTTGCCCTCTGCCGCAGCCTGACGATTCCGGCACGCATGGTGGTGGGCTACCTCTACGAGCTAGAACCCATGGATCTGCACGCCTGGTTTGAAGCCTACGTGGGCGATCGCTGGTATACCTTTGACCCCACCCAGCCCACTCCCCGAGGCAACCGCATCACCATTGCCTACGGTCGAGACGCCGCCGATGTCGCCCTGGCGACCCAGTTTGGCCCCTTAAATTTAACCGAGATGAACGTGTGGGTAAACGCGTCTAATCTGTGATTGGTCTGCGATCAGTCAAAGCCGAGAGATACCAGCTAAAATAGAAGGATGCCAGCGGCAACGCCATCCGTTGCAAGGCATACCCTACATTAGCTTCTGCAACCAGGTGAAGCGGCAGATATTTTAGTATTAGAAAATCTGCTCATCAGGGCTATCATTCATTTAGTTTTAGTAGGTAATCAACCATGGGTAAAGAGAAGAAAGGCAACAA
Source organism: Shackletoniella antarctica (assembly GCA_003241845.1). Lineage (GTDB taxonomy): Bacteria > Cyanobacteriota > Cyanobacteriia > Phormidesmidales > Phormidesmidaceae > Nodosilinea > Nodosilinea antarctica. The sequence goes on along the minus strand of QBMN01000185.1, from coordinate 7,853 downwards.
AGAAGCGAAAAAGCCGAAGGCAGAGTCGAGCGACGATAAAAAGAAGAAAAAAGACCCCAAGCGCTACGATTAAGCCTTATTAACCAAAATCCTTACAAGTTCGACATTTCCCATCGCTCCATAAAAGTAATGCAGCACAGCCAATAGATTGGATTGGCCAACCAACCAATCGCTGGAATTTGCAGAAAAAGTAAGCCAATAATGCCCCAGAAAGTCAGTTCGATCCCCTTCATGGCATAGACGTCATTAGGGTCAGGGGGATTCACAGCCGCAGAGTCGACGGGAACCACATTAAACAAAAGGCAAGGCAGAGCGAGTGCTACGCCATATAAGACCTGACTTTTCCCGTTATCTTTCGAGCCTAAAAATCCACCTGATTCATGCGGGCTAGAACCCTAGAAACTCGCAGGTAATTGTCAATAGCCCTAGCTTCTTGACAGCAAAATCTGGCTTAGAACCCTTGCTATCAGATGGTTGTGGGACTTAGCAGGAAAAGTCAGCTCCAAGGAGGGGATTCTGAGTAGACCCACCCCTGCCCCTCCGGGGAGGGGATTCTGGTTCTATGCCGCAAAATTGACCGGGTCTTGGTCGCGGCGGTGGCGGATTGGTAGCGGGTCGGGCTGAGCCTCGCCGACCAGAGCCGCAGTGGCTTCCAGAGCCTCGCGCAGGCGCTTAGCGGCGTAGATCGACATATCGCGGGGCACATTGATGCGATCGCGCAAATACCGCAGCCCCACGTCACTCCCCGCTGGCGGCTCGCAGACATCTCCCGTGATCATATAAGTCAACGCACAGCGCAGCGCCGGGTCAATCACCTCAGTAGATGCCGGGTTGACCTTAATAATGTTCTCCCGATACTTCACCATGCGAGCCAGGGCTTCAACCCGAGAGGTACCCGGCTCTGGATAGGCCACATCGGGTAGGCCCAGCCAGGGGCCGAGGTCGACCTGGGCCTGATTGAGTTTCGTCTGGGGCAGGTCATTCTCATAGCAGCCGCCCATCTGCGGCGGCAGGTCGTGGACGTGGGTGTGAAAGTCGCTCTGGGTGCCGCGATAGGTGGTGCGGCTCTCTAGCCCGTCAAACCATGCCCCCAGCCGGGGGTTCTCTTCACGCAGCGAATAGCCCTTGTAGTAGTAGAGGCTGGCATTCATGCGCTCCACGTAGGGCACAAACACCACATCGCCAGTGCTAAACTCCGGCAAAAAGAAGGGGCCAGGGGTGCTGGACAGGGCTTGCTCAACCCGCTGTACAATGCCGACAAATTGTTCGCCTGCCCGCTGGTCAGCCGCCGCCGATCGCGCGGGCTGACACAGCCACATACACCAGGCCCGAAACAGCAGCCGCTCTAGCTGGCGCAGGGGCAACACCTGCGGGTCTTTCATGCCCCAGACTAGAGGGCCAAAGGCATTCTCTAGCGCCAGCAGAATGTCGTCGCTTTCGGTGATCATGCGCCCGTCTATCTCCAGGGCGGGCAGCATCCCCGAGGGCACCTTGCGCTTGTACCAGGCTTCCTTCTCGCCGTAGCAAAACATGGTGACCTTTTCGATCCGGTAGGGCACCTGCTTTTCTTCGAGCCACAGCCACACCTTTTGGCAATAGGGGCACCAGGCGTGGTTGTCGCGGTAGAGCGTCACCCGCACCGCAGACTCAGGCTGGCCAAACAGGCGCAGTCTCGACTGGGCACTGGTGGGGCCATTCACCAAGTCAACGGAGAAATCGGCCATATCTTCTAGGGCCGACCAGCTCAGGGGGGCAGAGGTCATACAGGTAGGGCACTAACAGTTCACCAACCCAATTGTGACAGGTATTTCACCTGTATCCCACCGACTCACCTACCCACCCACAAGAGAACCCAATCTCTAGGCTTTATTATTCTCGATCGCCCAGCGGGCCAGCTCCGTGCGGTTATTCAGCCCGGTTTTGCCCAGCATGTTGCTCACATGGCTCTCAATGGTGCGCTGGCTGACCTGTAGCTCGTTGGCGATCTCGCGGTTGGCCATGCCTCGGGCGACAAACTGTACCACCCGCAGCTCGGTAGGGGTCAGCTCCACGTCAAAGGGCACATGAATGACCGGGCTACCGCTGCCCTTGATCTGCTGCTTGATCAGTCGCGATGCCTGCTTGAGGGATGACTCTACCTGAGCGACCAATTCCTCTGGCTCAAAGGGCTTGACCATGTACACGTCGGCCCCGGTGTTGAGACCTTTGACGCGATCCTGGCTTTGGCCTTTGGCGGATAGAAATAAAATCGGAATCCACTCCGTAGAGGGGCTTTCTCGCACGTGGCGCACAAAGGCATGACCATCCATCTCAGGCATCATCACGTCGCAGATGATCATGTCTGGGCTGGTGTTTTCCAGCACTTCTAGTGCTTCTCGACCGTTGCCCGCCGTAATCACCTCGTAGCCACGGAACTCAAGATAGTCTTTGACCAGCAAAATCAAGTTGGGGTCGTCATCGATCAACAGAAGCTGCTTCTGGTCGCCGGGGGTGGAATCCTTCATGTTCTGACAATCACCGCGATTAGCTCTTACGTTTAGCTTGTGCTTTTTGTCTTGATTCTTTGTCTTCTACCTAAAGTATGCCCCTGAGGCCGGTAGCACTCCCACGGGAGGCAGCACCAGAATAGTTTATCTTAAGCACCCACAATCCCACAGTTATCGAGGCTGGCGCTTACTGCTGATGATACTTCAACAATCTACCATCAGCGTGCGATCTGATCTCGGGGGCCAAGGGACTGCGGTGGGCGATCGCTCTCTCCGCGATCAAAATGAGCGATCGCCCTGTAGTCAGAGCGATCGCTCATTGATAGCCCCCAGGCAACTACTAAAGAGCGATCTACTGGGGCAGCAGCACAGAGTCAATCACGTGAATGACACCGTTGCTGGCTTCGATATCGGCTATCACCACATTGGCCTGATTGATGGTAACGGTTTCGCCACCCACCGTCACTGTTACAGGAGCGCCAGCCAAAGTTTCCACTTCACCAGAGGCCAAATCGCTGGAGAACACTTCGCCATCGACAACGTGGTAGGTCAAAAGCTGAGTCAGCTGATCGCGGTTTTCGGGCAGCAGCAGTGCATCGACGGTGCCTTCGGGTAAGGCAGCAAAGGCTTCGTCAGTGGGGGCAAACACCGTAATCGACAGGTCGCTGTTATTAAGGGCCTCGGTTAGGCCAGCGGCTTCAATTGCAGCGGTCAAAATTTCAAAATTGCCGTCGGCAGCTGCGATCTCGGCGATGGATAGCTCAGCGGCAACGGGCTGCTCAGCCGGCTCAAGCTCACCAGCGGCGGGCGGCTCAGCTTCGGCCGCAGGCGCTGGCTCCATTTCGACCTGTTGCTCAACAGCGGGCTTATGGTTGTCAGAGAAAGCCTGCTGGGGGAAAGCGGTGACCGCCGCCGGGGCAGCACCAAACAGCAGTAGCCCCATAGCCATGCGAAGAGTGTTCGGAGTCATTGAAGTTAAGTCCTAACTAACAAATGTTACTAACGTGTCGGCGAAGTTGATTCATGCAGCTGGTTCATGCAACTTCATCAGACCTGAAGAGTTGTAACACTCCCGTCAGGGTCGCCTATCTGCCTAGCGACATAGCTGGTTTGTTCCCCACATTGTCAATCAAAGCCGCCTAATGCTGACATCAGGGGCGTTGGGGCTGCTCGGGCACGCCGATTAGATTAAAGTGACTCATTACTTTGACTACGCCTACCGCCGTCAGCCCGCCAATCACTAATCCAACCGTGACCAGAGCTAAAAAGGCTTTGCGCATAGAGCGGCGAGTTTGGGGAGAGAAAGATTCTTGAGAAGATTTATGGGGGGGCTGTGGGGATGATTTACCTTGAGAAAATCTACTCATGGCGCTGGTTAATCAGCTGCTCTCGCCCTGGCACAGCTTCTAGGGCAGCTAGCACCGCCTGCCGGGCGGCCAAAATGTCGCGTTCTTCGCCACCCAGGTAAAGGCGACCAAAGCTGCCCACCGAGCTAATTTGCAGAATGTTGATCAGGGCCGCTTTCTCAGCTTCGTTAGCGGCCAAGGAGGCATAGGCAGCAGGCTCTACCTCAAATACGTAGAGGGTTTGACCCGCCACAATCATGTTGCCCCGGCGGCTGCGGTTAATCAGCTGCACATGGTGGGGGTCGAGGTTGCGAATCACCTGACTAGAAATAATCCGGGGTTTAAGGCGCTCGCGGTAGGTGAGACCCAGGGCATCGAGCATGGCCCCGCCCGCCGCATGCACTTCTCCCTGGTTGCTGGCGTGAATCTCGAGCAGCCCGTATAGACGCTCGACAATCAGCGTGCCGGGGCGCACCACCGCCGCCTTAAGCCCAATATCGAGAATGCGGTTGATCTCAATACCGGGAGAAATCTCTATCCACAGAGAGGCGTCGCCGGGCAGCGGCAAAAACCCCAGCGACACAGTGCCCATGTAGGCCGCGTGCTGGGGTTGAAGATTATCAATATAGACATAGCTGCGAAGATCGACGCCCAAGGCCCGTTATCCTACTTTCCTGCCTTCGTAGTATACCGGGCCTAGGCTAAAACCTCTTGCCCTAGCCCAGGCGACAGGTTTGCATTAGGCTCAGCTAGAAGCTGGTGCCAAACCCTACGGAGGTGGTGCCCATGGCGTCGTAGACGGTCAGACCTAGGGGCAACTGTAACTCTCCAGACTCGTCTAGTAGGCCATTGAGCAGGGGTATGTCTAGCGACCCAAGAAAGTCAGGGTTTCCACTGCTTTCTTGGGGGCCAACATGCTGCCCTACTTCGTTGGCAAAACGGGTAAGGCGATCTTGGCTGTGTTGCTCAACAGCCAGGGCATCGGCCATGGTTAAAGGCGTGGTTTTCAGATCCTGGGGCGAAGCCACAGCTTGGGTAGGCAGGCTGCAAACCCCTAGGGCCGCTGCCGCTATAAGCCATTGTGAAGTATTCATGGTGATTACTGTGTGAGGGTGATCGAGGGATGACGACTAGGAACTCAAACCCTATGGCCCTGACAAAAAGGCAGCGAGTTTCTCTAGGTATAGCCTGTCGATTTAACTTGTCAAAGCAAACGTATCTTCAGTTCATGAAGTGGCCTGTCGGTGGCCATGGCCTACACACAAGAGCCGAATCAACAGGAGGCCAACAAGCAAGAGCAATATTAATAAATTACTTGTCATGGAGGGTTGTGGGCATCGGCCCATGGGGGTAGCTTGCCCAGGCCCAAGTTGCAGATCACTATGGCTTCTATCCCATCACCTAGGCCCATGGATATAAGGGCAGGCCATCTGGGTGAGGAACGCTTGAGCCTGCGATGATATCCAAGACGATTGGGGACGATTGGGGACGATTGGGATAGAGGTTTAAAGTAGCTGCGCCTACGCCCCAGACCCAAAGCTGGCGTTATCGTTGGAAAAGTAGCTTTTAGGATGGCGCTGAGATGACGAAAGCTAACGGCACTAGCCCCGACGAGAAAAAGGCTAAAAAAAAGTCGCAGTCAAAACACTCTAAGGCCAAGCAGGCTAAGAACCCAGGCCAGTTGGCTATGGACCACACCTCTGAAGCAGAGGGCAGCTCTAAGCTATCGAAAAAATTCTACGAAAAGGAACTGGCTCGATTGCAGGTGGAGCTGGTAAAGATGCAGTACTGGGTCAAGCATACTGGCCACCGCATTGTGATTATCTTCGAAGGCCGCGACGCGGCGGGCAAGGGCGGCACCATTAAGCGCATTACCGAACCCCTGAACCCGCGCGGCTGCCGGGTGGTGGCTCTGGGTACCCCCAGCGATCGCGAAAAAACCGAGTGGTACTTTCAGCGCTACGTGCCCCATCTGCCCGCCGCCGGAGAAATTGTCTGCTTTGACCGCAGCTGGTACAACCGGGCCGGGGTCGAGCGGGTGATGGGCTTTTGCACCGACGATCAGTACAACGAGTTTATGCACACCTGCCCTGAGTTTGAGCGCATGCTGGTCAGGTCTGGCATCATCTTGCTGAAGTACTGGTTTTCGGTGAGCGACGATGAGCAAGAGCGGCGGTTTCAGTCGCGCATTACCGACCCGGCCCGGCGCTGGAAGCTCAGCCCGATGGATCTAGAGTCGCGCGATCGCTGGGTCGAGTATTCCCAGGCCAAAGACGTCATGTTTGCCCACACCAACATTCCTGAGGCTCCCTGGTTTACCGTTGAGGCCGACGACAAAAAACGGGCGCGGCTCAACTGCATCAGCCACGTTCTCAGCAAGCTCGACTATGTGGATATGACCCCAGACCCGCTGGAGCTATCGCCCCGCAAGACCGCTCCGATCAACTACGTGCGGCCCCCGATCAATGAGCAGTTTTTTGTGCCCGAGCGGTATTGATTGGGCTTCATCGATAGGATTCAATGGGGTTCGCCGGGCCAGCACCTACAGCTCGCTGAGCAGGGTCTTGATATCGGGCAGCTCAAAAAAGTCGGTGGTAGAGTCGATCAGGCGATCGCCCCAGAGATTGGTGCGCAAAAAATCGAGGTCGGCATAGCGGCTGTCTTGTTCTAGGGCTTCTACCCCGAGGCGCAGGGCCTCTTGGCAAGCGGCGTTGGCGGCCCTCACCACGGGCACGCCACAGTTTTCTTGGGCGTGGAGGGCAACGGCGATCGCCAGCTTAGGCTCAGGCTCGTTGGCCGCCAGATCGAGGCTGGTTCGCCAGTACTCCACCGCTTCGGGGGTATCACCCTGTTCGTAGAGCACCAGGCCAATATTGTTGACCGCAGGCCAAAACTCAGGCTCCACCGCCACCGATTGCTCAAAACTGGCGATCGCCCTGGGGTACTCGCCCAGCTTGAAGTAGGCATTGCCCAAATCAAACAGGGCGTTGGGGTTCTCAGCCTCTAGCCGCAGCCCCTGCTCCAGGTAGCTAGAGGCCAGTCGGGGATTGTCTTGCTGTAGATAGGCCGACCCCAGGGCAAACAGCACCCGAGCATTGTTGGGCAGCAGCTCTTGAGCGCGCGCTAGCAGCGGCAGCGCCTGCTCAAGATCGCTATTTTGCAGGTAGAGGCCTCCGAGCAGCGCTAGCACCTGGCCCTCGTTGGGGGCCAGCTGGGCCGCCAATTGGGCCAGGGCCAAAGCCCTACCAAACTGCTGAAACTCCGCCAGCTGCTGGGCTTCGTTGGCCAAAAACAGCCCCTGCTCAGCCATCAGGTCGTAGTCAAGGGGCAGCACGTAGGGGGTGAGCGCCTGGGCGCGGGCGGGCAGAGAGGTGCTCAGCAGACCACAGAGAGTCAGCAGCGGCAGGAGAGAGAGACGTTTTAGCACAGCAGCGATTTGAGGTTAACTAGCAAAAGAATTTATTTAGAGTGGAATGTCACTGACATAAGCTGAAATTAACCCTCGCAGATCGCCAGAAGCATTGATCTGCCGTAGTAGGGTGGGCACTGCCCACCAGCCTTAATTCATTGCCATTCTATTAGAGTGTACTTCGGTTGCAGGCGGCTGATGCCAGTCAGGGTGATTCAGGGTGATTCTGCTGGGCGGCCTGGGCATTGCGTCGCCACATCGCCGGTTTTATTCGCCGCAGGGCCGACGCCCGAAACCGCTGATCCCACTCGGCCTCCGATAGAGTAGCTAAGTCGTCTAAACTCGGCGCCAGGTTCCCTGGGTAGGGCTGCAATTCTGCCGCTGGGGTGGGCTGGGCAAAGCGCTGGTTCCAGGGGCAGACGTCTTGGCAAATGTCGCAGCCCGCCACCCAGTTTTGCAGGTGCGGCACAATCGTCTCTGGCAGGGTCTCAGCCCGGTTTTCGATGGTGTGGTAGGCAATGCAGCGGTTGGCGTCAACCACGTAGGGCTGGGTAATAGCGCCGGTGGGGCAGGCCTCTAGGCAGCGGGTGCAGGTGCCGCAGTGGGATGCAT
>QBMN01000184.1 GCA_003241845.1 Shackletoniella antarctica | reverse complement strand
GGGTAGGCATGGGAGTGGGTGAGTGGGTGAGAGATCGGGTTGGGGCGCACAGCAGTGCGCCCGTACGGTGGGTGGTGGGTACGGGCGCACTGCTGTGCGCCCGTACGGTGGATGATTGGGTGGGTTGGGGGCATCAGGCTTAGGTCTGCCTGGCTGTTTTCAGCTGATCTGGCCTTGCCGTAATGCACCATTGCGAGAATCTGAGCATTCGGACGGTCGCTACAGGGGTGGATGGTGCATCGCTTCGCGGATGCACCCTACGAGATGGTTGGTCATGGCAGGGTGGGGAGGGTGGCGATGGGGAAGGCGATCGCGTCATTGAGTTGAACATCGTCGGTGATTCCCTGAATCGCCTCATCAGCCGCCACCTCGATCGCCACTATCGGAATCGCCGCCACCATGGCGCTGGCGGTGGATGCACCCCACTGCACCAGCCAGTTGGGCTGAATGCCGAGGAACAGAATCAGCCCAGCGAGAATATAGGCGGGCAGCTTTTCAGAGAAAGTGACCTTGGGAAAGTAGGCTGTGGCATTGTCTAGCCGCCCAAAGCAGGTGCGGTTGAGCAAAATCACGAAATACACCGTCGTCAGGCCGGTGCCGATCACCCCCAGCAGGGTTTGCACCGGGTAGACCGCATAGCTGCCCTGGAACACCAAAAATTCGGTCACGAAGCCGACTAATCCAGGGATGCCCGCGCTGGCCATGCCGCCGAGCACCAGCAGGGCGCTGACCATGGGCAGACCCCGCACCGGGTTCATCAGCCCGTTCAGCACATCCAGTTTGCGGGTGCCGACCTTGGTTTCGATCACCCCCACCAGATGAAATAAAATCGTCAAAATCAGGCCGTGGGAGACCATTTGGCTGACGGCCCCGGTCAAGGACAGGTCAGTCATGGCCGCAGCCCCCAGCAGCACATAGCCCATGTGGCCAATGGAGCTGTAGGCCACCATGCGCTTGATGTCTTTTTGGGCGATCGCCGTCACCGCCCCGTAGAGTACACTCACCGCCGCCCACCCGGCCAGGTAGGGTGAAAACTGCGCCCAGGCATCGGGGAACATCCCCAGGCCAAACCGCAGCAGGCCGTAGGTGCCCAGCTTGGCTAGCACCCCGCCCAGCATCATGGCCACCGGGGTGCTGGCCGCCACGTAGGTATCGGGTAGCCAGGTGTGAAACGGCACCAGGGGAATTTTGATGCCAAAGGCCACCAGCAGCAGGCCCAGCAAAATTCCTTGCCACACCATCGGCAAATCCTGGCCCATCACTGCGTGGTAGGTGAAGTCTTCGGCGCCGCTGAGCCAGACCGTACCCAGAAAGCCCGCCAGCATCAGCGCCCCCGACAGCGCGGTATAGAGCAAAAACTTGGTGGCGGCGTAGGCTTTTTTCTCGCCGCCCCAGATGGCGATCAGCAGGTACAGGGGCACCAGCTCCATCTCGTAGAGCAAAAAGAAGAGCATCAGGTTTTGGGCCACAAAGGCCCCGGCCACCCCGGCACTCACCACTAGCAGCAGACTGTAGAACAGCCGGGGCCGCTCAATCTCTGGGTCACTGCTCCAGATCGCGATCCAGGTGATCAGGCTGTTGAGGGCCACCATCAGCAGCGAGAGACCGTCGAGGCTCAGCTCGTAGTTCAGCCCTAGGGCAGGCAGCCAGGGCAAAAACTCATGGAATTGAAAGCCACTAAAGGCAAGGTCAAACTGGGTAAATAGGGCGATCGTCCACAGCAGGGCGGCACTGGAGGCAATCAGGGCACCGCTGCGGGCCTGGCTGGCTGAAAGACCGGGCCAGCAGGAGAGGGCGATCGCGCCAATTAGAGGAATAAGCAGCAGTGGTGTGAGCATGGGAGTGCAGGAGAATCTTGAGTTTTGAATTTTAAGATTTGAATTTTGAGTTTTGAATTCTTAATTGAGAATTCAAAACTCAAAACTTTCTAAAACAGCGCCGTCAGCGCCGACCAATTCATCAGCACCCCCAACCCGGCAATGCCGAGAGCAATGGTGAGCACGTAGAACTGGAGCTGACCCGTGTTGCCGTACTTGAGGGTTTCGCCGCTAAACAGCGACGCTAAACCCACCGCATTCACCAGGCCATCGACCACGTAGCGATCTAGCCAGTCGGTCATCCGCGAGAGCACATCGACGCCGAGGACAAAGGTATTGCGGTAGAGCTTGGGGGTGTAGAAGTCGTAGGCCAGCAGGTTTTGCAGAGGCTTCTTGATCAGCCCCGCCGGATTTTCAACCATCCGGTTGACGTAGAGCAGGGTGCCCACCGCTGCGCCGAGAATGCTTGACCAAGTGAGCAGCAGGGCCATGTCTTGGCTGACCTCGGCCCAGGCGGGCAGCAGGTTGAGCTGGGCCATCACCAGGGGCAGGTGCAGGGTAAACCCAGCGGCGATCGCCATCGGCAGCACCATCAGCCAGATCGGTTCGGGCGATCGCGTGGTCATCTGCTGAGTCTGGCCCGCAAAGATCAGCCCGACCATGCGCGCCAGGGTAAAGGCCACCAGCCAGTTCACCAGCAGCACGATCGCCACCAGCAGACCCCGTTGAGCCTCCCACAGGCCAGACACCAGCGAGAGCATCGCCCAAAAGCCGCCCAGGGGAGGTAACGCCACCAGACCAGCGGCCCCGGCCATGATCGCCGTCGCTGTGATCGGGCGACGGCTCCCCAGGCCGCCCATCTGGGTCAAATCCTGCGTAGTGACATTGATAATCACCGACCCTGCGCCCATGACTAACGTGGCCATCCCCAGGGCATAGACTAGGGCCAGCAGCAGCGCCGTACCAGGCTGGTGGGCACCCACAGCGATGAACATCAGCCCCATGTAGGCGCTGCTTAGGTAAGAGAGCACCCGCTTGATATCGATCTGAGCGGCGGCGATTAGAGTAGCGCCAATGGAGGTGACGGTGCCGACGGCGATCGCAAACGCAGAGGCCGTAGACGACAGCGCAATCACCGGCTCCAGCTTCACCAGTATCCACACCCCCGTGGTCACCACCACCGCATTGCGCAAAATGGTGCTGGGCAGCGGCCCTTCCATCGCTTCATCCAGCCACAGGTGCAGCGGAAACTGAGCGCACTTGCTCATCGGCCCCGCAACTAGCCCAATGCCAATCAGCGTCATCAGTCCTGGCTCGACATTGGCGGTCTGCGCCCAAGCCGCCAGCTCTCGAAAATCCCAGGTGTGGGTGAGGGGATAGATCGCCAGCACCGCCATCAGCAGCACCAGGTCGCCCACCCGCTTGGTCAAAAAGGCGTCGCGCGCCCCGGTCACCACCAGCGACTGGTTGTACCAAAAGCCCACCAATAAATAGGTGCCCAGGGTCAAAATCTCCAGCAGCATGTAGGAAAACAGCAGCGAGTTGCACAGCACCAGCGCGCACAGACCCGCCTCAAATAGAGCCATCATGGCGAAAAAGCGGCCCCAGCCCCAGTCCATCTCCAAATAGCCCACGGCGTAGACCTGGGCCAGCAGATTTAGTGTCGTAATCAGCACGCAGGCCCCCAGGGTAATGGCCGACGCCTCTAGGGGAATGGTGAGATCTAGCCCCGCCACATTGAGCCAGGGGGCAAAGAAAAACTGCGGCGATGACTTACCCCAAAAGGCCAAAAAGGCTAGCAGGCTGTGGAGCAGCGCCAGCGTCGTCATCACGATATTGATATAGCCCGCCGGGCGTGGCCCCGTGCGGGTCACAAAGGCTGGTGACCAGGGAATAGTCAGCAGCGCCCCCAGCAACGGGTAGAGCGGAATCAGCCAGCTTGTCTGGGCAAGAATTGGGGTCATAACGAAATATCCTCGGGCAGAAGGACCGCGAAAGCTTGGCTGGGGGGCAGCGGGAAAACCCTGACACCCCTCCAGGCCATGGCCAGCTCATTGACATAAATCAATTGAAACTATTTATCAATAGAACTAAGTCTATTTATCCATGAAATAGAGTTTAGCCAATACCCATGCCAAAACGTAAGGGGTAAGTTGATTAAATTCAATTTGATTTTCATCTATGATTGATAAAATTCAATAATGAATGCCTGCTCTAGCCGGAGGACTCTCCTGCCAATCACCCGCGTCCAGGCGAGAACTTCGATCTTGATTCCCAGATCAAGCCGTTCTGGCATGCCCAGCTAAGGTGAGAGCGACAGATGGGCTAGGAGGGGAGTTACCACGGCCAGGTAGAGGGGGACCGCAGCAGAGATAAAGCTGATGACAAAGCGGGTGTCGAGATGGTTCTCTTGGGCAAAGAGCAGAGTCAGCATACTCGGGGGCAGGGCCGCTCCAGCCAGGACAGCGGCTTGCTCAACGCCCTGTAGGCCAAAGGCTTGGGTGGCTGCCCAACCGAGGATCAACCCGCAGGTGATCTTGGCCAGGGCCAAGAGAATGTAACGCCCCACCGAGGGAAGTTGAACCTGAAACTCCATCCCCAGCAGCAGGAGCACCAGCAGCAAAAAGCTATCTCCGGCGATGTTTAGCAGGCCCAGCAGCAGGTCATTAGTCCAGCCGAGGGCGTTCACAATCAGGCCCAGAACGATAGCCCAAAAGAAAGGCGTCTGGGCCAGCTTCTGCGCCACGGCCCGACCCGTGACCCCAGCCTGACCAAACCAGGCAGAGAGACAGTAGACCACCGTGAGTAGATAGATCGCCTGGGCCAGGTCGAACAACACAATCCGACTGAGGCCCACATCGCCAAAGGTGAGCAGCATGATGGGATAGCCCACCGCACCGCCCTCAAAGGTGGGAAAAGTCGTCATCAAAGCCCCGGCCCTTGGTTTCTCCCACTTCAGCCAGCGCACCCCAAGGAAGGCGATCGCGGTCAGGCCCAGCACCACTATTAACGCCGACAGAGGTAGATAGATGAGGTCTGGGGTAATAGAAGCCATAGCCAGCGCCCGCAAAATAACCGCAGGCAGCGCCAGGTTGGTGAGCAGTTTACCAATGGTCTTGGCATCGCTAGAGCGCAGTACCCCAGCCTGCCTCAGCCCAAACCCAATGAAGGCGACCAGGATCATCGGCAGGAGTTGAATCAGCATAGATATGAATAGAGGTACACCCGATAATCGCCCAAAGCGAAGAGAAAAGAAGATAAGTGGTGCTATGGGGCTGCTTGCGGCAGCGATCAGCATCGGACAGGCGCTGGTGCTGATGGCGTTTGCATGATGCCCCTAGCAAAGGGCTGTGATAGCGTGACTACTCCACCAGCAGGCGGAAAAGCTGAGCGACGATTGCTAGGGCCACTTCTAGAAAGCGGCTAAGGGCTAGGGGTCGGTAGCTTCAAGGTGCCAAATTTAGGCGACCAAAACTCCCCTCGGCTCTGGAAAAAGGCGACTTCCTTGCACTTGCCCCGGCGATTTTCAAGCAGCGAGCAGCGCAGCATGACTTTGTCTTGCCCGTCTTTGGTGTAGGCGTAGCGCTCTAGCAGGGCACCGCACCCAGGGCAGGGGTGATCGGTAAACACCTCTGAATTGAGAGCCTGGCGCTGGGCCTGGGGCAGCTCGTAGCGCTTGGCCTTGGCATGCCAAAACATGACGGTGCCGCAGCCGGGGCCGGAGCATTTGAGAAAGTGCTTAGCTTTCATCTTCTTAGAACGGGACGGCAGTTTGGTCATTGCCTCGCCGCAGGTGGGGCATTTGGTTTTGGTGGGCTGCCCATTAGGCTTGGCCCTGGTAACGGACGATCGCTCTGAGGGCATCGCCCCCGGTGTCGGGGACTGCTCGGCAAAGGACGGCAGAGACAGGAGCTGGGATTTGGCTTGGGCGATCGCCGGGGCAAAATAACCCCGATTCCAGTCGATCAGATAGGCCTGCCACTCTTGGTCACCAGTGGCGATCGCATCCAAGGCCGTCTCCATCTGGGCGGTAAACTCCGGCTGAATCAGGTCGGGCAGCAGTTTCTCCAACGCCCCATCTAGCTCCAGGCCCAGCGCCGTCGGCTGTAGCTTGCCCTGGAGCAGATCCACATACTCCCGCTGCCGCAGGGTTTTGATGGTCGGGGCGTAGGTGCTGGGGCGGCCAATCCCTTTTTGCTCCATCAGCTTCACCAGATTCGGCTCGCTGTAGCGGGGCGGCGGCTGGGTCTGCTTGGCATCCGCCTGGGCCTGTTCGAGCTGGAGGGGTTGCCCCTGGGTCAGGGCAGGCAATGCTGAATCGGCGCTGAGGTTGTTCCAGTAGCGGGTGTAGCCCGCAAACTCCAGCACCTGCCCTCGGGCTTCCCAGTAGGCGTCGCCGGACTGGGTGACAATGCGAGTCTTGCGGAGGCGAGCCGGGGCAGATTGCGAGGCCACCGCCCGATTCCAAATCAGCTCGTAGAGGCGGGCCTGCTCGGCAGAGAGTTCTCGCTGGAGGTGCTGGGGCAGGTGATTGACATCGGTGGGGCGAATCGCTTCGTGGGCTGCTTGGGAACCTTTGATGGCCCGATGCCGGGTAGTTTTGCGGGGCAGGTTGGTGGGGTCGTGCTGCTCCAGGTACTGGCGCACCGACTCACAAAAGGGGGCCGAGAGGGTGATCGAATCGGTGCGCATGTAGGTGATGTGGCCCTTTTCGTAGAGCGCTTGGGCCACCTTCATGGTGTGCTCAGGGCTGAAGTGCAGTTTAGAGCCAGCCGCCTGCTGCAAGGTTGAGGTGACGAAGGGGGCCGGGGGCGATTGGCTGGTCTGCTTGCCTTCGATGTGCAGCACCTGATGGGGGTGGGTTTGGGCGATCGCCACCAGCTGATCGGCCCGCTCCTGATTGGTCACCCGCTCCGACTCGTTCTCAGCACCCCTATCCTCCGCCGCTTTGGCCGGTGGCCGCTGGGGCTTGGGGCTGCTGCGATAGGACGCTTTGAACCCCTCGCTGTAGGTGACCCAGACGCTCCAGTAGTCTTGGGGCACAAAGGCCTGAATGGCTCGCTCCCTGAGGCAGAGCAAATGCAGGGTGGCGCTCTGCACCCGACCCATAGATTTTGCGCCGTTGTTTAGGGGCCAGACTACGTGGCGACTGCCCCGGTAGCCCACCAGCTTGTCGAGGCAGTCGCGGGCGCGGCCAGCGGCGACTAGGCTCTGGTCGAGGGTGCGGGGATGGGCGATCGCCGCCCTCACCGCTTGGGAAGTAATTTCGCTGTAAACCACCCGCCGAGGGTGCTTCAGGTTGAGCGCCTGCTGCAGGTGCCAGCCAATGGTTTCGCCTTCGCGATCGGGGTCCGTGGCAATGTAAACGCAATCGGCAGCTTTGACCGCCTGGCGCAGGTCAGCCAGCACCTTTTTGGCGCGGTCATCGCGGGGCTGGTAGCGACAGTCAATGGTGCCTGCCCCCAGGTCAAAGCCGAGGGCATCTTCGCCGTCGTTGGCGAGCTCGCGCACATGGCCCATGCTGGCCTTGATCACCCAGCCCGCACCCAAAATTTGCCCCAGCTTCTTTACCTTGCCAGGGCTTTCAATTAGCAGCAAATTGGCCATGGTTGCCTCGATAGACATCGGGGTGGGAATGCACTAGTTCAATAGTACACTTGAACTCAAGATTTCAGCACCTCAACTCTAGCCACCTGAGGATTAAGGATTCAATTTTGTTGATCATTCCACGGCGATCGCCCCTGGTACCGGCAATATTTCAGCTTTAGCTCAGAGCCTTCTGTGAACGCTTATTGGCCAAGGGCAAGGTCAAAAAAGTCGCCATCACAGCCTGTCTACACAAAATGCTGACCATTCTCAACGCCATGGTGCGTGACAACAAATCTTGGCAACCGCCAGAGGAGGTTGTGGCTTAAACACCCCTCATCCTGGCTTCGCCTCGGCACAGTCGATGATGGTGGCTGTGCAGGACACTCGTGGCCAGATATCCAAAGCTGTTGCCCTGAAATTCTGCTTGACTTTCAGGACAATCGCTACGGCTGGCTGGAGGGGAAGCCAAAATCTAAAACTACGGTTCTCGAGGCTCAGCAGTCAATTCTAGCGATCCTCACGCCCCTCTTCCTGCCGCAAATGCTTGGGCTGCCAGCCTTCGTGGTTTTTCTGCGGGGCGCGGGAGACGACCAGGCAGTTGTCGGGGGCATCTCTGCGCACCACAGAGCCAGCGGCGATGGTGACGTCGCTGCCGATGGTGATGGGGGCAACGAGGACGCTGTTGCTGCCGGTTTTGGTGCGATCGCCGATCACGGTCTGATGTTTCTTAAACCCGTCGTAGTTGGCGGTAATCGTGCCCGCGCCCACATTGACCTTAGTGCCCAGAGTAGCGTCGCCTAGGTAAGACAGGTGAGCCACGTTGGTGCCCGCCCCCAGGGTGGCTTTTTTGATCTCCACAAAGTTGCCGATGCGGCAGCGATCACCCACCACGGCCTCGCCCCGCAGGTGGGCGTAGGGGCCAACCCGCGCGCCGCTGCCAATGGCGCTGTCGCTGACCACTGAAAATGCCACGGTGGCGTCGCTGCCGATCTGGCTATTCTCAATTAGGCTGCCGGGGCCAATGCGGCTGCCGGTGCCAATGGTGGTCTTGCCTCGCAGGTGGGTCTGGGGTTCGATCACCACGTCAGCTTCGAGCTGGACGGTGGTGTCGATGGTGGTGCTGGCAGGGTCGATCAGGGTGACGCCCGCCGACATCCAGTGGTCTTTGATGCGGTCTTGCAGCAGGCTGTAGGCCTCGGCCAGCTGCTTACGGCTGTTGATACCAAAGATCTCCTGGCTGTCGGCGACATCTACCGCCATAGCGGGGCTGAGGTCTTTGACCACGTCGGTGAGGTAATACTCTTGCTGGTCGTTGTCGGCGCTGAGGTGGGGCAGCACCGTCATCAGTTTGGCCCAGCTAAAGCAGTAGACCCCGGCGTTGATGCGGGGGGTTTGGCGCTGGGCGGGGCTGCAATCGCGGTGCTCGACAATTTCGGTAATTAAATTTTGCTCGGTGCAAAAGACGCGCCCGTAGCCGGTGGGGTCGGTGAACTGGGCGGTAAGCAGGGTGGCGGCGTTGCGTTTGTTTTGGTGGGTCTTGACCAGGGTTTGAATGGTCTCGGCCCGCAGCAGAGGCACGTCGCCGTTGAGCACCAGCAGGTCGCCATCAAAGCCTTCGAGATGGGGGATCAGCTGCTGCACGGCGTGGCCGGTGCCCAGCTGCTCGGTCTGCTCGACAAAGGTGAGGTTGGGAATGTGGGCCAGGGCGGCTTTGACCTGATCTTGGCCAAAGCCCACCACGATCATCGTATGGCTGGGTTTGAGGCCGGCAATGCTGTCGAGCACGCGCTCGACCATCGACTTGCCCCCCACCGAGTGCAGCACCTTGGGCAGGCTCGATTTCATCCGGGTGCCGCGCCCGGCGGCAAGAATGGCGACAGCGACCATGGGGGGTTCCTGGGTAGTGACTCGAGGGGAGTATATCGCGGTTTGGGTAGGGGTGGGTGAGTGGATGGGTGGATGGGTAGGGGCAGACCCATGTGTCTGCCCCTACCCAGGTGTCTGCCCTGCCCATGTGTCTGCCCTGCCCAGGTGTCTGCCCCGCCCAGGTGTCTGCCCTGCCCAGGTATCTGCCCCGCCCAGGTGTCTGC
>QBMN01000183.1 GCA_003241845.1 Shackletoniella antarctica | reverse complement strand
GTAGGGGAGTGAATGGAGCCGGGAGGGGATGGGGGAGATGGGAAGCGAGGAATAGCCTGGTGGCTTCAGCCCCAGGCTAGCTAGATGGCGAAGTCTTTGCCGAGGTAGTGCTCGCGCACTAGGGGGTTGCTGGAGAGGTCGTCGGCGCTGCCGGAGGCGAGAATTTGGCCGTCGCTCATGATGTAGGCGCGGTCGATGACGCGCAGGGTTTCGCGCACGTTGTGGTCGGTGATCAAAATGCCCATGTTGCGATCGCGCAGTTTGCCGATAATGGCTTGAATCTCGGCCACGGCGATCGGGTCTACCCCGGCAAAAGGCTCGTCGAGAAACAAGAAGCTGGGACCTTCGGGGCCAGAGGCGAGCGATCGCGCCAGTTCCGTCCGCCGCCGCTCACCCCCCGACACCTGAATGCCCAGGGTGTTGGCCACCTTCTCTAGGCGAAACTCCTTGAGCAGGTCTTGCAGGCGATCGCCATACTCATCGGGGGGCACCCGCGTCTGCTGCATAACTAACAAAATATTGTCAGTCACCGACAGATTGCGAAAAATGCTCGGCTCCTGGGCCAGATAGCCAATCCCCAGCCGCGCCCGCTGGTGCATGGGCAGGTCGGTGATATCGATCTGGTCAAGGCAAACCTTGCCGCCATCGGGCCGCTCTAGCCCCGTGGCCATATAGAACGTCGTGGTTTTGCCAGCTCCATTTGGCCCCAGCAGGCCGACGATCTCGCCCTGGGCCACCGACAGACTGACCCGGTTTACCACCTGGCGCTTACCGTAGGTCTTCTGAACGTTGTCAAGTACGATTTTCAAGGACGCAACCGGGCCAAAACAGCGGGCAAAACTGCAAAAATTCTATCAAAGCCGCCGGGAGGGCGGCAGCGGGCATGCTCGCCTCGGCCTAGTTGCCCAGCGGCGATGATTCAGGCGATGGGCCAGGCGAGCCATTGGCCCCGTTGACCGGGCTGACATCGAGCACCGTGGGCGGGCGAGGGGCCGGAGGGCTGCTGACCCCAGGGCCACCAGCCTGACCCGAAGCGGGTGCGGATGGAGGCAAGTTATACACCGCCTCCACCTGCTCACTGGGGCGCGGCGTGGCCACAAAGCGGTCTTCTTCAATCAGGTAGGTGACCACCTCGGCTCGCAGCGTATTGCCCTCTTGGTTGACCACTACGCTGCCGCTGAGCACAATGCGCTGCTCGTTGCTAAAAAAGTCGGCCTGGGCCGAGGTCGCCTGAATCTGACGAGAGGGATAGTCAATCTGCACATTGCCCCGGGCGGTGATCACCCCGGTGGCGGCATTAGCCTCTTGAATATCTGATCGCAGGGTAATAGTTCCCCCGTCTTGGGCCTGGGCTGGCCCGACCCCCAACGGTGCCAGGGCACCGCCACCTAGGGCCACTGAGACCCCGGCCACCGTCGCCATCAACCAAACCCAGCGAGCCTTGCGCCCCATAGCCCAGTACCTAACCCTGTTGCAGCTAACTATTTCTATAAGCTTCCCAATCTTACTGCAATCCATCTCTTACCCATTGGGTGCCTGGCCCACTCACGGCTTCGTCCACCCATTTATCCTCATCCTCTCAACCCCTTGCCTCCGTACGGGCGCACAGCAGTGCGCCCCTACCCCTCAACTACGCCCTGCCCGCGCTATTCTCAAAACAATTTCACCCCGCGCCCCTATGCTCTCGACCCGACCGACCACCCGACCTGTTCAATTTGCCAGCGACAACTACTCTGGTATCTGCCCCGAGGCACTCGACTACCTGCTTAAAGCTAATCAGGGAGATGCGCCCGCCTATGGCGACGACGAGTGGACGCAAAAAGCGGCAGATAAATTTCGAGAAATCTTCGAGATCGACTGCGAGGTGTTCTTTGTCTTTAACGGCACGGCGGCCAACTCGCTGACCCTGGCATCGCTGTGCCAGTCTTACCACAGCGTGATCTGCCACGAGCTAGCCCACGTCGAAACCGACGAATGTGGTGCCCCCGAGTTTGCCAGCAATGGCTCGAAGCTGCTGCTGGCCCAGGGCGACCATGGCAAGCTCGACCCCGCTGACGTACAGCGGCTGATTACCAAGCGCACCGACATTCACTACCCCAAACCCAAGGTGATTAGCCTCACCCAGGCTACGGAAGTCGGCACTCTTTACACCCCCGACGAGCTAGCCGCCCTGACCGACCTGGCTCGCCACCACGGGCTGAAGGTGCACATGGATGGTGCCCGCTTTGCCAACGCCCTGGTGGCCTTGGGCAAAACCCCGGCGGAGCTGACCTGGAAGGCCGGTATCGACGTGCTGTGCTGCTGCGGCACCAAAAACGGCATGGGCATTGGCGAGGCGATTTTGTTTTTTGATCGCGCCCTGGCGGAAGACTTTGCCTACCGCTGCAAGCAGGCGGGGCAGCTGTGCTCAAAAATGCGGTTTATTTCGGCTCCGTGGCTGGGTCTGCTAGAAACGGGGGCCTGGCTGCGCAATGCCGAACATGCCAACCGAATGGCCGCCTACCTAGAGCAGCAGTTGAGCACCATCCCTGAACTAGAAATCCTGTTTCCGCGCCAGGTCAACGGGGTGTTTGTGCAAATGCCACAACCTTTAATCGACGAGTTATACCGTCGCGGCTGGAAGTTTTACACTTTTATTGGCACCGACGGCGCCCGACTGATGTGTGCTTGGAATACGACCACCGAGGCGATCGACGAGCTGGTGAAGGATATTAGGGATGCAATTTAGTTTTGCGATCGCTGCCTACACTACACAAGCGGTATGGGAGATAGTGCCAAAATCTTTTAATATCTCCAAAGAAAGATTATGCAAATTAATGCGCTAGCCGCACTTGAAAAAGGCGCTGAGCTTCAACCCTTTAGTTTTCAAGCGGCACCGCTGAAGTCCTTTGATTGCGCGATTAAAGTGCTGGCCTGTGGAATTTGTCATTCTGACATCCACATGATCCACGGCGACTGGGGCATATCGCGATACCCCTTGGTGCCGGGCCATGAGGTGATCGGGGAAGTGGTTGAAATTGGCTCCCACGTCACCCATTTGCAGCTGGGCGATCGCGTGGGGGTCGGCTGGCAGCAGGCCGCCTGTATGCACTGCCTAGACTGTTTAAAGGGTAACCACAACCTCTGCGACCAGGCCGAAGGGCTAATTGTCAGTGGCTATGGCGGCTTTGCCGATTACATGGTGGTAGATTCACGTTTTGCCTTTATCCTCCCAGCCGGAGTGTCAACTCAAGCTGCTGGGCCAATTTTGTGCGGCGGGGCCACGGTCTATGCTGGGTTGCGCAATGCTGGCATGACCTCTGGGCAAGAGATCGGCGTGATTGGCATCGGCGGGCTGGGGCATCTGGCTATTCAATTTGCCAGCCGTCTGGGCAATCGCGTGACGGTGTTTACCACCTCTGCCGACAAGGCAGACTTTGCCACCCAGCTAGGAGCCCACGAAGCTATTTTAGTGCCTGCCGGTGGCTCACCTCCCCTGCCGATCAACAAGCTGAATATCATCATCAACACCGCAAATCAGGCCCTAGACTGGCTGGGCTATGTGAACTATCTCGACTCCAACGGCACCTTCGTATTTGTAGGGATTCCCAGTGAGCCATTGACGATTCCTATTACACCGCTGACCTCCAAGCAGCGCCGCATCATGGGATCTGAGATTGGCAGCCCCGCCATGATTATGGAAATGCTTCAAATCGTGGATAAATTTGGCATTCAACCCATGGTGGAAATGTTTTCTTTAGATCAGGCGAATGAAGCCCTACAGCGCGTTCTCGACAACAAGGTTCGCTACCGAGCGGTGCTGACGATGTGAACGTTAGGCAAACTTACAGGGATAGGCCCTGCAATCGCTGGTTGGCTGCCGCCAGATCAAAATGCTCTGGGTCAAAGTCGTAGCCGACCTGCTGCCAGAGGGCGTCTACTTCATCAGGATCGTCGCTATCGCCCAGGCGATCGAGTAGGTCAACGTAGTCCCACACGCCGTTGCAAAACTCTGGCGGGCACTGGCGCTCTCCGGCGGTGCAGTGGGGGAGGGGCTTTTCGACCGGGCCAAGGGCCTCTAGGGTGACCTTGTGCAGCCAGCCCTGGGCCGGGGCGTAGGTGTAGATCAAGGTATCGTTGGGCTGGGTGAGAAGGGTGGAGAGCGATCGCGTCTCCCCATCGGCTAAAACCTGCCCCTGCCCCTTGAATAGATAATCGGCTGCCCCTGACCAGCCTATCGCCGCCGCCAGCACTCGGTGCAGTTTAGCTAGGGGCAAGTCACTCTGGACGCAAACCTGTCGCCAAATAGGCGGGTCGCTGTCGCTTATTTCCACCCGGAGATGATAGGTTTCGACAATGGGGCTGACCGCCATGGCAGTTCACGGTGAAAGGTCTATTTAGATCTCTTTAGATCTCGGGTTGAGCCGGGTAGCTTGCCTCTGGCCAGGCGGCGGCGATCTCAGCGGCCTGGTGGTGGGCGGCAAAGTGCTCCCAGGTGATGCCGTTGACATCGACCTCTGATGAGCAACCCTCGGCGTCATCATCTTCCCACCCCAGGTGACGCAATTGGCCGGGCGCGACCCCAGCCCCTTGGCGAATCGATAGATTCAGCGTTTCGGTGCGCCATAGCGCATAAGCCCCCTCAATCACCAGCGCTGGGGCACAGCCTAACCGGGTAGAATAGTCGACCACAGAGGCCGCGATGTCGTCTGTTGAGAGGGCCAAGTGCAGCTTTTTCATAGGCCTTCAGAGCGCATTCCTTCAGAGTCAGCACCGCCGACCCTGTAAACTAGGGTCAACCTTACCACGACGCTTTCTACACCCATCCATGACCCACACCACCGATATTCACACCCTGGCCCGCTGGATGGCGGCAGACTTTAGCAACCAGCAGCAGGCCTTCGACAACCCGCCTCTGTTTGCCCACATTCGCGTTTGCATGCGCCCCCTCCCCCTGGCGACCTTAGACGGCCTAGGCTTCTACATCGAGCAGGCCTACGACTTTCAGCTCAAGCAGCCCTACCGAGCACGGGGCATGCGGCTCAGCACCCAGGGCGATCGCATTCTGATCGAGAACTACATGGTGAAGGACGCCGAAGCCTTCTACGGTGCCTCCCGCGACCTGGAACAGCTGGCCAAGCTGACCACCGACCACTTCGAGAAAACCCCCGGCTGCAACATGATCGTCCACTGGACGGGTACCAAATTCAAAGGAGCCGTCGAGCCCGGCAACGCCTGCATGGTCACCCGCAACGGCAGGCTCACCTACCTCGACAGCGAATTTGAGATCGACGCCGACCAGTTCATCAGCTGGGATCGGGGCCGCGACCCCGAAACCCATGAGCACCTGTGGGGGTCGCTGGCGGGGCCGTTTATGTTTAAGCGCCGGGCAAGCTTTGCGGATGAAGTGGAGGGGTGATGGAGATGAAGTCAATCTAAACGTGCTGGAGCAGCACGTTTATTTCTGAAAAAAGAATTGGGAGAATGTATCTAAACTCTCCAGCGTGCTCGGAATCCAGCTTCCAAAAAATACAACGTTGTATGCTGCTTCCACTCCTCTGGAATATCCCCATATTCATCTTGAGCCTCTTTCCAGCTTCCGCTAGAAACGATGGAGAGCGATACGCGATACTGTGCTCAATCACTCCGAACTAGATTTTAGGCCTGAATTAATCTCAGTCAAACGGCTGGAACTTTTGGGCAGTTTTACGAGTCTTTTATCGCTTCATTTTTTTTGGTAGGCAGCTAAGCCGCCAAAGATTGTGATTTCATGCTGTGACAGTTGAAATAGCGGAAAGCCCATCAGTTACTTTGGGGAAAGCAGCTTTAGATTAATGACAGCGGGACACAATCACCTAATTGCCTTCCTTATTGCATTCAAAGCAAGACTCACCAAAGCGATGAAATCATCCTATTTTTATATAGAAACGAGCTTTGCCTGACTTTATCTGATGCTTAAAGGGCTAAAAAATCTGGCAGCTTTCTAAAGCTAGTTTGACAGAACTAGTTCAGCGAATGAATCTTCTATCTACCCAAGGAGAGATTCATGAAAGCATCGCGCTCTGAATCTGCTGAGCTAGATCTGCTTAGGCAATTTACTAGAAACGTGTCCGCCCGTTGTTTGTCTTTGGAGTTTTCAAAGTATGTCTAATTCGTTTCGTTTAAAGTCTGGAACCGCGCTGATGTTGGCTCTGGGGCTAACCGCCGGGGCATTTTCCCCGGTGATCTCCGCCGCTCCGGTGATTGCCCAAACTCAAACTCAAACCCAGTTTGCCGATGTGCCCGCTGGTCATTGGGCGGCGCAGTTCATTACTAGTTTGGCGGGCAGGGGCGTCATCGCTGGTTTTCCAGACGGTACCTTTCGCCCCGATGAGCCAGTAACCCGCGCCCAATATGCCGCCATGGTGCGGGGGGCCTTTAGCCAGTCTTCGGTGCGCGGTGCCACCTCCTTTGTGGATGTGCCGCCTAACTATTGGGCTGCCGCTGCCATTCGGGAGGCCGATATGATGGGCTTTTTGTCGGGATACCCCGGCAATATCTTCCAGCCCGATCAAAATATTCCTCGGGCGCAGGTGCTGGTTTCCTTGGCCAACGGGCTAAACTACACCGCCAGTAGTCAAGCCAGCCTTGGCGTCTATCGCGACGCCGCCTCGATTCCTGACTATGCGGTAGCTAGCCTGGCAGCGGCGACAGAGCGGCGTCTGGTGGTTAACTACCCGGATGTGCAGGTGCTGCGGCCCAACCAAACGGCGACGCGGGCCGATGTGGCGGCTTTTATCTACCAGGCCCTGGCCAGCCAAAATCAGGTGGCTACGGTCAATTCTCCTTACATTGTGGGGCAGCAGAGGTTAGCCCAGGCCAGCCTACCGGCGGGCACAACCCTGACGATGAACTACGCCGACAGCGACAAAATTGTCGTGCTCCCCGATGAGACCGCCGCCCTCACCCTGACGGTTTCCCAAGCCATCACCGATAGTGCGGGGCGCGTTTTGGTGCCGGCGGGCAGTCAGGTGGTCGGTGAGCTGCGCCCCAGCGGTAGCGGCTCGCAGTTTGTGGCCCAGCAGCTGGTGCTCACCGGGGGGCAAAGCCTGGCGATTAACGCCACGTCGCAAACGGTGACTACGACCGAAACTATTCGGCAGGGGGCTGGCTTTGGCCAGACGCTGGCGGGCGCGATCTTGGGGTCGGGGGCGGCGGCGGCGATCGCCCGCACCACCGGAGACCAAAACGTCGGCACCCTCGAGGTCTTGGCCGGAACTGCCACCGGGGCCACCCTGGCCCGCATCTTTGGCCGAAACCAGGTGGAGGTGATTACCATTAATCCCAGCCAAGATCTCACCCTGACCGTCAACGAAACCCTGTTGCTGTCGGCCCGTTAACCTGGCCGCGATAGGCACCTCTGGAGTTTAGACTAAGGCCATAGAAAAAAGCGACCTGAGCATTGCTCAGGTCGCTTTTTAGCGGTCGCTGAGAAAGCACAACCGATCTCGGCGATCGCTGTGACCTAAGATTTTTTAAGGGGGATTTAGGGGGATCTTCACTTTTGCTACAAGAAACAGAACTTTTCAAACGTCCTCTTAGTTCAGGCAAAACGTTCAGGCAAAACGTTCAGGCAAAAACCGACTCTAGAGGAATGCTCAACCCTGGTAACAGCGGAGAAGTGAGGCTATCGCCCTCTAGCAGCGTGGCCACGAGCTTGAGTTGAGCCTCTAGGCGGCGATAAATTTCTAGGGCTTTCAGTTGCCAGTTGACAATCCAATACTCTTGCACCCCGTGGCGAGAATAGAGTTTTAGCTTCACTTCCCTATGCCGCTGTTCGTTGGTCTCGCCAGGAGAAAGCACTTCTACTATAAGTTCGGGTGCAACAATCAAATGCCCTGAGCCATCAACCCCATGGGCAAGACGTTCTTGGCTAATCCAGATCACATCTGGGATGACTGCATCAATTTCGGTAAAAATTACCCCAGGTGCTTGAAATGGTTTGCCCAACTGGGTCTGCCTAGACCAGCTCTCTAGGGCAAACTGGATGTTGCCGCCCGCCCCTTGATGGCGGATGTGAGGCGCACGAGTCACAAACAATTCTCCGTCAATGATTTCATAGCGCTTCCAACCGCCATCGTCGGGCATGGCATCGAGATCGCGGATTGTCCAACGGAGTGGATTAGCAACCATGGGCGTGACCGTTGCATGGGTCTTTTAGTTTAGCATCGGTCATAGCCGCTGAAATTGAGCGCGATCGCCCTTAGATCGCGCTGCAATTGTGAGCTGGGCACCCCGCCAACACCGACACCGCCAGAACCGAGATATCCGGGGTAATCGGATCTAATTTGGGATAAATCGTGCTTGTAGCCTGGGTCGGAGACATCGTGCAGGATGCTACTCTACCCTGGCCGAAGACGCTGCCTATCTTCACCCCCGGATGGGTGGCCGATGCCAATGACCTATGTCTCATTTCGCCAAGCACGACAAATAATGTAGGCTGGGCTTCGGGGCTGCCATAGCGATCGCTGATGGCACCCTTCAGGCTTTTGAAGCCTAATCTGCCCCTCGCCACAGGATAATGAAGGCGCAGGCGATTCCTATAGATTTTTGCTGTGGATCTCTGCTACAGATCTCTGCTACAGATCTCTGCGTTCTTTTATTCCCTGGCGCTCTCTGCATGGCTTACTACCTCTCCCCCCGGTTTATCGAAAAGCTAGCGGTGCACATCACCAAAAACTACCTGAACCTGCCGGAGGTAAAAATTCCGCTGCTGCTGGGGGTGCATGGCCGCAAGGGAGAGGGCAAAACCTTTCAGTGCGAGCTGCTGTATGAGCGCATGGGGGTCGAGGTCGTCCATATCTCCGGCGGTGAGCTAGAGAGCCCCGACGCGGGCGACCCGGCCCGCCTAATTCGCCTGCGCTACCGCGAGGCCGCCGAGCTAGTGCGGGTGCGGGGCAAAATGGCGGTGCTGATGATCAACGACATCGACGCGGGGGCGGGCCGCTTTGACGCGCTGACGCAATACACCGTCAACACCCAGCTAGTCAACAACACCCTGATGAACATTGCCGACAACCCCACCAATGTTCAGCTCCCCGGCAGCTACGACGACACTGAGATCCAGCGGGTGCCGGTTATTCTCACCGGCAACGACCTCTCCACCCTCTACGCGCCGCTGATCCGCGACGGGCGGATGGATAAGTTTTACTGGCAGCCCGACCGGGGCGATCGCATCGGCATTGTCGGCGGCATCTTTGCCCCCGACGGCCTCTCCCCGCAGGATGTCGCCACGCTGGTGGATACCTTTCCCATCCAGGCGATCGACTTTTTTGGGGCCGTGCGCGCCCAGATCTACAACGAGCAAATCCGCGACTTTATCTACTCTGTGGGTCTAGAAAACGTCTCTCGCAGCGTGGTCAACACCACCACGCCGCCCAGCTTTCGCCGACCCGACTTTAGCCTGTCGCACCTGCTTGAGGTGGGCGATCGCCTGGTGGGCGAACAGCGCCGGGTCGACGACATGCGCCTCGCCAACGAATACAACCGTGTATTGCAGAGCGACCCAGTTCCCGACCC
>QBMN01000182.1 GCA_003241845.1 Shackletoniella antarctica | reverse complement strand
TCAACCACGACCCAGAGTTGCTTCACGCCCCCATAGGTGCTGCACACACAGGCCAGACGATAGCCGTCTCGCTCACTGGCCTCAAAGCTCAAAAATCAGTACCGATTAAATTACCTCCCTTCCTCACCCAACCTGCGGAATGTGCGCAAGGAACTTGACTACATGAGGGCCTTGGGTGCTCATGAGGCTACCCATGTCGATTTTTTACGCAGCGTTTTGGGAAGCAATGTTCTGTTTGCAACCCGTGATCTAAGCCTCAATCAACAGGGGCTAAATGCATTGCTTGTTGATCGCGCCAAAATCTTGAATACAGCGGTCACGCTAGAAGACTTAGTCGTTCATGCCTATAACGGTGCGGGGCCAAGCTTGACCAACCCCACCTACCTGCTGGCGGCAGGTTCGATTGTTTCAGTCGAAGCGCGCCATGCAGCGGGCGTTAGAGCACTGCTGGGGCGATCGGTTACGCAGCCAGACGCTGAACGCTTAGTCCAAAATGCTGACCTGCAAGCCAGCCTGAACCCGTTCAAGGGCAGGCCTACGATGAACTCTTCACGCCAAAACAGGTGGTCGCTGCGGTTGGCTCCCTCGGCATTTTAAATAATCCGATCAATGGTTCATTGGTCGCTTAATTCCCCAGCAGGTTTTGAATTATGAAACTCCTCTTTAAATCAACCATGCACCGACTAAATGTCAAGGCTTTGTTTCACCCCCGCTCCCTTAGCGATCTACTCGATCCTGTTAGGCAAACCCTCTTTAGCTCCCTGGCTCCGGCTAGATGGGCGATGCTAGGGTTACCCCTATGTGTCTTGGGGTTAGGGCCTGTTTGCCCTGGTTTTTAGCCCGGCTGCGCCCGCCTTGGCCCAAGGCGCAACGCTGACCCCCGGCAGGTAGTGGAATATGCGTTGACCCTCGAAAAGCTAGAGGCCGATTTTTATCGGCGCGCTGTTGCCGCCACCCAGGGTGGTGCCTTAGCCGGAGCGCCTACGGTGGCAAAAACGGCCCTGGTGGCCTATGGGCAGGATGAAGCTCAGCATGTTACCGATCTGTCTGCGGTACTTTCGACATTGGGGGGCAGCCCGAATACGGTTACCATTCCAGCAAACCCAAACTATCGGGCAATTTTAGGTCGCGACCCCTTTGCCAACCCTACGGACCTACTTATGGCGGGGCAATATGTTGAAGATCTAGGGGTAGCGGCCTACAAAGGTCAGGTGCAAAATTTGCTGGCGGCGGGTGCGGCAGGCAAACCCGTACTGTCTGCTGCCCTAGCGATTCACACGGTGGAGGCCCGCCATGCGGCTGGCATTCGCTTTCTGCGTCAAACGTTGCTCAATGCTGACGTGCGTCCGTGGATCAGAAACGCCAGTGAGGTGATTTACAACGAAAATCGCGGCGGTTCGCCAATTCCCTTTAGTGGTATGGCGTTTGATGGCTATGCTACCCGTGAGGAAGTATTGGCTCTAGTTGGGCCAATTCTGACTCCTGCTCAGGCACAGCCACAGCCAAGGAATGATCAACTGAGTTTATTCCAACGTCTTCGTCGTCAAAACCTAGATAAGTAGGTGGACACAATTCAATTCAGCATTTAGCTGTGGCTTAAGGGGCTGCGGTCCCTTTTTGGAGGCATCCCCCAAACCCTAAGTCAAACAATTCTGTCCATGTATTTAAAGGGTAATCTCAATCCTCTCCATATCCTCATCTGTATGGGGGTATAGAGAGGGCAGTTTTCGGGGGCAAACCGTCCATAACTCGGCCTGTTTAGCGGTCTCGGCCCGCGCCTGGGCAATGATAGGTTTCCAGGTTGCGAATGCCGGCGGTGGCGGAGCGATCGGCATCAGTTTCATTGATTCCACCTCGATCGCCGTCTGTCATATCAAGCGAGCCAAGGCCCACAAGACATTTAAGGGGCTAGCGGGTTGGGGCAAATCGTCGGTGGGGTGGTATTTCGGCTTTAAGCTACACCTCATCATCAATGACCGAGCGGATTAAACCATCGCATTCTCTGGCGCAAACAACTGCTGGTCAAGCCGACTTTGAGCCACGACCTGCCCGGCTTTAATCACCGTTCGCCCCTGGGGGGCAGCCCCCACGGCCGCCGACACCGAAGCAACATCCAGCAGCACCAGATCGGCGCGGTTTCCCACCGCTAGGCCGTGGTCGGCGATGCCAATGGCGCGGGCAGCCTGGGTGGTGGCCATGGCTAAACAGAGCTGGTGGCTAGCGGTGGTACCCAACTGCAAGACCTGGGCCAGTAGGGTACAAATTTTTAGCACGTCGCCGTCGCCAAAGGGGGTAAACAGATTGAGGATATTGTTGGTGGCCAACCCCACATTCACCCCCTGCTCGGCGAGTCGATGAATCGGGGCTACCCCTCGACGCTGGCTGTGGGTCTCCTGGCGGGCCATCATGTACAGATCCGAGGCGGGCAGGGCCAAAACCGAAATCTGGTTTTCTCGCAGGGCGGCGGCCAGGTCAGCTAATTTTTCTGGGGGCAGCCAGGCCAGTTTGGTCATATGCCCCAGGCATACCCGTCCCTGCCAGCCCCGGCGCTGGGTTTCGGCAACCACAAAGGGCAACAGCAGCGGCTCGTCATCATCTAAAAAGTCGAGGTGAAAATCGACATCGCAGTCGTACTCCTGGGCGATGTCGAAGATGTGCCGCACGTTGCCTTCGGGGTCGGTATCGACGTAGGGGGCTGAGCCGATCACATCGCCGCCCATGGCCATGGCCTGGCGCAGTAGGGGTAGGGTTTCGGGCTGTTGGGTAATGCCTTCCTGGGCAAACACTGCCAGCTGGAGAGTCAGGCCCCAGGCATACTCTTGGCGCAGAGGCAGCAGCGCTGCCATGGCCCGCAGCCCCGCTGTAGGGTCAACTTCCACATGGCTGCGCATGGCGGTAATGCCAAACTTGATGGCGGTTTCGAGCACCTGCCGAGCCCGTGACTGAATGTCGGCCACGGTAAAACCCTGCTTGAGCTTGAGGGTTTCGGCCATGGCTTCGGCAAAGGTGCCCGCCTGGGCCGGGTGACGATCAAGCAGCAGCGCCTTGTCGAGGTGAATGTGCCCGTCTACTAGACCTGGGATGAGCAGACCTTTATGGGCGTCTAGGGTCTGGGTGCCAGACTCATCAGCGGCGATCGCAACAGGCCCGGTCTTAGGCGCGATCGCCGCAATCTTCCCCTGGCGCAGAGCCACAGTCCACAGCCCGTCGCGATCGGGCAGGCGAGCGTTGATAACCTGTAAATCGTGGGGCATAGGGAAAATGACCAGAGCCTTAGCTTTTCAGCAGAATAACCCGAGATTGAGGCTGGCAACTCTCTATCTTAGGGTTCCTCAACGCGTCTTTTAGGTCTGCCCCCCCGGACATACCGTAGACCATTGATCTAGGTTTGTTCTGGCCTGAATGAAGCCGGTGATCTCACCCCGGTAGGCGATCAGCCGCGCCCGATCGGCAGAGTCGGGGGGAATCAGCACCACCAGGCGATCCACCGAGGCGGCGGCGCAGGCCCAGTCGCTGGCTTCTACAGCCGCCGCCAGGGTTGCTTGCCGCTGAATGATTTCGGCCTGTTTAGCGGCCTCGGCCCGCGCCTGAGCAATATAGGTTTCCATGTTGCGAATGCCGGCGGTGGCGTAGCGATCGCCCGGTCGAGCCGCCAGGGCCCGGCGAAAGTTGATTAGCGCCGTGTGGTAGTCTTTGCGCTCGGCGGCGGAGTAGGCCGACAGCATGGCGGTGCGGTAGGTCTGGGCCCTGGTTTGTTTAAGGCGGGTGGTTGCCTGATGTTCTATCGTAGAAAACTCAGGTGCTTTAGCCAGGGCATTCCCCCAGCTACTGCTGCTAGCGAGGGTTGCCCCCAATAGCAGACCTGCTACAAGTTTGCTTATACACCCCATCTCACTCATCCTTGCGCTGCCCGGCACTACATGACTGCTTAGGGTAGCGAATTTTTGAGCCGCCGCCGCACCCAATCTGCTACAAGCAGAGGCCCATGGGTGAAAAACAACGCTACAGCGGCTTCCGGACGGGCGAGGTACAGATATAGTGTGAGGCTTTCAGAATTGTGTAGAGCTCTACTCGTAGGCAGCAACGCCAGAAAAAACAGTTTCTCAGAGCGCAGATCGCTATATTGATAGTGAGACAGCCCTCGAAATCGGTGCGAATTGGTACAGCACCCTCCTAACGCTTTCCCTGAAATCCTTTGTAAACTGGGCGTTTAGCCTATCTCAGTGCCCATATTGACATCGTGGGGGGGCACCGGTTCGAGCCCAGGTATGTCCATTTTATCCATGTTGCAGATTACCAAACGCACCGCCATTCCCCTCAGCGAAATTGAGCTGAGTGCTGTCCGCTCCCAGGGGGCGGGGGGCCAAAACGTCAATAAAGTTGCCACCGCTATTCACCTGCGCTTTGATATCCCTGCTTCGTCGCTGTCGCCCCTCTACAAAGAGCGCCTGCTAAATCTGGGCGACAGCCGCATCACCAAAGACGGCATTGTCATCATCAAAGCCCAGCAGCATCGCACCCAAGATCAAAACAAAGCCGACGCCCTCGATCGCCTCAAAGCTCTGGTCAAAAGCGTCACCGTTATTCCCAAAAAGCGCAAACCCACCAAGCCCTCAAAAAGCGCCAAGAAAAAGCGCCTCGACAGCAAAGCCAAGCGATCGCAGCTCAAGTCCCAGCGCGGCAACCTGCGCGATTGACATTCCCCGAGAGGGGCAGAAATTTTGCTTTGAACCCGTGCCCAGGCTGGCAAACACTGCTACTGTAAATGTCTAAATTCTCCTCTGCCGTCAACGGGTGAAGACATCCTCGGTGCTAGCACCATTCGAACTAATGTGGGCTTTAATCGGGCTGGTGCTCACCATTGTGGCCACCTGGATGGAGGCCTTTACCCTCAGCGCCCCCTGGAGCTGGGGTCAGTCGGGTATGGCTATATTTTCCCTGGGGGTGAGCTTTCAGGTGGGGGCGGTGTTGCTCACCGGCTGCGTAGGGGGCAAAAATGCGGCGGCGCTGTCGCAGATTGCCTACCTGGTGCTGGGGCTGGCGCTGTTTCAGGTGTTTGAGCTGCCGGTGTTTACCCAGGGGGGCGGGCTGAGCTACGTGCGCGAGCCGGGCTTTGGCTACCTCATCGGGTTTGTGCCCGCCGGGTGGGTGTGCGGCTATCTGGCCTTTCGCCACCCGCCTAAGCTAGAAATTCTTGCCCTCAGTGGTCTCAGCGGGCTAGGGATCATCCACGGTCTAGGAATTCTTTACCTCACTCTCGCCTCTTTGCTAGGCTGGTTGCAGACCGTATCGGCCTCCTATTGGGAGCTGCTGCTGGGATACTCGATTTTGCCGCTGCCTGGTCATCTGGTGGTAGTGTGTGCGGTGGCGGTGCTGTCGCTGGTGCTGCGGCAGCTGTTGTTTTACTAGGCCCATGAGATTGCGCAACCGTTGGTTTTGGATTGCTGCTGGGGTGGGGCTGGCGCTCGATCAGCTGACTAAATTCTGGGTGGCCCAGACCTTTGAACTCACCACCCCGCCCGACTCGCTGGCCCTCTGGCCAGGGATGTTTTACTTTACCTACGTGACCAACAGCGGGGCCGCCTTTAGCCTATTTAGCAACAACGGCGAGTGGCTCAAGTGGCTATCAATGGCGGTGAGTCTAGGGCTAATTTTTCTGGGCCTCAAAACCCGATTGCCCAACCGCTGGGAGCAGGTGGGCTATGGGCTGATTCTCAGCGGGGCGCTGGGCAACGGCATTGATCGCCTGCTGTTTGGCGAAGTGATTGATTTTCTCGACTTTCGCCTGATTCGCTTCCCGATTTTTAACGTGGCCGACGTGTGCATCAACATTGGCATTGTCTGCCTGCTGGTGGCGGCGCTGAGGGAACCGCAGCCGCCTAAGCGAGGAGAGGCGTAGGGAGCGGGTGATGTGGGTGAATAGGGAGCATCCTACCCATTCACTCACCTATCCACCTGCCCACTCACACCCCTACTCCCCAACGGGAACTGCTTTCACCTGCCAAATATCGCGGGCATAGTCGGTGATCGTGCGATCAGCCGAAAACTTACCGATGCGGGCGGTGTTGAGAATGGCCATGCGCACCCAGCGATCGCGGTCTTCGTAGGTGCGGCTGACATGCTCTTGGCACTGCACGTAAGCGGCGTAGTCGGCCATCACCATGTAGGGGTCATCCACCAGCAGCGAGTCGAGAATCGGCAGGAACATATCGGGGTTCTCTGGCGAAAACAGCCCCGAGGCAATCACGTCTAGCACCCGCTTGAGTTCGGGGTTGGTGTCGTAGTAGTACCAGGGGTTGTGGCCCACGGCCTTGCAGGCCGCTACCTGCTCGGTAGTGAGGCCAAACAGGAAAAAGTTATCGGCCCCGACCTCTTCGCGGATCTCGACGTTAGCGCCGTCGAGGGTGCCGATGGTGAGCGCGCCGTTGAGGGCAAACTTCATGTTGCCGGTGCCCGAAGCCTCCATGCCAGCGGTCGAGATCTGCTCTGAGAGGTCAGAGGCGGGGAACAGGCGCTGGGCCTGGGAAACGTTGTAGTTGGGCAAAAACACCACCTTCAGCCGCCCGGCCACAATCGGGTCGTGGTTGACCACATCGGCTACGGCGTTGATCAGTTTAATC
The DNA here is from genome assembly GCA_003241845.1 of Shackletoniella antarctica. Classification (GTDB taxonomy): domain Bacteria; phylum Cyanobacteriota; class Cyanobacteriia; order Phormidesmidales; family Phormidesmidaceae; genus Nodosilinea; species Nodosilinea antarctica. The sequence continues at coordinate 2,928 of QBMN01000182.1, read as the reverse complement.
ACCAGCTTGGCCATGGCGTAGCCGGGGGCCGCTTTGCCGCCAAAGATCACCGTGCGGGGCACGACATGATCGCCAGGGTTTTGCACCATGCGGTTGTAGAGGGTGACCACGTGCAGCACGTTCATCAGCTGCCGCTTGTACTCGTGGATGCGCTTGATCTGCACATCAAACATCGAGTCGGGGTTGACCTCTATACCGACGGTGTCGTGGATGTAGCGGGATAGAGCCCACTTGTTTTCTTGCTTGATGGCCTGCCAGGCGTGGCGAAAGGCTTCGTTGTCGACATGGGCTTCTAGGGCTTTGAGATGGTCGAGGTTGGTGATCCAGCGATCGCCGATGGTCTCAGAGATCAGCTGGGCCAGCCGGGGGTTGCACTGCAACAGCCAGCGGCGGGGAGTAATGCCGTTGGTCTTGTTGCTAAACTTGTCGGGCCACAGGGCGTAGAAGTCTTGCAGCACCTCCTGCTTGAGCAGCTCGGTGTGCAGGGCGGCGACGCCGTTGATGGCGTGGCTGCCGACGCAGGCCAGGTTGGCCATCCGCACCCGGCGATCGGGGCCTTCTTCGATCAGCGACAGGCGTTCGAGGCGATCGGGGTCGTTGGGGTAGCGCAGCTTCACCTGATCTAAGAAGCGATGGTTGATTTCGTAGATGATTTCGAGGTGGCGGGGCAGCAGCTGGCCAAACAGGTCTACCGACCAGCGCTCTAGGGCCTCGGGCATCAGGGTGTGGTTGGTGTAGCCAAAGGTGTGCTGGGTGATCTGCCAGGCGGCTTCCCACTCAAAGTTGTGCTCGTCGATCAGCAGACGCATCAGCTCGGCGACGCCGATCGCCGGGTGGGTGTCGTTGAGCTGAATGGCGGCAAACTCGGCCAGATCGCTGAGGCTGTCGTGGTCGCGCAGGTGCAGGCGAATGATGTCTTGCAGCGAGCAGGCCACAAAGAAATACTGCTGCTGAAGACGCAGCTGTTTACCCTGGCGAGTTTCGTCGTTGGGGTAGAGCACCTTGGTGATGTTCTCAGAGATCATCTTGTTGGCTACGGCCCCAAAATAGTCGCCCGCGTTAAAGGCCTCCAGGTTAAAGGCTTCGCCAGCCTCGGCCTTCCACAGGCGCAGCAGGTTGACGTTGTCGGTGCCGTAGCCGGGCACAGGCACGTCGTGGGGAATGCCGATCACGGTTTGCGCCGGTATCCACCGCACCTGGTAGACATCGTCGCTGTCTTTGTAGACCTTGGTGTGGCCGCCAAACTTGATCTCGACCCGGTAGTCGGGGCGGGCGATCTCCCAGGGGTTGCCGTAGCTGAGCCACTTGTCGGGGGCTTCGACCTGGTGGCCCTGGTGAATCAGCTGGGTGAAAATGCCAAACTCGTAGCGAATGCCGTAGCCGATCGCCGGCAGGTTAAGCGTCGTGAGCGAGTCCATAAAGCAGGCGGCCAGGCGACCCAGGCCACCGTTGCCCAGCCCCGGCTCAGATTCGCGCTCTAGCAGCTCGTCTAAATCTAGGCCACAGTCGGCTAGGGCGTGGCGCATGGTGTCGTAGAGGCCCAGGTTGATCAGGCCGTTGCCCAGCTGGCGGCCCATGAGAAACTCGGCGGACATATAGTAGACCGCCTTGGCCTGGGCTTGGGCGTAGGTCTTAGCGGTGCGAATGCGCTTTTGCAGCAGCTGGTTGCGCACGCTGTGGGCCAGAGCCGTGTAGTAGTCGTGGGCGGTGGCAAACTGCTCGTCTTTGCCCTGCACCCAGTGCAGATTGTTGACCAGCGCCTGCTGAATTTGGCTCACCTGCGCTTCGGCATCGAGGGCCATATCTGCCGTCCCAAGCGACAGCGGTACCGCTGTCGTTGTGCTTGATTCGGGCAGACGAATAGATTGCTTAGCCATAGGAACCCTAAATGCTGAATAACGTGAGGGATTACAACAGAATTGGCTGGCAGCCCACAGGCTCGAAGCAGATACCCGATGGTCATAGACCGACCCCCCGTAGGGCCATCGCCCCACCGGGGGCAAGCTCAGGCGATTTACTTTGACAATGCGGCCCTGATCGCTCAAGACCTTGACACCAACAAACCCAAACCTGGACTGGTCTACCCACTCGATGGCAGTCAAACTGTTGACCTAAATCATCGGCGGGCTGGACTTATTTTAGCTGGCCGCGAATAAAACAATGCTAGTTGATGACGCGATGCCGTTAACCCAGCGGGGAATCAGCTCGCCCCTGGGGCAAAATCGGTCGAGGCGCTGCGGTCACTTGGTGCCAAATAGGCGATCGCCCGCATCCCCCAGCCCCGGCAAAATGTAGCCGTGATCGTCCAGCTTTTCATCGATGGCGGCGGCATACAACGGCACGTCGGGGTGCTCTTGGTGAAAGTGGGCCACGCCCTCGGGGGCAGCCAGCAGGCAGAGAAAGCGGAGCGATCGCGGCCTCGCCTGCTTGAGCGGATACAGTGCCGCCACCGCCGTATTGCCCGTGGCAATCATGGGGTCTACGACCAGCACGTCGCGATCCGAGAGGTCCTCCGGCACCTTAAAGAAATACTCAATCACCCGCAGGGTCTGCGGGTCGCGGTAGAGGCCAATGTGCCCCACCCGCGCCGAGGGCATGAGTTCTAAAATGCCGTCGAGAATGCCCTGCCCCGCCCGCATGATCGAAACCACCACCAGCTTTTTCTCCGGGGCCAGCACCGGGGCCGCCATCGTTGCCATGGGCGTTTGGATGGTCTCTAGCTTAAGGGGCAGATCGCGAGTCACCTCGTAGGCCATCAGCAGGCTGATCTCCTTCAGCAGCGTGCGAAACTTCGCCGTGCTGGTCTCGGCCCGCCGCATCAGGGTGAGCTTGTGCTGGATGAGCGGATGGTCGATCAGGTGGATGTCGGGCAGATGGGGAGGGGGGAGGGTGGGGAGGGGGTGATGGAGTGATGGAGCGGAGGAGTGG
>QBMN01000181.1 GCA_003241845.1 Shackletoniella antarctica | reverse complement strand
TTTGGTTACCACTACTCTATTTCAGAAGCCCTCTCTCGTTTTGGCGAAGGTATTGGTGTGGGAGGGGTTTGTGGCCCGCATCTTTCAGCATGAGGCCGATCATCTGGTGGGTAAGGTGTTTCTTGATCGCGTGCAGTCAGAGGGCGACCTGCTCTGTGAGGACGAGTATCAGGCCATGGAAATCGCCACCCTGCCCTCAATCTAGGGAGACCCATCGGTCTGCTCCCACCTGCCCCCGATGCCCCTGCCTCGATTGCAAAAGGCAGCGGCGATCGCTCGTCTCTGAAAAATATCCAGCAAAATCAGAACACCCCGCCGTCATTACTATTAACCTGGTACCTCCAGCTAGGGACACCTAGGTAAATATTCTGGCCCGGCTCAGACCGAAGGAGATAGCTTGAGTTCTCATCCGCTACCCCGCATTGTTCACCTTGACCTGCTCGACACCGAATACGCCAAGCTTGCGGCCAAAATGGCAGCAGGCGAGCCAATTCCCCCAGACAAACAGCAGCGGCTTTGCCAAGACAGCTACGACTTTACTCGCCTGGGCCAGCACATTGCCCGCTACCGCTACGGCGGGCTAGACCAGCAGGGGCAAGACGACATTCTCTGCACCCTGGGCCACACCGCTGAGCTGTTTACCCTGGCTGACCTAGAAGATATAAGCGATCGCCTGCGCCAGACGGGCCGCTTCTACCTCACCCCCGGCGAACGCCAGCAGGTCATCAACTGGCTCTCAGACGAGCTAGGCATCGATCTAGCCAAGCATGAGTAAACAAATTCCTGCCGAGAGAAACCGGGTTTCTGCCCCCACCTTTGAGGACTGTCAAGCCCCCGCTAGAAACCCGGTTTCTGCCGTTGTCCACCCCCAGCTCAATCCATCTCCCCACCCATAGAAAATTATCTAGTGAGAGAATAGATTTAGCCCGAGGCTCCGTATCCCAATGTAAACGAGTGTTTCAATCGAGTTAAAAGCCTTGGGGGCGGCCCAAAATGCCCAGAAACCCGTGATAGGATGCATCGGTAGCTTTTTGCAATAGTGGAGTAAGCACCCTTGGTACTTCGGGTAGCAGTAGTAGGATCAGGTCCAGCAGGCTCCTCGGCAGCTGAGACTCTAGTTAGAGCCGGTATTGAAACGTACCTCTTCGAGCGCAAGCTCGACAACGCCAAGCCCTGCGGCGGAGCGATTCCCCTCTGCATGGTGGAGGAGTTTGACTTGCCGCCCGAGATCATTGATCGCCGCGTGCGCAAGATGAAGATGATCTCCCCCTCCAACGTGGAGGTCAACATCGGCCACACCCTCAAGGATGATGAGTACATCGGCATGTGCCGCCGCGAGGTGATGGATGGCTTTCTGCGCGATCGCGCTGCCCAGTACGGGGCCAAGCTGATCAACGGCACCGTCCACACCCTTGAGATTCCCACCAGCGACACCGGAGCCTACACGCTGCACTACACCGAGCACAAAGAAGACGGTCTGGTGGGTGAGAACAAGTCTCTCCAGGTGGATCTGGTGATTGGGGCCGACGGGGCCAACTCCCGCGTCGCCAAGGCGATCAAGGCTGGCGATTATAATTATGCGATCGCCTTCCAGGAGCGCATTCGCCTGCCCGCAGACAAAATGGCCTACTACGAAGACCTGGCCGAAATGTACGTGGGTAACGATGTCTCCCCCGACTTCTACGCCTGGGTCTTCCCCAAGCACGACCACGTGGCCGTGGGCACCGGCACCATGCGGGTCAACCAGGCCAAGATCAAGGGCCTCCAGGCGGGCATTCGCGCCCGCGCCGCCAAGCGCCTAGAGGGCGGCGAAATCATCAAGGTTGAAGCCCACCCCATTCCTGAGCATCCCAGACCTCGCCGCGTCGTCGGTCGGGTGGCGCTGGTGGGCGATGCTGCCGGCACCGTCACCAAGTCTTCGGGCGAGGGCATTTATTTTGCCGCCAAGTCGGCCCGCATGTGCGCCGAAGCCATTGTGGAATTTTCCAACAGTGGTGCTCGCATCCCTACCGAGGCCGACCTCAAGGTCTACCTGAAGCGCTGGGATCGGCAGTACGGCATAACCTACAAGGTGCTTGACCTGCTGCAAACGGTGTTCTACCGTTCCGATGCCACCCGCGAGGCCTTTGTCGAAATGTGCTCTGACATTGACGTGCAAAAGCTTACCTTCGACAGCTACCTCTACAAAACCGTGGTGCCCGCCAACCCCCTGGTGCAGATGAAAATCACCGCCAAGACCGTCGGTAGCCTGATTCGTGGCCACGCCCTAGCCCCCACCCGCAGCTGGTAGCCCAGCAGCCTTCAAATTCAGGCTGAATTTCCCCCTCGGAACTGGCTTTGGCAGAATTTTGCCAAAGCCAGTTTTTTAGGCTGGGTGTTTAAGTTTAGTCATGCTGAGACTCCTCTAACCCTATACAAACCAGAAGAAACCCGATTTATTTCAAAGCAATAGTGAAAGGCCTATCTGCGTTGGTTCTAGCTGGGTACCCTAGGCTTACTCTTGAGGGGTGACACCCCCCAGGTCGCTTTGGAGCACCAGCCCGCTATGAACCTGCGCCAAAAGACGCTGCTGCTAACCACACTGCCCCTGCTGGGGCTGATGGCGATTCTCTTCGGCAGTTTTTCAATTATTTTGCAGCGCAGCTACGGTCGCCTAGAGCAGCAAGATGCCCAGCGCAACCTACAGCGGGTTGACGAAGCGCTGGCGGGTGACCTGGCCCAAATGCAAAGCCTCACCGAAGACTGGGCCGCCTGGAACGATACCTATGCCTTTGTTCAAGACCGCAACCCCGACTTTCTTGAGTCAAACCTGAGCAAGTACGCCCTCGAAAGCCTGCGGCTCAACGCCGTGGCCCTAGTCAACCGCGATGGAGAACTCGTCTACGGCACCGGCTACGACGTTGAGAGCAGAACCTTTTCGCCGCTGCCCGCTGATCTGGCCCAGCAGCTCACCGCAAACAGCCCGTTGACCCAGTTCCCTAATTTGGCTTACCACCACCAGGGCATCGTGACGGTCGACGGTCAGCTGATGCTGGTGGTGGTCGAGCCGATTTTGCGCAGCGACGCCACTGGCCCGTCTCGGGGCGCGCTGCTGATGGGGCGCTACCTAAACGCCGACATGGTAGATTCCATCGCCCTGCGGACTCGCTTAGACCTGCAAATTCACCCTCTCGACCAGGGGAAATTGCCCGACTATCTCTTAGCTATTGTGGCTACTCTTGACCAGATGATGCGCCAGGGTGGTGACCGCGACACCACCACCACTCTGGTGCGTCCTCAAAATGCCGATATCTTGTCAGGCTATATTCTCTGGCCTGACATCTACGGCGCTCCCGGTATGTTGCTGGAGGTAGCCCTACCCCGCGATATTTACCATCAGGGGCAGGTCAGCCGCCACTACCTGGGCTGGTCGCTGCTGGGCTCCTGTGTAGCGTTTACCGGCGGCATGCTGCTGCTGCTCGATCGCGTCATTCTGCGGCGGCTGCTGGGGCTAAGCCAGCAGGTGCAGCACATTGGCCGCTCCAGCGATCTATCTGAGCGGGTGCAGGTGCAGGGCACCGACGAGCTTCACCAGCTGGGCGACCGGATCAACGCCATGCTGGGGGAGCTGCAAATTAGCAACGAGAAACTGGCTGAGGAACAGCAAAAGGCTGAGCAGCTGTTGCTCAATATTCTGCCGGCGGCGATCGCCGGTGAGCTGATGCAGACCAAAGCATCGATTCCCCAGCACTTCGACGAGGTAACAATTCTCTTCGCCGACATTGTGGGCTTCACCAGCCTGTCGCACCACATGTCGCCCATCAAGCTGGTAGATCTGCTAAACCAAATTTTCTCCGCCTTCGACAGCCTGGCCGAGCAGCTGAGTCTAGAGAAAATTAAGACCATCGGCGACGCCTACATGGTGGCGGCGGGGCTGCCCACCCTGCGCCATGACCATGCGGCGGCGATCGCCGAAATGGCCCTGGCGATGCAGCAGGTGGCAACCTCCTTCCAGGCCGAGACGGGGGAGCCGCTAGAAATTCGCATTGGCATCAACACCGGGGTAGTGGTGGCCGGCGTCATTGGCACCAAAAAGTTTATCTACGACCTCTGGGGCGATGCGGTCAATGTGGCCAGCCGTATGGAGTCCTCCGGCGAGCCGGGCATGATTCAGGTAACCGCCGCCACCTACGAGCGACTGAAAGACCAGTATGTGTTTGAGCCGCGAGGCCGCATTGCCGTCAAGGGTCGGGGCGAAATGGAAACCTACTGGCTGCGGGGGCACCGAGCCGATGCGCTATTTTGCCCCCTGCGGGCGATCGCCCTAGAAACACCAGCTCTCTGAAGCTTCCGCTCCGCTCTGTCCGCTCCGCTCTGTCCGCCCTGCTCGGTGGGCAAAACATTATCTAGCCGCTTGGCTCAGTGCTCTCAACCTACAGGAGAGTCAAACGGAGTGTAGCGGCGGCTTAAAAGAGCGCGACAAACTTCGTAAGCGGGTAACGCGATTCGAACGCGCGACTTTCACCTTGGCAAGGTGACGCTCTACCACTGAGCTATACCCGCATAAAACCAGATTCGGAAGGTGGCCGCTTTACAGGCTCGACCGCTGGTTTTAACTTTATCTAGAATCTCAAAAAAGTGTAGCTATGTCAACATTTTTTTGAGATTCTTCGCCCTACACCGCGCTGACATCTGGGGAAATCACCGGCTGCGCCGACACTGGAACTCCAGGCCCCAGTCGGGCAGAGCCGTTGGTTCTGCCCAGGGCTAAGTCAATCTCACCCATCAGGCTGGCCATTTCTAGGGCGCTCATGGCGTAATCCCAACCGTGGTTGGCCTTAATGCCCGCCCGCTCTAGGGCCTGCTGCATGGTGTCGGTGGTGAGCACCCCAAAGATAATCGGCACCCCGGTTTGAAAGCCCGCCGCCGCCACGCCCTTGGCCACCTCTGCCGCCACATAGTCAAAGTGAGGTGTGGAGCCACGAATCAAGGCCCCGATGCAGATAATAGCGTTGTAGCGACCGCTCAGGGCCAGCTGCCGTGCCACCAGTGGAATCTCAAAACTACCGGGCACCCAGGCGTAGTCAACCTGGGTGCCGTCGGGGTTGACATCAATACCGTGGCGCTTGAGGCAGTCTTGGCAGCCCTCCAGCAGTTTGCCCGTGATTAAATCATTGAATCGGCCCAGCACGATGGCAAACCGGGGAGACCCTGTGGAAACTAAAGTGCCTTCAAAAACCGCCATTGTTAGTATCTAAACCACATTATTGTCTACACCACAAAATAGTTAAGCCCGCCAACTACCACCACCAGCAAGCCCCAGAGAATAGAGCCAAACAGAATCAGCTTTTTAGACTGATCCCAGTCTTGGGGAGAGGCGTAGGCCACGGGCACATACACCACCAGAACGAAAGACATCAGCACCAGGGCAAACAGCGCAAGTTGAAACAGAATTACCATTGGTTTATCTTAGCTCTCTCAAACACAGCAGCGGAGACGGCGGTGAATGGCCTAAGCTCAGGCTGACAGCCACACTACCCTAACCAGTACGCTATCAGAAAGCGGCCCCCCCAGAAAAGTATGGCCCCAAAAAATACGGCCCCCAGAAGATGGATCTAGTGCTTTGCCACACCACCGCTGACTTCGACACCCTCGGGGCTGCCGTTGGCGTGGCGCGCCTGCAGCCGGGGCGACGGATTGTGCTCACCGGGGGCTGTCATCCCACCGTGCAGCGATTTTTGGCCCTCTACCGCGACGAATATCCGCTGATTGAGCGGCGGGCGGTAGACCCTAGCTACATTCACCACCTGACCCTGGTCGATGCCCAGCAGCCCGAGCGCTTTGGCCCAGCGGCAGACTGGGTTGCCCAGGCCGATCGCAACCAGGTGCCAGTGGCGATCTACGACCACCACCCCGCCGACCCTGATATGTCATGGGTATCCGAAATTATGATCGAAGCCGTGGGGGCGGCTACAACCCTGGTGGTCGAAGCCTTACAGAAAGAAGGTATTGAGCCAACCGTGGCGGAGGCCACGGTTATGGCCCTGGGCATCCATAGCGATACGGGATCGCTGCTGTACGAAGGCTCGACGGCGAGGGATGCCGCTGCTCTAGCCTGGCTGATGGCCCACGGGGCCAGTCTGGCGGTGATTGCCGATTTTGCAGAGCCGGGGCTTAGCCCTACCCTGCAATCGCTGCTCACCGAAGCGATGACCGAGCTGCAAACAGACTCGGTGGGGGGCCACACCCTGGCCTGGGTGCTGCTCAGGGTTGATGGCTATATTCCTGGCCTGTCGGGGTTGGCGGAGCGGCTGATTTCCCTAGCCGACGCCGATGCCCTGTTGTTTGGGGCTTACTATTCAAATCCAGAGAACTCCTCCAGCCCAGCTAACGCCGGCCCAGGGGCAGGGTTCCCTAGCCCAATTGATCTGTCTGCCCAGGACATTACTTCTGCGAAAGATATTACTCAGGAGGAACCGCCAGTCCAGTACAAGCTGACGCTGATTGGCCGCGCCCGGGGCCGCATTGGCGACAGCATCGACTGGGGGAAGCTGCTAACGCCCCTGGGCGGCGGCGGCCACCCTACGGCAGCCTCGGCCAGTCTGACAGCAGCCGATCCGCTGGCGGCGGTGCAGCGGTTGATGGCAGCGGTGCGATCGCATCTCCCCCAGCAGCCCACCGCCCGCGATCTCATGTCGTCGCCAGTTCGCACCATTCGCCCCGACACCACCATTAAAGAGGCCCAGCGAATTTTGCTGCGCTATGGCCACTCGGGCCTGTCGGTGGTAAATGCGAGCGATCGCCTGGTGGGCATTATCTCTCGCCGCGATCTCGACCTGGCCCTACACCACGGCTTTAGCCACGCCCCGGTGAAGGGCTACATGGCCACCAACCTCAAGACCATTACCCTCACGACTCCCCTGGCCGACATTGAGCACCTAATGGTGACCTACGACATTGGCCGCCTGCCGGTGCTCTCTGGCGAGAGCACCGGAGAATCGCTGGTGGGCATGGTCACCCGCACCGACCTGCTGCGCCATCTGCACCAGGGGCAGGCTGCGCCGCTGACCGAGCCGAGCCTGCTGCCCACCGCCGCCACCCTACAACACGCCTTAGAAGCTAGCCTCTCCCCCGAACTGCAAACTATTCTGCGACAGATCACCGCCGCTGCCCAAGCGCGAGGCTGGCACCTGTACTTAGTGGGTGGAGCCGTGCGAGACCTGCTGATTTGCGCCGATCAGGCCCCGTTGGCACTGCCCGATATCGACCTGGTGGTCGATGGCTCAGCCCACGGGGCCAGTGCCGGAGTTGAGCTGGCCGCCGCCGTTAAACAGCGCTTTCCAGAGGTAGATTTACAGCTTCACGGGCGTTTTCAGACCGCTGCGCTGGTATGGCGCAAAGACCTCGATCACCCCCTGGCCGGGCTAATGGTCGATATTGCCACCGCCCGCACCGAGTTTTATCCCTACCCCGCTGCCAACCCCGAGGTTGAGGCCAGCTCCATTCAGCAAGACCTGTATCGGCGCGACTTCAGCATCAATGCCCTGGCCCTGCGGCTCACCAACCCTGGGGCCGGGCAGCTGCTCGACTACTTTGGCGGCCTCATCGACCTGCGCCAGGGCATTGTGCGGGTGCTCCACGCCAACAGTTTTATTGAAGACCCCACCCGCATCTACCGGGCGGTGCGGTTTGCGGTGCGGCTGGGGTTTAGCCTTGATAGCCAAACCGAGGGCTACATTCGCCACGCCATGGCCAGCGGCGTCTATGCCCAAATGCAGCGCCAAATGAGACGCGCCCCCGCTCTCCAGGTGCGGCTCAAACAGGAGCTCAAGTACATTCTCGAGGCCCCCTACTGGCAGCAGGCGCTGACCCTGCTCGACCAGCTCCAGGCGCTGCGCTGTCTGCACAGCGATCTGGCTATGACCCCCAGTCTCTGGCGGCAGCTGCGCCGCCTCAGCCGCTGGGCTAACCACGGCCACTGGCCAGACCTAGACTCGCCCTGGCTGCTGCGGCTCGAGGCACTGCTGGCGGCGGTGCCCCCAGCGGCGCGATCGCCCCTTGCTACCGACCTGCAACTGCCCGAACGCACCATTGATCGCCTAGCCCATCTCAACGATCTCGAACAGCGCTGGCAGTCGCTGGTCATCGCCCAGCCCCGGCCCAGTGATCTCTACGCCGCCTACAGCCAGGCTGATCGCTCTACCCTGCTGCTGGCCAGCGCTCGCCATCCCCGCACCCTTGGCCCCACCATTTGGCAACACCTGAGGCACTGGGCCAATACCCCACCGCTGATGGACGGCCACCAGCTCCAGGCGCTGGGGTATCGACCCGGCCCGAGCTTTCGCCCCATGCTAGAGGCCCTGTTTGCCGCCCAGATCGACGGCGACATTGCGACCGCCGCCGAGGCCCAAAGATTTTTAGCCCAGCACTACCCCGCGCAATAGACAGAGCGTGAGCCGGGGCACAAAGTTATTGGCACAGCTATTGGCACAGCCAGCCCCTTGCCGGGCGGTGGACAGGTTACAGTAGCGAAGTTATTGCCCCCGCCCTGTCTCCCCTGCCTGGATCTATGACCCTAGCCGTCGGCACCACCCTCCAAAAAGGCACCTACGTAATTGACGCCTGGGTGGCTGAAGATACCATCGGCCCAATGTATCTGGCGATGGATGTATCCAAGGGCCAGTGGATACAGCTGCGCGTGCTGGGCAGTCTTGCCCCCCAGGCATTGCCCGACGCTGCCGATCGCCAAGCTTTTTACCAATACCTAGGGCAGGTTGCTGACCTGAAGAATTCGACATTCCCTCCTCGCCTCGGCGGGTTTGAAGAGGAGGGGGTCTGCTACCAAAGTCTGTCGATTCCCCCCGGTGCTCCGCTAGATCGGTTGGTGACTACCGCAACTCCGCTGCCTGCTCGCACCAGCCTCGCCCTTGTGCGTCAGCTGATTCAATCACTCCAGGCGCTTCATCCCCTGGGCTGGACGGGGCTGCGGCTGACCCCTGACCAGGTTTGGTATAGCCCCGAGGCCCAGGCAACTACATTTGTGGGCTTTGACCTGATACCCGGCGCTGCGCCAGCAGGCACCGGACAGGAAATCTTAGACGAGGGAACGCTAGTACAAGGGCTAAGCTACCTGCTGTACTTTTTGCTCACGGGGCAGCGGGCTGAGGCCACCAAAGCTCCCCTATCGGTCGAGGTGCGCCGTCACCACCCGAGTTTGCCCGCTAGTCTTGATCGCGCTCTAGAGCTAGGCCACCCGCAGCAGCAGCCCACGATTACCCTGGCCGAGTGGGAAGCGCTGCTTCCGGCGGCGGACGATCTGCCCTCTGACCCCTTGCCTGGGCCTGGGCCAACAGCCAAGCGCCCGGAGGCTGCGTCTACCGTGGTAGTGGCGCGCGATCGCCCACGGCCACCAGTCTCCGACCCGCGCCCATCAAGCCCCCGGACAGAAAGCCACTGGCCAGAGTCCCAGGTGCTTGCCCCCAGCCCGCCCAAACGCTCTTCGACCCCAGCCCTAGCCCTGGTGCTGACGGGGTTAATGGCCACCGTCAGCGGCTTGGGTGTGGGCCTCTACGCTCGCCTACAG
>QBMN01000180.1 GCA_003241845.1 Shackletoniella antarctica | reverse complement strand
GCATCAGCAGGGCCACCGTCCGCCGCCCCGCCCGCCGACCCCAAACCAGCTTTAGCTAAAGCTGGTTTAGACTCCACCACATCCGCATCCATCACCGAGGCATCGTGCTCCCGCCGAAAGGTGGGAGACGCAACCCTCTGCTCACCATCCCGGTAAAACTCCAGCTTGCCATCTCGAAACACCGAAACCGCTGGCGCATCGGCAGGCAGAGTCTGGGCTTCAACCGCCCTTTGCAGCGCATCAATAAACCCAGGATTCGCCTGGTCGTGATGCATCAGGTCTACAGCCATTGTGCCCTCAGTCGTAACCAGCACCGAGTCCCCGACTCGAACCTGCACCTCCCTTTGCACTTTGGGAGAGCTGCCAGGGGCAACCACCAGATCGGAAGAAGGATGTGGCCCCAGGCCCTCGGGCACCCTCCCCAGCTCAGCACTAATAGGCCCCGCCGGTAGCCCCAGGCGATCTGGAGCACCCCCCAGCGCTATCCCAGACACTAGAGGCGATAGCTCATCCCCCTTCTTCACTGCCGAAGGTGCGGCCTCGTGAACCACCACCCGTCGCCCCTGGATCAGGGCAATAGCCGCCAAAATTCCACTCATCACGTCACGGATAGAGTGCTCGGCCTTATCACCGTCATGCCCGTGCACCCCCGTCGTTTCTTCCAGTCCAGCCATATCAAACGTCCTCCCATGGGTCTGGGATCAGGGTCTCGGGTGCAGGCTTTTTCGCCTGGGGCAGTGGGGTATCTGAGGAGGCCTGAGCAGCAGCTGCGTGCGTCTTCAACTGGCTCGCCCCGCTGCCCGTGATGAACGCCACAATCTGGTTCACCTTCTTCACCATTTCGGGGTCAATGCCATTGAGAGGGTAGCTGGGGTCTGCCATTAGAATGCCTCCGTAAATTCCATCAATGCCGCTGCGTTGATCACCCGTGCCCCAGCCTTCGGCGTCGGCAAAATAGAGGGCACCCCACCGTTAAACCGCCCCCCCGACGCTTCAGCGCCATCCCCATCGACCGGCAGCGGCAACAGCTCCGCTGCGATCGCCATCCGAATCGCAATCTCCTGCCGGGCGCGATCGCTATCACCCAGTGACTGCGGGGTACGGGCCTCCAACTTCGCCTTCACCTTGGGCCAGGTCTTGACGCTCCAGTCGTCATCGAGAACATCAGCCTTGGGCACTTTGATCGAAGAAATTAAAGGAATCGATGTCTCATCCTTGCGGCAAAAGCCAGGGCTAATCAGCACACACCGCCCCACCGGCAGCCGGTTGAACTGGGCAGGCTCCACAATCGGGCGCTTCTGCAAATGGTCGCTGGTAGAGTGTGAGGCCCCGCCCTTGCCGCCGCTGCTGCGCGACTTTTGCTTGATCGTCACCTCCTCTTCGCCCAGGTAATCAGAGAACATCCGGGCGCTATCGGGATCTTGCGGATTAAACAACACCTTGGTGGCGCAACCGCCCAGAATCGCCCTGGCCTGCTCTCGCTTGTAGGCATCCTCTAGCTGAGTAATGTTCTGAAAGCCAATTACTGTGCACAGGCCGTCGGAGCGGTTTTCGTTGAGCCACTGGGTCAAATAGGGCAGGTAAAGAGTCGGCAACTCATCAATGGCCAGCAGCAGCGGATCGCTCCGTTTCTTAGTCACATTCATCGTCACCATCATGTGCAGCACCGTCGCCACCAGGGGCGCGACGGCCTCACGCCTGCGCCGATCTAACCCCAAAATCACCAGCTGCTTACCGGCCAGCTCAATCGGCAGCGTAGTCTGACCGCAAAAGGTTGAGATCAGCTCTGGGGCCATGAACCGAGAAAACACCTTGCTGGCGGTACCGATCACCCCGGCCACCGTTTTTTCAGAGTCCTTCAGCTGCAAGAGCTGAGAAAAGGCGTAATACACCCAGTGGGAAATGTGCCAGCCCTGGGGCAGATGGCCCAATTCCCCCAGGCGCTTGCCTTCCATAATCCGGGCGGGCAGCGCATCGAGGCCCAGCACGGCGCTGGCCGTCATCAGGTCGGGGTTGGGCATGCCCTTGGCCAGCATGAGAATGGCCTGGGTCAACTGGTCACCGGCATCGGCAAAAAACTTATCCTCAGAGCTGTTGCTAGAGCGGGCAAAGTTGCGGTTCATCACCGACGCGATCTGCCGGGCCATCAGGGCATCGTCGGCATCGGCCATAAAGTCGAGGATATTGCAGACCTCAGACTCGGGGTAGCCCGGCGCAAAGATGCGCACGTCATAGCCTCGGCGAGCGGCATAGGCCACCAGACACTCGGCCTGCCCTGGATATTTGAAGTCGTAGACCAGGGCGGGCATACCTTCATCGAGCGCCGCACGAATCAGCGGGTTAATCGCCGAATAGGTCTTACCCGAGCCGGGGCCACCGGCGATCGCCACCCCCCGCTGCACATCGGGTAGGTAGAGGGCCTTGGCATTGCGGGGCTTGCCTTTTTTGTTGCGGCGCAGGGAGCCAATATAGAGAGCCACGGAATTGTGTTTCTTGGCCTTGAGCTGGGCGATCGCCCGCTTTCTCGCCCGTGCCTTTTCCGCCCCACCGCTGACGCTGCCCCTAGCGATCTTGCCGCTGGTGCCTCGGCCCTTGGTGATCTGCATGACAATGAACACCAGCGCGATCGCCCCCAAGATGACGCCATTGCTGCCCATCAGCGGTTTGAGAGCCGGAGTGATTGAATTCCCCACCGACTCTAGGGCCGTTGGCCGGGCCGGAGGAGAAGACTGTGCCAATAGAGCTTGTTCGGTGGCAAACATACTGGGCTACCTAGGCCTTTTTCTGGCCCTTGGGGTTAGGTCGAGATCGAGGCGATGAATGTTTCTGGATAGGTCGCAGATCGCGGGTTACCTGCGCCAGCAGGATAAGCATGTTGGCCAGGTTGCCCTTCCACAGCCACCAGACCAGCGCGAGGGCCAGGGTTGATGAAAACGCCACCAGCCCCGCTGGCCCTGGATTATCAGCCAGGGTTTCGATCACCTGGGTCACCCGGCTCGACTCATCAGGGGCCAGATCTGGGGGCTCTGGGATTGGGCTGTAGGGGATAGCTCCAAAGGCCTGCTGTCCCAAGAAGACGGCATCCCCCGGCTTGACCACCATGAAAGGAATGGGGCCAATGCCATAGGGCGAACAGTCTGCCGCCGTGCCCTCTCCCGACCGCCGACAGGTTCTAAAGTAGGCCACCAGCTGGATCTCATCGCGGGACACCCGATGCGGCACCACCTTGAATGACGGATTATAGATCGCAGCACCCAGCCGCTCTAGGCCACGATTGACGGTGGTGAGGTCGCCCGTTCCCAGGCCACCCACCTGGAGTTGCCCGACCCGCCAGTGCAGCGATCGCGCCTGCTCTGGGGCTGGCTCTGGGGCAGAAAACACCACCTCCAGGGCACCCTCGTCGGCCTCCTGTACGGTGGCGATCGCGATCTCACCCTGCACACCAATTTTGCCCGGCAGCGTCCACAGGCTGAGGTGTTCGAGCAGCGGCACCTCTGTGAGTTTGGCAGACTCCCACTGGCTAAAATTTTGGATCGGAACGATCTCAATCCCCGGCAGCTCACCGATGGTGTAGTTGGCCAGGTCGAGATAAGACAAGCTGATTTCGCCGTACTTTGGCTGCTGCTTGATTAGCTCGCCCAGGGTAGTGCCACCGGTAGCGACAAAGGTGGGGTCAACAATGGCGATCAGGTCTTTGACCAGTCGAGAGTCGGCCACCTTGAGCGATAAGAGTGCCGGGGCTGCTCTAACCAAGAACGAGAGGGTTTGATAGTTCAGCAGCCCAAACTTATCTAAGGGGATGGCTCTGATTCCTCCCTCCCTAGAATTTCTGGCATATACTCCCAGCTGATCGGCGATCGCGGCGACCGTCAGCAGGTGTACGTCAAACCCACCCTGCAAATCACCCACCGTCAGCACATTGGCGATCGCATCTCCTCGCTGCCATGACACCGACCCCCATGCTCCGGCTTCCGCCAGCACGGGCAGATCAGAAAAGGAAATTAGCCGCCAGTCAGGTATAGCCGCCTGGCGATCGCCAATCCGCAGCACCCCCAGCGGCAAATTAAAATCAGCGGCAGTCAGGCCCGCCGCCGATGCAGCCTCTCTCTGGGCATCGGGCTGGGCCAGCGCCTCCTGAGCAGCGGCTGGGTTAAGTGGGGATGCTTTGGCGAAGCCTCCCCAAAGGGGAATCGCACCGGCCCCAGACACTACCCCCAGCGCCGCCAGGAGAATCAACGCCGGGATTTGATGAACCACTCGCTCCATCATTCGCCACCCCCTGCCGCGCCCTCCGGCTGGGCCTCAACATCAGGCGAGTCGAGCGGTGCTGCCTCAGCATCCTCAGGGGCAACACCCGGCCTCGGGATAGATTGGCGCTGCTGTTCCAGTCCACGCCTCGCGACCACCTGCACCACCTCCAGGCTCACTCCGGTCTGGGCCGACGCTTCCGCCACCGGCAGGCCGTTAGTGACCAACACCAAGAAGGCCCTCAGACTTTGGTGCATCGGCCCATTGGGGGCGATCGTACCGGCTTCAATCAGAGCTGCAATCCCGTGGGAAAAGGTTAAAGGAGTGGCACCCTGGCCGGGGATGCCCGAGGCTTGAATCATGGCCCTGGGGCCAGCCGGTGCCGGGGTAGGAACCACCGCGATCGTCGAGTAATCGGGCGGCCCAGACCCATAGGTAATGGGAAACTGAAATAGCTGGGCCGTTCCAGAAGCATCTCGCGCCACCACAGAGAGCAAGGTAGCCGGGGTAGAGGGCAATCCCTGGAACGCAACACCGCTGATGCGGCGGAGATGCACCACCTGAGCGCCACCGGCATCGAGGGGCGCGTCAAAGTCGATGGTGAGCTTAGACGGGTCATCTAACCAGGCTCGATAAATGCGCAGCCCCAGGCGAGAAAAGTCGAGGTTAGCCCCAGATCCTGGCCAGACCGTGACCGGCACCGTACCCGCCTGAGCCGCCTCTACCCGCACCTCCTGCCGCAGCGGTCGGCTCTGGGCCAAGATAGGTGCCCCCAGCACCGCCCACCAAAGGGGTACGGCGCACGCCGTCAGCGCTATGGATAGCATTCTGTTGCGGTCTTTCATCGTGGCGTCCTAGGGCTCAAAGACAAATTCGTTCAGGGCAAACACAGACACATCCGCAGTGTCGTGAAACCAGATCCGGGTACGCGAGTCATAGTCAGAAATGCGCTGAGTCACCCGCTGCTGCTCGATCGGTAGAACGGCCTGAGCCGCGCCTGCCAGAAGACCGGCAATGATATTGACCGGGGCGTATTCAGTAGCGACAGCGCTCGCTCCCTCACCGATAACCGTCTGCTGGCTAAGGGGGCGATTGAGCAGCTCACCCACATTGCCGAGCGCCCCCAGGGCGGCCAACTGCATCTGTGCCGCTCTGACCTCGCCGCCATTGCGCAGCTCCCGAGCGACCAGAGGGTTACCGCTGCCGCCCGTGATCAGCAGATGGTTGAGGGGCACTGGGGTCACCTTGCTCACACCATTTTCAACCGTGACCACATCGGTGACCGACAGCTCCACCATCCCCGAGCCTGCCAGCACAGACACCTCGGCTACCAGCACAGTGCCTACATCTAGAGCAACGGTACCGTTATCAGCTAGAAGTGGCTGGCTGAGGGCGATCGCCGTTCGCTGACTCTGCTGCTCTCGGCTCAGATCTTCGGCCCAGTAAATCGGGGCAACCAGCGTAGCCGCCGCCGTTGTCCCTGGAGCCACTCGCTTCAGAGTCCGCCCCAGGATTGCGGCCTCCTCTATCTGCAACAGCGCAGGGGTAGCATCGCTGACAAGCTGCGCGATAGGCCCAGCCGCTGCGGGCTGCTGGGGCAAGGCAGAACTAGCCGGGGGTAACGACTCTACTGGCGTAGGTTGCTGTGGGCCTGGAGTAAAGGCGGGTTCCATCCCCATGCCAGTGCCATAGCTGCCCATTGCCGCCAACGAGGCCCAAAGAACCTCGGGGGCAGGCGGCGGAGCCATATTCACCACGTTTTGTCGCGGCGGCGGTGCGCTGGGTCTGGGCGCTGGCTCCAACTGGCGCGGTGTTGTAGGGGCATAGGTCGGTGCAGGGCGAGTCACCGGCCCAGTCGGCTGCACGGCCTGGGGAGAGACAGCAGCGGCAGCCTGAGCATTCGGCGCAGGCTGAGCGCCCCCTTCCTGCGCGGCCTGGGCACGGGCCATCTGGTTACGCAGCGCTAACAACTCGGCGGCTGACGGATCACCCCCTTCACCGTTGGTTCGAGCCTCGTGGAGTTGCAGCGCCTGGGTTTGATTTCCCAGGGCATTGCGCGTCTTGAGTTGCCCAATCTCCTGCCGCTGCCGCTCTAGCGCCAACTGAGCCGGGTCTGGCGGCGGCTCTGGCGCTTGCTCTGGCCTCGCCGTGGGAGTTAAATCTCGCTTTCCTGCGCTCTGAAAGCCAGACAGAACACCCCCTACCACCACCATGCATGCACCCCCGATCAGGGCAACGGCCCCCGCCTTCACCAGCGGGTTAGCCCAGATGGGGGTACGGGTCTTTCCATCTGCATAGACACGGCCCGCCAGCACATCCCGGTCAACCAACTCTTCTGCATCATCCCCCTCCCCATCGTGGTCGGCCGCCACATCATCGGGCGACTCATCGCCCAAGGCACCAGAATGAGAAGGGGCATTCTCTGGGTCAATGCCAACCATCAGAGATAGCTCATAGAGCTCATCGCGACCGAGATCGCCTTCATCGAGCAGCAAGTTCCCATTGTTCGGGGCCACCGCTGCCACATTTTCGTTTTCAGTTCCAGCCATCATCTCACCGCCTCTGTCATCTCAGTAATGTCAGTAATTTGCAGTCCAGCCGAACGTACTTGGTAGACGGCCCGCTGCACCGCCGTCGCCTCAGACTCCATCGGATCAGAGGGAGGCTCAACCGCCTGAATACGAATCACCTTGTTGACCGGAATCGCAATTCCACCGGGATTCTTCACATCAAAAATAATCAGATTCGCGACCATGGTGACATCCCAAAGCCCAGGCGCAATTAGCAGAGGCTCAGACAGCGATTCAATATTGAAAACGCTTTGCGCCTGTCCTTGAAACACCGATCTCGGGGTTAGGGCACCGACTTGTTCCAAAAATGAAGCCCGAAAGTCTTCAGAAAGGCTAAAACTCGCTTGCCAAGCCTTGGTAGTGACCGTGTTACTTCCGGCCTTGACGCCTGAATCAGTTGTTGTTTGGATTGTCCCAGTCGCATCCTGAGCTTGATTGACACCATTCCAGGTAAACAACATCGTCATCGCCTGCCTAGTGAACAGGCGAATAGATTCCGGGGTTCTATCCAGGTTGTCGATCGGCTTCACCGTAAAGGAATTGCCGTCAATGGTTTGCACTAGAGTCGGGACAGGCTTTCTAGCGATTTGACCGGTCGTCACACCCAGCACTGCCGTCAGCAACAGATTGAGGCCGCCAAACACTAGCGCTAGCAACACAAAGAGAGGAAGCAGGTTTTCGGTTGCGAGTAAACCTTGTCTTTTCGGGTTGATTAACGTCATTTCATTTACCTACAGGGTCTACGGCCAAACGAATTTCAAGCAGGCAGACATCAACGCCCCCCTTGCGGCAGTCTTGGATAGGCAGATTGAGATACATGGTTGGTACTAACGTGGGTGGTCGATAGCGCCATACGACTGAGCAGTATGGTCGCGGCCCCAGTTGACCCGGCCAGCATGATATTGAATATTGCCAGGCCGCCCCCACTGGCCAAGCCCAGCGCCAGCGCCGGGGCAAGCAGGGCAATTAATACCAGGAAACCATTGGTATCAAAGGTGTTGGCATTCATAATCACGACGGCACACATGCCGACAATGATGTTGTAGGCCATCTGAGCAAAACCCAGACTCAAGAATCCGGTTATCCAGGCAAAGATAGGTTTGCCGCCAAATGGCAACAGACTGGCCGCGACGGCGAACGGCCCCATCAGCGCAGTAAGCAATAGCGAAATCTGAATCAAATTCACAAACGCCCACTGGAAAGCCATCAAAAAAGCATGGATAACCACGCGGGACTGAGAGCCAATCAGGCCCCCAAACGCACCCGGCAGAATATCGCCTACACTGCCACTGTCGTTGTAGGCGTCGATCGCCCCTCGAACCGCCTGCAAGGTCATGTCAATTTGAGGAAAAACACTGCCCGCAACACCCGCAGCCGTTACCAGCCAATGCTGCTTGAAGTCGCCCACCGTTGCCTCGATCTGCTCGTAGGCCATTTCAAGACACTGGATCTGAGCCTCGCCCAATAAAGACTGACATTGCTGCACCTGGGCATCAACCTCAGCGATTACAACGCCCTTTGCGATCGCCCCCCGGATCGCTTCTTCCAGGGTGACGTTCAGCATCGAGACTTGCAGCACCTGCTCGTTTGTTCTGTTAATGACGTCACGAACAGAACGAGTAGAGATGCCCAAAAGGCTACCTTGATTGCTCAGGAGGGTGACTACAATCAGCGGCCACACCAGCATTCTGAGCGGCTCCCGGTAATCATCTTCATGCACGGCCATATAGGCAAATCGCATCATGAACAAGACCAGTGCACCAACGGCAAAGATCAGCGCCAGTCCGGTGATTTGGGTGTAGAGTTCCGAGGTAAACAGCTGCGTCCAATAAAGGCTATAGATATCGCCAATATCACGGCTCATCTCAAAGCCCTGGCGGAGCAGCTCGCCTGCACCCTGCACCCCTAAAACCTGCGTGGACATTACACTCATCTGCCGTCACCAAGAAGAACACTCAACCCAAATCGGTAACACCGTTTCCGTTTCGTTGTTACTGAAAAAGCACTAGGCCCGCCGAGCTGTTGATCACCTCAGCAGCCTGGGCCATACCCTGTCGAGATTGCGCCCGGTTGAGAGCAGATAGCTCTCGGGCCGCTTCAATCTGCACCAGCGAGTCGGCCGCCAGTTGCTGCCGCATCTGAATGCTTTGACCGTACTGAGCCACGTCAATAGCCGACGATTGCGCCAGGGCCGCAATGTGGCTTTTCATAATGTCCTGCGTCACATCTAGAGCCTGGGCCTCTTCAGCCAGGACAACGATTTCCTGCAAGGTGTCGTCCGTGGCCTTGACCTCGGCAACGATCCCCGCCTGGCCCTCCTCACTGAGAAGAGAGTTGGCGAAGCCAGCCGCCGCCGCTCGGGAGACTTCTTTACTTGCCGTGTCAGCCAGGGCGATCGGGTTCATGTTGAACCGGTCTACCCGCTGCGAGGCGGCACCAGGTGAGCCATTTTCAGCCCCAGACACGATCGCAGTGGTGAGCGCGAGCTGTGATGCCAACACATCGGGAATGCCCAAGCTACCGGTAATGAATTCAGGCGGCGTCCTAAAGCCACCTCGAATGTTGTCTAGAAAGCGCCCCGCCGCCGTAGCAACGGTTGGAGAACGAGCCGCGACACCTTGGGCCAGGGTCTGCGTTCTGATATTGACCTCAGCTCGATGCCCACCCGCGCCACCGCCAAAAAGACCACCAGGGCCAAGCACAGCCCCACCACCAAAGCCGCCACCGCCATTGAGAATATCTCCGAGAGGGTTGTCAGACCCACCAC
>QBMN01000017.1 GCA_003241845.1 Shackletoniella antarctica | reverse complement strand
GGGCTGAGGCACCAGGCCAGGAACGACCGCCGGGGGCTGCTGGTTGGTTTGGTAGGGAATGTAGACCCGCTCAATCACGTTGACGGGGCCACCGCCCAGGCTGCCCACGGTGCCGCCTGCCCCCAGGGGTGGCAGCATCGGCGGGCCGGGCACTACGGCCCCGGTGGGCGTCTGGCTGGCGACGGTGTCACTGCCCAGTTCGCCACGCTCCACCTTGTCAGCGATCACCTCTAGCGATCGCTGTAGGTAAGCCAAAAATTCTTCGTCAGACTGCTGCGCTGCGGTGTCGGGGGCGGCTGAGCGATTGGCCTGCTGGCTAAACCACAGCAGCCCCCCAACCCCCATCAGCGAGAGCGCGGTAATAGCCAGCAGCAGCCGGTCAAAGAGCTTGCCAAAGCGCGTCTTGGCCGGGGGCGGGGCGATCGCCGGTTGAGCATCGCCATCGCTAAAGAAGTCAATTTCGCTGCCCAGGGGAGCTAGGTCTGCGTCTGCTGCCGGAGGCTCTGCGGTGATAGGCACGTCAATAATCGGCGCGATCGCCGTGGAAGCAGGCTCCGGGGCAGCTTCTACCGCCGCCAGGGCGGCTTCGTCGCCGTCTAAGATTTTGTCTACGTCGTCAAACAGCTCGGCAATGAGGCTGTCGGCGTAGGTGGTTACCAGAACCTCTGGCTCGACCGGGGTAGGCTCCTCGGGCGGCAGTGTGGCGGTGCTGCGGGATTCTTCCTGGCTCATAGGTCGAGTTATCCTGGCGTTGGCAAAGGGAGAGGGTAACGGGGCTGGGTGAGCCACCCTGAAGGTGAGTCATCCCAAAAGCTAAAACAGGCCAATGGCTAAACAGGCTTAGCCCTGGGCTACAACCCAGTTTTAGAGAGCATTTCCCCAATGGTCTGATGAAGTTTACCCCAACTTGCCAAATCTTTCATCCCGTGGGGAAGAAAGTTAGAGGGTGAGGGGTGAGGTACTCCTTCTCAATCCCTAAAACGGCTTCGCACTGTGGTTTTCTACGTCAAACTCGCGGCGATCGCTAAAGTTGGTCACGCCGTAGAGGTTAAACGACACCGTTGGCTCCTCGCCCAGCGGCTCGACGCTGTGAATGGCGTTGGCGGTGAGGGCCACCACATCGCCGGGGTTGAGAATGATCTCGTCGACCAGCTCGATGCGATCGGGCTGGCCGGGCTGGGGGGCTCGCCGCCAAATGCGGTTGCGCTCTTGGCCGCCCACCAGGGCGACAATGCCCCAGGTTCCGTGGTTGTGAATGGTAGATTTGTGCCCCGGCAGCCAGGTCACCATCTGCACCGTGATCGGAAACTCATGCTCGCGGTAGAGAAAGTTAACGCTCCAGCCCGTAGCGGGATCGGGGTTTTTATACTCCATTTGCAGCCAGTAGGAGCTAACTAGCAGCTTGCGAACCAGGGGCGTAATCGCTTCTAGACGGCTGAGGTCGTCGTGGAAAGTGTCGAGAATATCTTCTAGCTCGGTGAGAAACCGGTACAAGCGGTAGTAGCGCCCTGGTTCTAAGGTTTCGGGGTCGCCAAAGGGGCGGTGGTTGCCGTCGTCGGTAACCAGCCAGTTAGAGTTTGCCATCGGTACCTGACATGCAGAGTTCTCAATCGGGCCTTGTACCTAGACCTATACCCAAGCGGTGAATCTACTCAACGCGCAGGCGGCGGGTTTCGACCACCATGCCGTCTTCGCGAATGACAACGGTAGAGACCCAGCGGCTGTCGGGTGCGGCGGGGGCAGTGCCCACCTTATAGAGACCGCCAGAGCTAAGAATGCCAAACACCACCGGGCGCGGCTCGAAAAAGTCTTCGGCGGTGACCCCTTCTTCTACAGCTACTCCCATCAGGGTGCGCTGCTCTAGGGGTTCTAGCACGATCGTGTCAAAGCTGTAGCTCTGGCCAGGGGAAAGGGTTTGGGGTAGTTGTACCTGGATACTAGGTGGGTTGGTGCCCGACACCAAACGACTGGTTTCTGAAAGAGTTGCTTGGGAGGTGATTTTGCCCGAGTCTAGCTGCTGGCGTGAGGTGACATCGGCGCTGAGGGCCAGGGTGCGGTTGGGTAGTGTCTGCTGCCCGGTGATCAGGGTACGGGTTTCGACGGTGTAGCTGTTGGGGCCAGCGGCCTGCCAGCTGAGTAGCTCAATGTCGTAGGTCAGGTCGGGGTACTGCTGCCAGAGAGTCTCTAGGGTTTGGCGCAGCTGGGCATAGTCAAACCCAGTGTCGCTGGTAAATGACTCGCTGTAGAAGGCCATTACGCCGTCGAGGCTGCGATCGCTCGCCGCTGCCTCTAGCTCAGTGAGCAGGCTCTGCACTTCGGCGGGGGCCGCCTGGGCGACGACGGGCGGGTTAGCCTGAGCCGGGGATATTACCATCCCAGCACCCAGGCTCAGGGCCACCATTGATAACGTCCCTGACAACGCCCCCGACAATGCCTCTAGACCCCATCGCTTTGCTGAAGCTTTTGCCACGCTCAACCGTCCTACGCCATCAATACTCCGTCTACCTTATATCAATAGACAGGGAGTTGGTATAGTTAGAGGCGTTTTCAGCGTCGAGGGTGTTCCCTTGTCTCCAGCATCTACCCGAGCGTCCTCGAACCCGGCAGCCTCGAACCCAGCGGCCTCGCCTCGGCTGCTGGTAGCAGCCAGCGGCACGGGTGGGCATTTGTTTCCGGCGATCGCCACCGCCACCGCCCTGCTCGATGCCCACTACTCAATTGAGTGGCTGGGGGTGCCCGATCGCCTCGAAACCACCCTGGTGCCCGACCACTTTCCGCTGCATACGGTGCGCATGGCTGGGTTTCAGGGGCGGCCTGGGCTGGGCACGGTCAAGACCCTGGGGCAGTTTGGCCGGGCGATCGGGCAGGTGCGCCACCTGCTTAAAGCCGGAAAATTCGACGGGGTATTTACCACCGGAGGCTATATTGCGGCCCCGGCGATTATTGCAGCGCGATCGCTCGGCCTGCCCGCCGTGCTGCACGAGTCTAACGCCCTGCCGGGCAAGGTTACCCGCTGGCTCAGCCCCTGGTGTACCACGGTGGCGCTGGGGTTTGAGGCCGCGCGCGCCCACCTACCCAAGGCCCAAATCGTTGTGGTGGGCACCCCCGTGAGAGACGAGTTCCTGACGCTAGCTCCCCCAGACCTAACCGACCCCGCCATCCCCGAGGGGGTGCCGCTGATTGTGGTGGTGGGCGGTAGCCAGGGGGCCGTCGCGGTAAACCAGCTGGTGCGAGCCGCCGCCCCCGCCTGGATTGAGGCCGGAGCCTGGATTGTGCACCAAACCGGCAGCAGTGACCCCGATGCCGACAGTTTTGCCCATGCTCAGTACATTCATCGGCCCTTCTTTAGCTCCATGGCCGCCCTCATGCATCGGGCCACCCTGGCCATTGGTCGCTCTGGGGCGGGCACGCTGACAGAACTGGCGATTTCTCGCACCCCCTCAATTCTGATTCCCTACCCCTACGCAGCGGAAGATCACCAGACGGTGAATGCAGCGGTGTTTGCCCAGGCCAATGCCGCCCTCATGCTGCCCCAGGGCAAAACGTCGTCAGGCCAACTCCAGGCGTTGGCCCTAGATCTCCTCGCCCAGCCCCAGCGGCTGGCTGACATGGCCACCGCCGCTGGCCACCTAGCCACTGCCGACAGCGCCACAAAATTAGCCACTTTGATTCAGCAGGTCTTGCTCAATCGCTGATATATCAAGTCCCGGTCGAGAGCTGTAATTTTTTCAAAGTGTGCTTAAACTAACTTTTTTATCAAATCTCAACCTAATTCAAGGGTAGAGTTCTACCTGTGGGCAGACAATAAGGACTCGTTCGGAATTAAGTTACCGGATCGTTGATGCCCTATATGGCTGGATCGATAGTCCCAGTCAGCTCGAATCGGTGGTTTATTTACGAATGACTCCTAAATTCTGAGCTGACCTGGTATGCTCGTGCCATAGCTTGCCTAATTTAAAGATTAAGATCATCAAAACTTGTTCAAAATCAGGGAGTCAGGTGGAAAGCCGGTCGGCCAATCAACGCCAACTGCAGCAATCCGTCGTGATTACTGAGAGAGTGTTTTAAAAGTCTTCCAGGGTAGCTTAAACTACCTTGACCACAGAGAAACCATAACGAGAGAATGAGGCTTTTAAGCATCACGGTCATCCGTACAGGTGACTTCTGACACTCAAGCCGACCCTTTTAAAACATTCTCTGAAGGAACAGAGGCTTAAAAGCCTTATCTAGCAAGTATCTCCATTTCACAAATTAAATAGGATTGCTATAGTCAATCCAATGACTGGGTCAAGTTATAATAGTCGTTCAAACATCCTACAGCTCACTTTTAAAAGCTTATTTTTTGCTGAGGGAAGTAGCGCACATCAACCGCATGACCAACCAAACATCTAGCTGCCTCAAACAAAATTCTCAGAAAATCATAGAGATGTGGGAAGTGCGAGTGCGGGCTGAAATAGCTGCCTCTAAGCATCAAAGCTCTCTTGTGTTGAGAGATTCACTACCCCACTATCTCAACCATTTAGCCGACGACCTCTCCAACCAATCTGAACGGACAACGAGTCAGATTATAATAACCAGGCTACAAAGTATCCAGGTTAGCATTGAGCACGGGCAAGAGCGAGCAGGATACGCCGACTACTCCCTCCCCCAGCTAATGTTTGAGTACAGCATTCTTCGACAAATTATCTTTCAAATTTTAGAAGCAGAAGCGCCCTTAGCGGCAAGAGAACGAGACATCATTATCAGCTCCCTTGAGCAAGCCGTTAGCGATGCGGCGACTCAGTTTTCTCAGACGCTGCAAGATATTCAAGAGCTCTTTATGGTGACGCTGACCCACGATCTGAGAGGCCCGCTTAACGTCATAAAAATGGGTGCTCAACTGACGCTGCCTCAGTTTAAGGCAGGAGACAGGCATAGAGACATTGTAGCCAAGATGCTAGTTGCAGCTGACCGGTTGAACTCGATGATTCAAAACCTGCTCGATGCCAGTCGGCTGCGGGCGGGATATAGCCTGACAGTTGAGTTTGAAGAGTGCAACCTAAACAGCCTGGTCAAAGATATCGTAGAAGATCTTGCGCTTGCCTACGGCGATCGCTTTGTCATCTGCTCTGATGCTGACGTTTGGATTAGTTGCAGCCCTAAAGAGGTGCGGCGGGTGATTGAAAACTTAGCGACTAATGCCGTCAAATATGGTGCTTCTGCTACGCCCATTACCTTTGTGATTCAGCAAACTGAAACCAACGTCAGCTTTACTATTCACAATGAGGGGCAGCCGATTGACTCAAGCGCTCAATCAATTCTGTTTCAGCAGTTTCGTCGCAGCACCTTTACTGACGATCAAACCGGCTGGGGGCTAGGGTTATTTTTAGTTAAAAATATTGTTGAGGCTCATCACGGAACAATTACAGTTAGCAGTGAGGCGGGCAAAGGCACTAGCTTTATCGTTGAGTTGCCTAGACATTCTCAGGCACAGAATTCTCAGGCCCAGGGCGCTGGCTAAGTCGAGATCATAGGGGGTAAACAGCCGTTTATCCCCTATGACGTCACCCTTGGTTCAGGCGTATTCCATCTAGAAAAACGTCCTTTTATTGTGCCGCTTGTTGTGACGCTACTGAGCAACAGTGGTTGCTTTGGGCTGAGCGGCTGTCGCGGCGACCAGCGGCTGTAGGCGAAAACCTACCACCTGCTGCCCCCGACAGTAAACGCCGAGCTTGGGACGCACCTCAAAGGCAGGGGCCGTGGTCTTCTGCGCCTCGGCTTCGGTGTAGAGCCAGTAGCCCTTAGGCCCAGCTACCAGCTGCACCGGGGTCTCTTTGGTGCGCGAAATTAAAACGTGGGTTGGGGTAAATGTCATGGCAGTCTCTTTGGGTGCAGCTGACCCTGAATAAGTAGTAACTCTATGTAACGCTCTCTCAGCCAAAGCCGCGAGTCGGAGGGCCGAATATCGCCGGGGAGGATCTCCTCATCTCTCCTAAGACAACCCTGGGTAAAGCCTCTTAGAGTGCCCAACACTGCCCTGCAAACCCCACGCGACCAGAAGAACGTATTAAATTATTAAGGAAGGGTTACAAAGCTTCATCTGCCCTTGGTAATACACCGTTTTCAGGTAGCTTTCTTTTATGAAAGATTTCCACGCCAGCCAAGCCCTACGCCTGCGGGTGCCCAACGAGGCCATTCCGATTGAGCACTACTTGCGGCAGCCCCAGCGTCTGGTGCAGGCGATTACCGACCCGCGCCGCATTGAGGTGCTGGGCGATGGGGTCTATCGGCTGAGCCTGCGGCCGCTGCAATTTATGGGCATTAGCATTGAACCCACCGCCGATTTGCAGGTGCGATCGCTCTCTGATGGCAGTCTGCACCTGGAGTCGGTGGGCTGCCAGGTCAAAGGCCCCGACTACCTCAGCTTTGTGAATGATTCCTTTGGTCTGGCGCTGAAGGGCAAGCTCACGCCCCACCGTGAGGCCAGCCACACCGAGCTGCGGGGGCAGGCCGACCTGCAAATTCATTTAGAATTGCCGCCGCCGATTAGCTTTATGCCCGCTGCCATGCTCGATTGCGCGGGCAAAGCGTTCCTCAGCGGCATTTTGGCCACCATCAAACACCGCATCGAACGCCAGCTCACCGAAGATTACCGGGCCTGGGTGAGGGCCAATCAGGCCCATGGTCAGACCAGTACTGGCGGTGCGCTGCGAAACCGTCCGGTGCAGGGGTAGGGGAGATATCGGGCTGGGGCGCACTGCTGGGCTGGGGCGCACCGCTGGGTTGGGGCGCACCGCTGTGCGCCCGCACGGTGGTTTTTTGGGTGATGAGAATGCGATCGCCCACCTTTAGCCCAAACCGCTGCTGGGCGCTGCCCTGGTTCACCGCAATTTCTATAAACCCGTGGCTGCCCACCAGCGCCAGTGCTGCTCCAGCCGCCGCCTCGCCGTAGGTTTTAGCCCCCGGCAGTGTGGTCTGGCCTAGGGTGAGCTGCCAGGGGCCAGAGGCTACAGCGCTGGCGGTAATGGTGGTGGCGGCGTTGCCAAAGCGGTCAATATATTGCACCGAGCCTTCCCAGCCGGTGGCTGTGGCTAGGGGAGGTGTCAGCGGCAGCCGCACCAGAGAATCAGGGGCGATCGGCGATCCCAATTCGCCCAGAGCTACTCCGTTGGCCAGGTGGGCTGCTGCCGGGGCAAAGATATCGCGTCCGTGGAAGGTGGTGCTGGGGTGAGGCAATCGCCAGAAGCTGGGGTTAGTCAGCTCAGCGGCATTCAAAATGGGTTCATTCTCTAAAATGCCGCTGAGCACCCCGTTGTCTGGCCCGACCAAAAAGCCTTGGCCGGTCTGGAGGGCGATCGCCCGACGACTCGTACCCACCCCCGGATCGACCACCACCAGAAAAATAGACCCGACTGGCAGGTAGGGGTAGGCGCTGAGCAGCGCAAAACGGGCGGCGTAGAGATCCTGCGGCGGCAGGTCGTGGGTGAGGTCAATCAGCTGAGCCGTGGGGGCTAGGGTAGCGATAACGCCCTTCATTACGCCCACGTAGCTGTCTTGGGTGCCAAAGTCGGTGATCAGGGCAATGGGCATGGCGGGGCTGTGGAATCGGGGGTAACCAAACAGGATTTAGTAGCCGTCATTTATGGTTCTGCCTGGTAGTCGCCAGATTTGCCGCCGGTTTTCTTCAGCAGGCGAATGCTGCGAATTTCGATAGATTTTTCTAGCCCTTTGGCCATGTCGTAGAGGGTGAGGGCGGCGACGCTGGCGGCGGTGAGGGCCTCCATTTCGACCCCGGTTTCGGCCTTAATTTTGACCGTCGCCTGAATGCAATAGCCTGGCAGGGCTGGGTCGGGGCTGATCTGCACCTCTACTTTCTGAATGGGCAGCGGGTGACAGAGGGGAATCAGGTGGGCGGTTTGCTTAGCGGCCATAATGCCCGCGATGCGGGCGGTGGCCAATACGTCGCCCTTGGGGGCGTTACCCGCCTCGATAGTGGCCAGGGTTTGGGGCTGCATGACCACGGTGGCAACGGCGATCGCCTCGCGCAGGGTTTGGGGCTTGGCGGCGACATCGACCATGTGGGCCTGGCCCTGGGCATCGAGGTGAGTCAGGGCTGCTGCCGCTACAGGATTTTCAGTCATTGGGGTTTAAACCGCGCAAAAGAATATGCTAGTATCAAAAGCCTGCACAAGGGCGTGTAGCTCAGTGGACTAGAGCACGTGGCTACGGACCACGGTGTCGGGGGTTCGAATCCCTCCTCGCCCGTTTGAATTTACTGCAAGTGCCCCATAGAATTCTTAGAGTTCTATGGGGCACTTGCAGCTATGGCCCAATTGCTAGGCTAGCTGACCTGGCTAGGCTGGGGCTGACTGGGCAGGTCAATGGCGTAGACATCGCGCCCGTGGCCCAGGGCAAACCGCAGGGAGTGGGATAGGTCTTTGCTGTTGGCGGTGGCAAAAATCACCAGCCCGATTAAAGTCATCACCCCCGAGAGGCCAAAGATGCCTCGGTAGCTGAGCTGATCGGCAATGGTGCCAAAGATGGGGCCAGCCAGAGCAATGCCCACATCAAAGCCCACCATGGCCAGGCCAAAGGTGCGGCCGCGATCGCTGGGGCTAGAGCGATCGCCCATCAGCGCTGCAATCATAGGAATCAGCGTGCCCCCGGCAAACCCCTGCACAAACCCCGCCAGCAAAAACATCGGCGCGCTCTCGGCCAGCCAAAAAATCCCCATGCCCACGCTGTAGAGCAGCAGACTAACGGTAATGAAGCGACCCCGACCGTAGCGGTCGGAGGCCCGCCCGGCCACCAGCCGCGACATAAAACTGGCCGCCGCCGAGGCGGTGTAGATCAGCCCTACATTTAGCGCCAGGCCCGCCTCGCGCACGTAGAGGGGCACAAAGGTGCTCAGGGTGCCAAAGGCCAGCCCCACCAGCAGCAAAATAATTGCCGGAGTGCGCACCCGCCCGCTCCACAGCTGCCCCCAAAACGCCTTGGGTGGGGCGTCGTCGTCGCTGCGGGGCTGATAGGGCTCGTGCAGTCGCGCCAGCAGCAGCAGCCCGACGATGCCCAGCAGACCCATGGCCAAAAACGCCGTGGTGAAGCCCCTGGCCTCGTAGAGAAAGCTCCCGAGGGCTGGCCCCAGGGCCAGGCCAATGGGGTTTACCAGGGTCATGTAGCCGATTAACTCGCCTCGGTTGGCGGGCGGGGCCAGGTCAAGCACCAGGGCGCTATAGGCCACCACAAAGGCGGCAATGCTCAGCCCGTGGAAGGCGCGAATGCCAATCATGGCCAGAATAGAGGTGTCTAGGTTGAGGGTGTACCCAGCGATGGTTAGGGGCACGATCGCCCGAGGCAAAAACTGCACCAGCAGGTAGCCAAAGGGGGCAACGGCGATCGCACTCAGCCCCACCAACAGCACCACCTTGCGGCCCCGCTCGTCAGACAGCCGCGACAGGTAGGGCCGCGCCACCAGCAGCCCGATCGCAAACGACGCCATCACAATGCCGATCTGCTGGCCGCTGCCCCCCAGGGTTTCAATAAACAGAGGCAGCGTTGGCAGCAGCCCCGCCAGCCCCGCCCAAAAGCACAGCCCCGCCGCAAACAGCACCGTCAGGTTGTTGCGCACCGATGGGCTAAAGGTTGAGAAAATAGTCAAAACGGTCGTTCTCCGGATAGACGGCTGGGTTGCCAGGGATGCTCGCACCAAAGCAAACCCCCTATTCCTAATGTAAACAAATGTTGCAAGTGACGGCCATGGAACGCAGCGCCACCTTCGACCCCACGGGCCGCTATCGCTACAGCCTGGGGCGACGCTGGAGTAGCGACCCTACCCTGGCCATCATCATGCTAAACCCGAGCTGGGCCGACGGTAGTCTAGACGACCCGACTATTCGTCGATGCCTTGGGTTGGCCCAGGGCTGGGGGTTTGGGGCGATCGCCGTGGTCAACCTCTTTGCTTACCGCAGCCCCCACCCCAAGCTTCTAAAACTAGTCAATGACCCAATTGGCCAGGGCAACGATGCTGTTTTAGCAGCAACGGCTCACCGGGCCGACCAGATCTTGCTGGCCTGGGGCAGCTGGCGGGGGCGCGATCGCGCCGTTCTCACCCTGCTCTCTCCATTTGAGGCGAAGTGTCGCTGCCTGGGCCACAACCGCACTGGTCAGCCCCGACACCCCCTCTACGTGCATCGCAGCACCCCACTGCGCCCCTGGGTTACCCCGATCCACTAATACCAAATCCTGCTTGTTTACCCCCGATTCAGCCGGGCGCACAGCAGTGCGCCCCTACCCAATCCCACCGTACGGGCGCACTGCTGTGGGCCCCAACCCGCCCATTTACCTTGCCCGCCCCGGCTCCTGATGTACCCTGTAAGCCGCCGCAATACCCAGCACAAAGCCAAACAGGTGCCCCCACCAGGCCACCATGGGCTGGGTGGGGAACATGCCAAAAATAAAGTAGCTGTAGTTGATCAGCACAAACATTGAGATCAGCAGCGGTGCCACCCGCCGCTCTAGCCAACCAATGCAGAGCAGATAGCCAAACAGGGTATAGACCACCCCACTCAGCCCGTGGACGCTGCTGGGGCCAAGCAGCCAGGCCATCACCCCGCCCCCCAGCCAGCCTACCATCAGCGTAATCCAGTAGTCGCGGCGGCTTTTGGCCAAAATTAGCCAGCTAAAGATCAAAAAGCCAATGGTGTTGCCAATCAGGTGGGCAAAGCCAGCGTGGGAAATAGCCGACAGAAAAATCCCCGGTATGCCCTCCAGACTGCGGGGATGCAGCGGCAGATTCCATCGACCGCCAAAGAAGAGCTGGTCGACAATCTCCTGAGCCCAGGGAATGGCCAATAAATAGACGGGGATCAGGGCATTGGCCTTGAGCCGCTGTACCCATCCCCTGGGCGTTGGCGCTGGCTGGTTGGCGGCAGCGCGAGAGCTAGGGCGCTGGGCAGCAGGGGGTGAGGCGCTGTTTAGCTCTACCTCTAGCCGTTTGAGCCGGGCTTTTAGGTCTGCATCGTCCAAGGTATTTGCCTGTAGATATATGCCTGTAGGAGTCTGCCCGTATGGGCTTGGGGCTATAGCCAGAGTAGCGCTTTCATCTGCCCCCTGCCCAGCCCTCGGCACCCTTGCCAGACTCCTTGACCGCCAGCTTCTGGCAAACGCATGCTTTCGACACGGATTGAACTCCTCACTCCGGCTAGAATCTTCCCAGACAAATAGCTTTCCCTAACAATTCCCCAGACAGCAGCGGGATGCTATGCCGCAGACAACTCAACAGACAACGGGCCATGCTGGGATCGAACCAGCGACCGACCGCTTAGAAGGCGGTTGCTCTATCCCCTGAGCTAATGGCCCCGGTAGGCTTTTTGATATATTCCTTTTTATCTTAGGGGGTATGGGCGATCCTTAGGGCAGACTAGGACGAATAGAATAATTAGAATAACAGCGATGAAACTGCTGCCAATGCAGTCAGGGCCGCTAAGATAAATCTCATCCAAGTCTGGAGGTAGAGCTGTGCCCGTGGGAAGACACCTGTGGAAAGGCAACAGATCCTGAGCTGGACTTGGTATGAGTCTCTAATCCCACGCTGGTCGGTCAATCCTACAGTTTGTGAGGGTTTTTTGTGAGGGTTTACAGATTTTTATGATCACGCGGTACTAAGGGTGCGGTCTACCGTTGCAGCCGCCGCCTACAGCAGGTACTTACCTCAGCTAGGAGTCAGCAGGCCATAACATGTTTATCCTCAAGCGGCAGGATGTTGACATCAAGACGATGCACCATCCTCAAAAAGACCAGCAGATTCCGATTTTGTCTTACCAGGGGCAGACCTTTCGTCTGCTGAGCGTGTTTAATGCTGACCAAGAAGACGATGCTCGGGCGTTGTGGCGCGACCTGACCGACAACCGGGGCAAAGCCTGCGTGCTGCTGGAGGAACCCGATCGCTACAGCATTTGGGGCAAAATTCGCCTTGAAAAATTTGACCATGACGCGGGTGGTGACACCGGCACCCCCCCGGCAGCGGCCCCGTTTATCAAAGCCTGCCTGCTGATGCTGCAAGTGCTTTATATGGATGTGGAAGATCTGCTGGGAGGCAAGCAGGCGCGGCAGTTTGAAGATGATATTGCCAAGGTGTTTGCCGCCTGGAAATTTCCCCAGGCGACGGCTTCTGAGGCCCTGAAAAATCTGCTCACCGTAGACCCCCTGGCAATGCCCCAGCTGCCGCCCTGGCAAGATCACCACCTGCAGCGCCTGCTAGAGGAAATGCACCGCATGGGCAAAGACTACTTTGGCAACGCCGATTTTGCCGCCCGCGCGCTGGAAGCAGTTGAAGACATGACCACCGCTGAGCAGAGCCAGTTTCGGCGGTGGTTACAGCAGTCTCCGTCGGGCAAGATTTGGACTTAGGCCATGGACATTGGCCTGGGATACATACCTCCACAGGAGGCGTATATGAGAGTTTAAGCAGGCAAGAGTTTAAGAATTATTGCTCTGCGCGACTAAATTGGCACGATTTCTCTATCTGGACAGCCCAAGAGGGTTGGTAATCGGTACAATTCACCTTGCGCTGGGCTTACTGCCGGGGTTGAGTGACGTTTAAGATTGCGCTGCCCGGTTCGCAGTTGCGCCGTTGAGTTCCGTTAGGAGTGAACCCTTGAGCAAATCATCTACCCCGACCTCTGCCCGTGACTCGTCCACGCCTCTGTTGGTGGGGGCCTGCATCGCCTGGGGCGTGGCTACGCTGCTATTCTTTCTGCTGTTTACTGCGCCAGGGGAAGACGGTGCCCAGCCCGACTGGTTTTTGACGGGTATTAACCTGTTAGAAATTGGCGCATTTTTCTTTGCCGCACTGCTGTGCTTTCGCAACTGGCGCAGCAGCCAGATCGTCAGCGGTCGCAACGTCTGGTTTTGGATTGGCCTAGGGCTGCTGTTCTACGCCATGGGCACTGTGCTTTTCTTTATCTGGGGTACGGTTTGGGGGCTTGACCCAGCGGTGTCTCTGGGCGACTTTTTCTATATTTTTAGCTATATCTTCTTGGCGGCGGGCATGTTTAAGGCGGTTCTGCCCCGGCGCTTAAACCTGGAGCTGCCCCAGTGGATGATGGTGGTGGGCATTGGCTTGGGTGGGGTGCTGCTGGCCATTTTTGTGAACATTGCCGCTGCTGAAGCGATCGCAGTGCCCCTGGGGCAGGTGCCAGCAATGCACCATCTGGCCCAGGCACCCCCCGATATTGCCCCCGCCCCTGCCTTGGAAGCGGCACCCGCTGAAGCCCCCGCCCTAGAGGTAGAGGAGGAAGCTAGCTCTGCTCCACCTCTGATCTTGCAGATAGACGGCATGCTAGAGCCCCTGGTGGATGCGGTGGGCCTGCTCTACCTAATTGGCGACATTGTGCTGCTGGTGATTGCGGGTACGCTGCTGGTGGCTTTTTGGGGCGGGCGCTATTCGCAGTCGTGGAAGCTGATTGCGATCGCCGCCTTTTGTCTTTACATTGCCGATATGTTCTTTGCCTACGCTATCAACACTGACACCTATGTAGAAGGCAGCCTGTGGGAAGTCTTTTGGACATTTTCGGCGGTATTTTTTGGCCTTGGGGCGGTAGTAGAACACGCTGTTTCGGTCAATTCTCGCCGCAGTCCTCGCCGGCGGCGGGGGTAGGGTAAGGCGGGGGTTTAGCCTGATCTTAGTCCAGCGGAGGAATCTTGCCTAAGAGTGTTCTGGCTAGCTTATCTGGGATCTCACCGCGACCGGCCCAACGGGCCGAGTTCGCGTCCTTGGATTTGCGTCCTTGGATTTGCGTCCTTGGATTTGCGTCCTTGGGCGGGATATTTTTTGAGTTGGGATACTCTGAGAGAAAACGTTAGATCCTGAGCTGGCCTTGGTATGGCCTTAAGATGTTAGATGGCATTGTTACGGAACCCACGGCATGGCACCCAAAAAGCTGACTGAGGCTGACAAGACATCTATCTTGAGCCTGTATCGCCAGCCCCAGGAGACAACCTCAACCCTGGCGGAGCGCTACGCCGTCAGCAATAGCACCATCAGCCGGTTGCTCAAGGCCAGTCTGCCCGAAGCCGAGTACAGCGTGCTGATTCAGCAAAAGCGCGGCTCCACCGATAGAGCGGTGGTTGTACCTCCTGCCCTGCCCGAAGCAGAACCGGCGCTGCCCGAGGAGGCAGCGCCGACAAAGCCCAAGGCCAAACCTCGCAGCCAAAAAAAGGCCGAGCCTGAGCCGGTGGTTGAGGCTGAACCTGTGGCAGAACCAGTCCTGGCTATGACGGAGGCTCCTGAAACAGAAGCCCCGGCGACAGAAGCCCCAACAAAAGCGGCAAAACCGGCTCGCAAGCGGCGATCGCGCGCTGCCGAGCTGCCCGAAGAAGAACCGGCGGAAGAACCGGCAGAAGAACCGGCGATCGCAGCCAAAGCCGCCCCTGAGCCAACTCAGCTATCGCTGCCTGACCCCGCTGACCCTGCGGCTGCCGAGACCCCCGAAAAGCCCTCTCGCCCGGTGCTCAAGTCTGCCCAGGCCGCCCCCGCCAAACCCACTGAGTCACCGGGTGCCGAAGCCGCCCTTGACGACGACTGGGATGACGCCCCCGTCCTCGGCGACGACTATGACGACGATGACAGCGACAGCGACGACGAGGATGATGACGAGGCCTACGCCTGGGAGAGCAGCGATCGCGCTACCACCAACCTGGAAGCCCTAGAAATTTCGCCCCTCACCGCTGAGGCGTTGCCATCGCTGTGCTACGTCGTGGTAGAGCGCACCTCTTCAGAGCTGGTGGTGCTGCCCCTGAGCACCTTTGCCGAACTGGGCCAGATTCCTGAGTCTGAGGGTGATTCGCGCACCCTGCCCGTGTTTGAAAACCAAAATGTGGCCCGCCGCTTTTCGCGCCGCAACCAGCGGGTGATAAAAGTGCCCGACGGCGCTCTGCTGCAAACCACCAGCCCCTATCTCCAGGCCAAGGGCATTACCCGCCTGTTTATTGACGGCCAGGTGTTTTCTATCGGCGAAAACCCGGTGTCTCCCGCTGCCGACAGCTAGCCTCTGGGCTAAACCGTGATGAACGTTGCTCGGCCAAGTTCATCGTCGGCCTGACGGATTTCTTATGATCTCCCCATGCACTAGGCTCAAGAGCATGGCTAGATAGCATTATTGGGGGGAGCTATGGATGTACTGCTGCATGTTGCCATTGGCATTGGCCTGAGTGCCGCCGCTGGCTTTAGAATTTTGGTGCCCTTTTTGGTGGCGGGCATTGCCGCTCACCAGGGCTATCTCACCCTGGCCCCCAGCATGGCCTGGATGGGCAGTGCGCCCGCCATCGCTGCCTTTGCCGTGGCTACCCTGCTAGAGGTGTTGATTTACTTTGTGCCGATAGTCGACAACCTGATGGATGCGGTGGAGCTGCCCGCCGCCGCGATCGCCGGTACCGTGCTCACCGCTGCCGTTACGGGGGGCGACATGAACCCCTTTTTGCAGTGGAGCCTGGCGCTAATTGCCGGGGGCGGCGTGGCCAGCGGCACCCAGGCGTTTACCGGGCTGGCTCGGCTGGCCTCGACGGCGACGGCGGGGCCGGTGGGCAACATTGCGGTGTCTACTACAGAGTTGGCCAGCTCAACCATCCTTTCGGTACTCGCGATCGCCGTGCCAATTCTGGTATTGGTTGTAGTAGGTGTGCTGATGTATCTGCTGTTTCGCCGCCGGGGCCGCAAATGGCGTAGCCCCAGACCGCAATAGCCACAGCTCTGCCCAACGTCAACCATCGGAGCCAGTCATGGCCAATAGCCAACTCACCGCCGCCACCAAAAAAGCCTTTAAACACCATTTCGAGTCGATGGTGCCGCTGCTCTTGTCTGAGTGGCCCCAGCTGACCAAAGAAAACCTTGCCGCCACTGAAGGCGACGTAGACTCGACCGTGGTCTATATCAGCGATGAAACCGATCGCACCAAAACCCTAGTGCGTCGCCAGATCAATGAGTTGGCCACGCTGGTTGAGGTCGATGCCCCAGCGCCGGGCAAGGTGGCTGCCAATGGGGCGTCATCGGCAAGCCTTGAGCCTGCTGGGCCGCTGGGGATAGATAAATCAAGCATCGACAATCTGCTCGACGACCTCGAATCGCGCACTGAAAACCTAATTCAAGAGCTCAAGGCCGAGATGCTGCCCGAGCTAGAGAAACGCGCCCGAGGCAACCTGGGCCAGAGCCTGCTGATCGCCCTGGGCATCGGCTTTGTGCTGGGCCTGATCTTGAGGGGCAAGCGTGGCTAGCTCTGACTCTGCCTTTGACCAAGTGGAAAGCTACTTTC
This sequence comes from Shackletoniella antarctica, assembly GCA_003241845.1. Classification (GTDB taxonomy): domain Bacteria; phylum Cyanobacteriota; class Cyanobacteriia; order Phormidesmidales; family Phormidesmidaceae; genus Nodosilinea; species Nodosilinea antarctica. Next base: position 33,729 of record QBMN01000017.1, on the reverse strand, counting down.
GGCGACTGCTGCGGTTGGCAGCCGTGTTAGTCGATACCCACCTCGATGTGGCCGTGCAAGAGGCCAACTATGAAAGCCGTCGCCTGATCAGCGGTTTTATCATGGTGGGTATCGGTGTAGGGCTGCTCACCACAGCGATCGCGCTCGGCATCGTCGCCAGCGTGGTGTTTGCCCAGTCTCTGGGGCTGAGCTGGCTAGAGGCGATCGCCGCCGTGGCCGGGGGCGACCTGCTGCTGGGGCTAGTTTTTGTCACCCTGGGGCGGCTGCGGCTGCGCGGGCCGCTGATGACTCAGACCCAAGCGCGGCTGTCGCGCTCGGTGGCGCTGCTAAAAGCAAAAGAGTAAGTCCAGGAACAAGTCGGCCTGCAATAAACAACTTTAAGCGCCAACTATGCCAAGACATTACTTAGGCAAGGTGCTTAGCTCTGCTTTACCATTTCCTGCAGCAATTCCAATACCTGCTCCATACTTCCCTGAAGGGATATAATCTTTAGCTCGATCGCATCGAGCCGCTCCAATACTTGGCTGTGGGTATTATTCGGAATCCAAGTTTCGCTGCTAATAGGAATCCTGTTGGCTTCATTCAGTTTTGTCGCCAGAGAATCCCAGCTGTTTGCCTTGACACCAAAATGAGCCTTTGCCGCTTTGAGGGTCTTAAATTCCTGCTTTAAATCCGGAACCGTATAAGTGGTCAGGGATTCACCCTGATCTCTTCGATCCAGATCTTCCTCAACCATCTCCACTACGTCACCAATCAGTTGATCGTGGTTCTGGGCCATTTGGGCCGCTGCACCCAGTATCCGAGAGGTCGCTTTAATCTGAGTATCCGTTTCCTGCCGCAACTCCTCGGCGATGCCACGCAGGCGATCGCCCAGAGTCGCAGGTTGTGAAGCCGAAATTATCGAAGCTGAATTGTTGTTCATGGGTTAGCCGTTTCTTACTCCGCCATAATTTCCCTGACAGCAACCCATACCCGCTGAAACTTTTGCAGCATCCCTACTGGATTATTGGTCACTTCATCATCGACTGAATCTACCAGCCGCTGAATTCGATCCATCCGAGCTGCTACATTTTCCAAGCTCTGAATAGCCTGATCCTTATTGATCAGCGACTCGCGGAGGACAATCGCCATTTCGCCAATTTCCTGCTTTAGTCGCTCATTTTCCCGCTTGCGTCGGGTCTCCCAGCCTTTAATGCCCGCCTTGGAGCGCCGCTCAATTTTCAACTCTTGCTCAATCTGCTTGTATAGCGCCAGGTAGTTCTGAGACTCCTTCCAGGTTTCATTGTACTTGACCTCAAGTTCGCTGCTCCTGGTCTTCTCCTCGGTATAGAGCGCTAGATACGAGCTCGCCTGCTCTTGGGTTTCTCGATAGAGAACAATGGTTGATTGCAGTTTTTCCTGTTGCTCCTGGTAAAGCGTCTGGCTTTCCTCTAGCTGCTGTTCCTTCTCGACAACCTGATCCTTCGCCTCATCCCGTTGCGATCGGATAGTACTCAGAAGCTGCCTGATGTCATTAGGCAATGGCGGCTCAGCCCGCTTCGCCTGCGGGTGCTGGATTGCATTGTCGTCGTTTGAATTACGCCTGTCGGCCCGTCGCATTCCCGGCATTTGCAGACACCCCTAACACACAGTGGCACTAACCTCTTCGTGTTGAGAATGCCCGTGTCCGGAGGCTGAAGACCACAACATTGGAAAAAGTTTCCATAAAGCCCCCAGCCTTCGCGATGGGCAACGCCATGACTGGCCAGAGATCAAAACTCAAACATCGTTTGCGTGATAGGCACATGGTTGGGCTGGGCCGCAATCTGCGCCAGCCAGCGCTGCACATGGGCAAACCGTTCTAGCTCAAAGCCACCCTCGTGGGCAACGTGGGTGTAGGCATAGAGGGCCATGTCAGCAATGGTATAGCTCTCGTCTACAAAAAAGGTGTGCTGTCCTAAGTGCTGATCCATCACCGCCAGCGCCTGGTAGCCCTGCTCCTGTTTGTAGGGCAGGGCCAACCGCTGGTAGTCGTTGAGTTCGTCCAGGTGGCACAGCCAAAAACGCGGCGAGGCAATGTTGGGCTCGTGGCTGTACTGCTCAAAAAACAGCCAGCCCATCACCTCCGCCTGACTCAGCGGGGCGGTGGGCCAAAAGGGAGTTTGCTGCGCCAAATAAAACAAAATTGCGTTCGACTCAGCCAGGTAGCTTCCCGGCTCAAGTTCTAGCAGAGGAATGCGCCCGTTGGGGTTTTTGGCCAAAAACTCCGGTGTGCGGGTTTCGCCCTTGAGAATATCCAGCTCGACATATTCAAAGGGAACCTGAAGCTGGGACAGCAGCAGCCTGACCTTGTAACCATTGCCCGAGGGAGGGTAGTCGTAGAGTCGATACATCATCTGTCCCAGGGCGTAAAGTAAGAAATATAGCAGCGGTATTCAGCCATGAGCGTTATCGTTCCGGATGAGATCTTAACCACAGCCCGCATGAGCGAGGCTGAAATGCGCCAAGAAAGTGCTGTTGTGCTCTTCCAGCGAGACAAACTCACCCTGGCTCAGGCTGGCCGTTTTGCGGGCATGCACCGGGTTGCCTTTCAGCACCTGCTGGCCAGCCGCCAGATCCCGATGCACTATGGGGTAGAAGATTTTGAACAGGATCTGCAAACCCTGGGGGATATGGGTCGGCTGTGATCATCGTCAGCGACACATCACCAATCAATAATCTCGCCGCCATCAACCATCTTGATATTCTCCGTCCCTGCGCCCTGCGCTACCTAATCTTGTCAGCCTCAATCTTGCTGGGTCGAAAACTGGCGCGCGCCGATCGCCGCCAGCACCGCCGCCACCACCACCAAAATGGGAATCGTAAACCACGGAAACTCGGCCAAAGGCTTGTAGGCCGCTGCCCGCAGACCAATGGTGGTGTAGGTCAAGGGCAGCAGATAGACGATCGCCTTGAGCGCCACGGGCAGGGTGGCGGGGTCGAAGAAGGTGCCGCCCAAAAACGACATCGGCACAATCAAAAAGTTGTTGAACAGTCCCACGCTTTCGAGCGATTTCACATTCAGCCCAACGATTACCCCCAGGCCCGCAAACACGGCGCAGTTGAGCACCACCAGCAGCAAAAACAGCGGGTTGACAAAGCTCCAAAACCGCCCGGTGAAAAGAATCGCCACCAAAATCACCGAACCCGCCGTCATCAGGCCGCGCACGATGCCCGCCAGCATTTTGCCCAGGTGCAGCGCCAGGGGGTGCACCGGGTAGAGCAGCATTTCTTCGAAGGTTTTGGTGAACAGGCGATCGCCGCAAATCGAGAACGTAGTGCCGCCAAAGCTGATCACCATCGACGACAGGGCCACCATCCCCGGCAAAATGAATTCTAGATAGTTGTCGCCCGCCGTTGGCGTAGTCACCTGGTCGATGGCGTTGCCCAGACCCAGGCCAAAGGCCAAGATATAGATCAGCGGCGACACCAGCCCCGAGGCCGCCACCTGGGGTATGCGCACCCGCAAATCGAGCCAGTCGCCCCAAAACACGGTGAGGGTGTCGGCCCAGAGGGTGCGCAGGGGCAGGGCTTTGGCCGAGCGCTGGCGAGGGCGAGAGAGAATGTTGGTCAAGGGGCGGCTCCTGCAATATTTCTTAATAGCCTGCTACTAGCTTACGCCCTGGGTCTCCCCAAAGGAAGGGATCTCACGGGAGATACCAAGTCCGGCTCGGGATCTGGCGTTTGTTTACAGGCAAAACCCCACTGCTGAACTTGGATCAGGTTTAGCCTCGGCAACTGTATATATCCATTGCGTTCAAGACATGAAAAGTTAGACAAGCTTGTGAGCTGATCCCAGGCTTTTTAGCATAGAAGTAGACACTGCGATCGCTAAGTTTCTGCTCGGAGAATGGCACAACCCCAGCCTCTCCCAAGGCGCTGACGCCTGGCTGAGTTAGATCTGAGGTCGCAGTCAATCTGGTTTTGCGAGTATTTCTTTAAGGTGGCGACATGGTAGCTACATCTGTGGTTCAGCACTCCCCTGTCCAGCGAGAGCAGCAGCTGGTGCTCTGGCTCGATGCAGTACGGCTCGACGATGTGCACCTGGTGGGCGGCAAAAATGCCTCCCTGGGCGAAATGATTCAGCAGCTGACGCCCCAGGGCATTCGGGTGCCGACGGGGTTTGCCACCACCTCCTTTGCCTACCGCTACTTCATTGAGAAAACCGGGCTAGACGCCCAGCTGCGCGAGGTGCTGGGCGGGTTTGATATCAATGACGTGACCGAGCTACGGCGGCGGGGCCGGAAGGCGCGATCGCTGATTCTCAACGCCACCTTCCCCGACGACCTCAAGGCCGCCATTCTCAGCGCCTACCACCAGATGTGCGAGCAGGCGGGCCAGAGCCTTTGCCTAAATGATGAGTCATGCCTGGCGGACAACGCCTACACCGAGGTCGATGTCGCCGTGCGCTCTAGCGCCACCGCCGAAGACCTGCCCGACGCCAGCTTTGCGGGCCAGCAGGAGACCTACCTCAACGTCTACGGCGACCAGGCGGTGCTGATTGCCTGCAAGAAATGCTATGCCTCGCTGTTTACCGATCGCGCTATTTCCTACCGCACCACCAAGCACTTTGACCACTTCGATGTCGCCCTGTCGGTGTGCATTCAGCGCATGGTGCGCTCAGACCTGGCCACCTCCGGGGTAATGTTTTCCATCGACACCGAGACCGGCTTTGAGAATGCCGTGCTGATCACCGCCGCCTACGGCCTGGGCGAAAACGTAGTGCAGGGCACCGTCAACCCCGACGAGTACGTGGTGTTTAAGACCACCCTGAAGTCGGGCCACAAACCCATTCTCAACAAGCGCCTGGGCACCAAATCTCTGCGCATGGTCTACGACACCACGGGCACAGAACTCACTAAAAACGAGCCGGTGCCCCTGGCCGATCAAAAACGCTACGCCATCGACGAAGCCGACATTTTGCAGCTGGCCCACTGGGCCTGCACCATCGAAGACCACTACACCCAGCTGCGGGGCGTCAAAAGCCCCATGGATATTGAATGGGCCAAGGATGGCATTACGGGCGAGATGTTCATTGTGCAGGCCCGGCCCGAGACCGTGCAGTCGCAAAAATCGCAGAATGAGCTGCGATCGTACATTCTCGAGCTGCCCGACGGTGTAGAACCCGTGGCCACGGGCCGCGCTGTGGGCGACCTGATCGGCCAGGGCAGCGCCTGCGTCATCTTTGAGGTGAACCAGATCGCTCAGTTTCGCCCCGGTGAGGTGCTGATCACCACCCGCACCGACCCCGACTGGGAGCCGATTATGAAGCAGGCCAGTGCGATCGTCACCGACCAGGGCGGGCGCACCTGCCACGCCGCTATCATTGCGCGGGAGCTGGGCATTCCGGCGATCGTCGGCTGCGACAACGCCACCCAGCTGCTGACCACGGGCGAACCCGTCACCGTCACCTGCGCTGGCGGCGAAGAGGGGCTGATCTACCGAGGCGAGATTCCATTTCGCATCGAGACCACCCAGCTCGACAGCCTGCCCGAAACCCGCACCAAGATCATGATGAACGTGGGCAACCCCGAGCTAGCCTTTACCCTGGCGGCCCTGCCCAACGACGGCGTCGGCCTGGCCCGGCTGGAGTTCATCATCGCCAACCACATTCAGGTACACCCCCTGGCGCTGCTCAACTTTGACAGCCTGCCCGACGGCGGCGAAAAGCGCCAGATCGCCCAGCTCACCGCTCTCTACGACCACAAACCCGACTACTTCACCGACAGGCTGGCCCAGGGGGTGGGCACCCTAGCCGCCGCTTTCCATCCCAAACCAGTAGTGGTGCGCCTCTCCGACTTTAAGAGCAACGAGTACGCCCACCTGCTGGGGGGCAGCACCTTTGAGCCAGACGAAGAAAACCCCATGATCGGCTGGCGCGGGGCCTCGCGCTACTACGATGATCGCTACCGCGACGGTTTTGCCCTCGAATGCCGCGCCCTCAAGCGCGTACGCGACGACATGGGGCTGACCAATGTGATCTTGATGGTGCCCTTCTGCCGCACCCCCGACGAGGGCCGTCGGGTGCTCGAAGAAATGGCCAAACACGGCCTGGTGCAGGGCGAAAACGGGCTGCAAGTCTACGTCATGTGCGAACTGCCCAACAACGTGGTGCTGGCCGACGAGTTTAGCCAGGTGTTCGACGGGTTCTCCATTGGCTCGAACGACCTCACCCAGCTGACGTTGGGGCTTGATCGCGACTCGGCTCTGGTGGCCCACCTGTTTGACGAGCGCAGCGAAGGAGTGAAGCGCATGGTCAAAATGGCCATCCAAACCGCCAAAGAACACCACCGCAAAATCGGCATCTGCGGCCAGGGGCCGAGCGACTACCCGGAGTTTGCCAGGTTCTTGGTGGAGCAGGGCATTGACTCGATCAGCCTCAACCCCGACACGGTGATCAAAACCCGCCTAGAGATCGCCGACATGGAGCAGCAGATGAGCTGACGGCCATTCAAGTTTTGATTGACAGCAATCGCTTCATTAGCGCGGGTCGATTGCTGTAGTTGGCCTTGAGCCGCTCAAGGCGCTGGCTAAAGACGGGCAGTTGCCCCTGGTGTTCAGCCAGGTCTCGCAGGTCTCGCAGCAGTTGTGTAGCCTCATCGTAGGCATAGGCCTGCTTCACCTGAATCAAATCCTGCACCCGATCCCAGGTTTGGGGAGCTTTGGGAGCCAAGGCCTCCAGATTTTTGATGCGCTGTTCTTTAGCCGCTGCCTGCTCATTTCGTTTGCGCTTGGCCTCTTTATCGGCGGCGATCGCAGCCAGTTCTGAAAACCGCCGCCGTTCTTGCTCTGAGGCAGGTGGTACTGATGGATTAGCTCCCGCCAGTTCTTTCAGGCGGTTGATCAATTGCAGATCGACGTGGGGCTCTCGCCGCACCAGCTTAAGCAAAAACGCCTGGCGTTCTGCCTCGGTTAGCTGGGGTAGCCACTCTTCGAGGGCTGGGGCTGGCCGATGGCTAGGGCTAGCCTGGGCTGCCGCTGAGACCAGGGCATTGTCTAGCTCCACCAGCTCGACAAAGGCCTTCAGGGGTGGGGTCAACTTCCCTAGGTTGGGGGGAACTGGGGGCTCAAGTGGGTCTTTGTCCTCGCCGTACTCGATCAGGTTGGGGCATACCCGCAACCAGGCCAAGTACAGCAGCCGCAGGTCACCCGCCAGCAGATCATCGCGCAGGGGCAACAGCCGAGGCAGCCAGCCTTCGCCCTCGACCCAACCCATCATCCCCCCTTCTTCTTGAATCTTGATGTTGAGAATCAGGTGGTGGGCGGTGGTGGAAAGGGCGATCGCATCCTCGACCTCGTAGGGCTCAAACCATGAGCGCTCCACCAGCGCTTTAGGAAAGCGAAACACAATTTGCCACGTACCCCAGTTGGCAATGTACAACATCGCATCAAAGTGCTCGGCCAATATGGCCTCTGGATCGCCCCGAAAGTCGCCATAGTTGTAGAGGAAGCTAGCCCTATTTGGGGTAATGTGTGCCCTACTTGACAGCGCTTGCAGGGTTGCCTGCTCCGGGAGCGTCAAGGGGCGATCTATTGATTGAAATTCGTAGTATTGATATACGCTCATTGGTACTTACACCATCTCTACCGAGGGAATGAAATACACGTATCTTGATAACCCTTTAAGCTGACGAGTGAGAATTCAAATTCCTTTGAAATACGATCAACCACTTTATACTGGGCAGTCGTTTTCATCTTGAAGCTGGCCATCAAAAGAAATTGGCCGTTTTCTTCTTGTATCTCTACAGCGATACTGTTCTGATTGCTTGTTAATGCAGATGATGCAAATCTCAAATCATCAAGATCTTTCGGCTCTTCCGGTCTGACTATGCGGGGTTAAGACCCAGGAGGCCTAAAACCTCCTCATACCAATGCTTATAAGCATTAGTACCATAAAAGGAACCTTGAAGACTTAATTTTGGCTGAAAGCCTTGTATAGCAACGATTTCAGATTATCGCAGAGCAATTAAGCATATCTAAACCGGAAGAGCCGATCTTTCTCAGTAGGTGGTACAGAAGCTTCGACAATCACCTTCACGTTCATGGGGCAATTTCCAGAGAATCACCTTCGAGCAAACTAATCATATCATTGCTATATCGTGTTGATTCTTGTAGTTGTATTCCATATAACAGAAATTCCCAACACTTAAAACCTTAGGGCGTTTGTTATATTTCGCAAACTTTCTAGGGCGTTGATCTGATTATTTTCTTAAAAGACTGGTCAGCAGCTCACGCCTGATCACAGAATAGTTAAGCTGGTCTATGTCTGCCCCTGTCTGAGTTCCATCGTTTTGCCCGATAAATCAATGCCCCTATCTCAACCGCCCCAAGCCCAAGGTCTTTACCACCCGCAGTACGAGCACGATGCCTGCGGCGTGGGTTTCATCGTCCATATGAAGGGCGCGCAGTCGCACAGCATTGTGGAGCAGGGGCTGACGATTTTGGTCAACCTGGCCCACCGGGGCGCGGTGGGGGCCGAGGCCAATACCGGCGACGGCGCGGGCATTTTGCTGCAAATGCCCCACAAATTTATGGCCAAGGTAGCGGCGGCAGCGGGGATAACCCTGCCTGAGCCGGGGCAATATGGAGTGGGGTTCTTTTTCTCGTCGCCCAACTCAGCAGACCGAGACAAAGGTCGCCGAATTTTTGAGCAGATTACCGCCGAGGAAGGGCAGAAGGTGCTGGGCTGGCGCGATGTGCCCACCGACAACGCCTCGCTGGGTGAAACCGCCAAGGCCAGCGAACCCTTCATGCAGCAGGTATTTATCCAGCGCTCGGCAGATCTGGCCGACGATCAGGCCTTTGAGCGCAAGCTCTACATCATTCGCAAGCGCACCCACTCCGCCATTCAGCCCACCGGGGTTGACCCCTACTGGTATGCCACCAGCCTGTCGTGCCGCACCGTCGTCTACAAAGGCATGCTCACCCCCGAGCAGGTGGGGCTGTATTTCCCCGACCTGGCCGATGAGGCGATGGCAAGCGCCCTGGCTCTGGTGCATTCGCGCTTTAGCACCAACACCTTCCCCAGCTGGGAGCGGGCGCACCCCTACCGCTACGTAGCCCACAACGGTGAGATCAACACCCTGCGCGGCAACATCAACTGGATGTATGCCCGCCAGTCGATGTTTGAGTCGGAGCTGTTTGGCGATAGCCTAGAGCGGGCCAAGCCGCTGATCAATAAAGAGGGCAGCGACTCCGGCATTTTCGACAATACGCTGGAGCTGATGACCCTGGCGGGCCGCTCACTACCCCACGCCATGATGATGATGGTGCCCGAACCCTGGACGGCTCACGAGTCGATGAGCGCCGAGAAAAAGGCTTTCTACGAATACCACGCCTGCCTGATGGAGCCCTGGGATGGGCCTGCTGCGATCGCCTTCACCGACGGCACCATGATGGGTGCAGTGCTCGATCGCAACGGCCTGCGCCCCTCCCGCTACACCGTGACCAAAGACGACCTGGTGATCATGGCCTCGGAGGCCGGGGTGCTGCCCATCGCCCCGGAGAACGTCGCCTACAAAGGTCGCCTCGAACCCGGTCGCATGTTCTTGGTGAATATGGACGAGGGCCGGATTGTCTCCGACGAAGAGATCAAGCAGCAGATTGCCACGGAGCAGCCCTACCGCGAATGGCTCGATCAACACCTGGTGAAATTGGCGGATTTGCCAGAGGCGGCACGGGCGCACGGCAGTGCGCCCCAACCCAATGGCGAAAACCCCGTAGGGGCGCACCGCCGTGCGCCCAATCCCAATCCCAATCCCAATCCCAATCCCGCCAACCCCGCACGGGCGCACAGCGGTGCGCCCCTACCGATCGCGCAAACCGCCTTTGGCTATACCTTTGAGGAACTGCGGCTGCTGCTGAAACCCATGGCCGAGAGCGGTGTCGAGGCCGTGGGCGCGATGGGAACGGATACCCCCCTGCCCGTCCTCTCCCATAAGCCCCGGCTGCTGTACGACTACTTCCACCAGCTGTTTGCCCAGGTTACCAACCCACCGATCGACTCGATCCGCGAGGCGATCATCACTTCGGCAGAGACCACCATCGGCAGCGAGCGCAATCTGCTCAAGCCCGAGCCAGAGAGCTGTCGGTTGATTAACCTGAAGACGCCGATCATTACCAATGCAGAACTGGCGAAGCTCAAGAACGCCGGGAGTAGCGGCTTTCCCTCGGTGACGCTGCCAATGGTGTTTAAGGCGGCTGCTGGCGCGGCGGGGTTAGAGGCGGCGCTGAAGGGGATCTTTGAGGCGGCGGATGGGGCGATTGTCGAAGGGACGAGCCTGATCATTTTGAGCGATCGCACCCTCGACCAAGACCATGCCCCCATCCCCGCTCTGCTGGCCATCGCTGGCCTGCACCACCACCTGATTCGCAACGGCACCCGCACCCGCGTCGGCCTGGTGCTCGAATCGGGCGAACCCCACGAAGTTCACCACTTCGCTACCCTGATCGGCTACGGCTGCGGCGCGATCAACCCCTACCTGGTATTCGACACCATCGAGGGCATGATTGCCGACCAGCTTTTGCCCCCGATGGATTTCGACAAAGCCTGCCAGAACTTCATCAAGGCCGTCACCAAGGGCGTGATCAAAATCGCCTCCAAGATCGGCATTTCCACCATCCAGAGCTATCGCGGCGCGCAAATCTTCGAAGCCCTGGGCCTCAACCACACCGTCATCGACCAATACTTCACTTGGACGGCCTCCCGCATTCAGGGTGTTGGGCTAGACGTGCTGGCCGAAGAAGCCCTCAAGCGTCACCGCCACGCCTTCCCCGATCGCCCCACGGAGCATGTCACCCTTGATGTCGGCGGCGACTACCAGTGGCGCAAAGAAGGCGAAGCCCACCTGCTCAGCCCCGAGGTGATCCACACTCTGCAACAAGCGGTGAGAACGGGCAATTACGACACCTATAAGCGATACGCCGCCATCGTCAACGAGCAAGACAAGCAGCTCTTCCGCCTGCGCGATCTGCTGCAATTCAAGCCGCGAGAGCCGATTTCTTTAGAAGAAGTCGAACCCGTAGAGGCCATCACCCGGCGGTTTAAGACCGGGGCCATGAGCTACGGGTCAATTTCGCAGGAGGCCCACGAGGCGCTGGCGATCGCCATGAACCGCCTCGGCGGCAAATCTAACACGGGCGAAGGCGGCGAAGACCCCGATCGCTACACCTGGACGAATGAAAAGGGTGACTCTAAAAACAGCGCCATCAAGCAGGTGGCCTCGGGCCGCTTCGGCGTCACCAGCCTCTATCTGTCCCAGGCTAAGGAAATTCAAATCAAAATGGCCCAGGGGGCAAAACCCGGCGAGGGCGGCCAGCTGCCGGGCCGCAAAGTCTACCCCTGGATTGCCAAGGTGCGCCACTCTACCCCCGGTGTGGGCCTGATCTCCCCGCCGCCCCACCACGATATCTACTCCATTGAAGACCTGGCCGAGCTGATCCACGACCTCAAAAATGCCAACCGCGAAGCCCGCATCAACGTCAAGCTGGTGTCTGAGGTCGGCGTCGGCACCATCGCCGCCGGGGTGGCCAAGGCCCACGCTGATGTGATTTTGATCGCCGGGTTCGACGGCGGCACCGGGGCCTCTCCCCAAACCTCGATCAAGCACGCCGGTCTACCCTGGGAACTGGGATTAGCGGAAACCCACCAAACCCTGGTGATGAATAACCTTCGCAGCCGAGTCGTGGTCGAAACCGACGGCCAAATGAAAACGGGCCGCGACGTGGTGATCGCCGCCCTGCTGGGGGCCGAAGAATTCGGCTTTGCCACCGCGCCCCTGGTCTCCCTGGGCTGCATCATGATGCGCGTCTGCCACATGAACACCTGCCCTGTGGGCGTCGCCACCCAAGACCCCGAACTGCGCAAGCACTTCATGGGCGACCCCGACCACGTGGTTAACTTCATGCAGTTCATCGCCCAGGAGATGCGCGAGTGGATGGCCCAGCTAGGCTTTCGCACCATTGATGAAATGGTGGGCCGCACCGACGTGCTAGAGCCGAAGACGGCCATTGACCACTGGAAGGCCAAAGGTCTCGACCTCTCCCCCATTCTTCACCAGCCCGAGGTCGGCCCCGAAGTGGGCCGCTACTGCCAAGTGGCCCAAGATCACGGCCTAGAAAAATCTCTAGATATGACCACCCTGCTGGAGCTGTGCGCCCCCGCCATTGAGCGCGGTGAAAACGTCACCGCCACCCTGCCCATTTACAACATCAACCGCGTCGTCGGCACCATTCTCGGCAATGAAATCACCAAGCGCCACTGGGAGGGGTTGCCTGACGACACCATTCACCTGCACTTCCAGGGCAGCGCCGGGCAGAGCTTTGGGGCCTTTGTGCCCAAGGGCGTCACCCTAGAGCTAGAAGGCGAAGCCAACGACTACCTGGGCAAGGGCCTCAGCGGCGGCAAGCTGATCGTCTATCCCCATAAACGCTCTACCTTTGTGCCCGCCGAAAACATCATCACCGGCAATGTGGCCTTCTACGGAGCCACCAGCGGCGAAGCCTACATTCGCGGCCTGGCAGGCGAGCGCTTCTGCGTGCGCAACTCTGGGGTGACGGCGGTGGTAGAAGGGGTGGGCGACCACGCCTGCGAATATATGACCGGCGGCAAGGCGATCGTGCTGGGCCTCACCGGGCGCAACTTTGCGGCAGGCATGAGCGGCGGCGTCGCCTACGTGCTCGACGAGGCTGGCGATTTTGCTACCCGCTGCAACACCGAAATGGTCGATCTGGAGAAGCTCACCGACCCCGAAGAAATTCGCGATCTGCAAGAGCTGATTCAGCACCATGTCGACTATACCGAGAGCAAGCGCGGGCTGACCCTGCTCGCAGACTGGGATAACGCCGTTGCCACGTTTGTGAAAGTGATGCCCCGCGACTACAAGCGGGTGCTGCAACACATCCAAAAAGCCCTGGCCGATGGGCTGACCGGCGACGATGCCCTCACCGCCGCATTCGAAGAAAACGCCCGCGATGTGGCGCGAATTGGCGGCAGTTAGATCAACCGTAGAGACCCTAACGCTAGGGCGAGGCTCCGCCAACGCGCCAGCCATGTTTCTCGCGAGAAACATGGCTGGCGCATTGCTTCGCGCATGCACCAGATTAGCCCCCAAACCCCGATTATTACCGCCGATTTGAGCCTAGACATTGCCCCAGCCACTGCCGCTGGACAGATCACCGCCCCGATCGCAGTAGCGACCCTGCTGCCCACCCTGGACACCTTGATTAGCCCATAGCCGGGCTATAGCTCAGGGTTATTCCCCCCGGTTTCTCAGGCATTTCCTGATGGAAAAGCAAGGCCTAGGCCCTTAGGCTAAGAAGGTCGCGATCGCTGTGATCCCCAGCGTGTTGGCCCGATTACAGAGCGCCTTTAGAGTCAGACTTCGGCGGTGCGTTCCGATCAGCTACCCGGCTAGTACGGCCTGGGCGCTACACAATTCGCCTCATTCCTAGACCCGAGGTAGCACTATGTTAAAGTCAAGCGCCACGACAAACCTACTTTTGTCAGCCGCAACCAGCACAGTCATCCCTTATGGGACTCATGTGAACCCTACCAATCGCCTCAGCACTCCTGACCCCAGCAACAGTGACCAATCTTTGGGGCAGTTTATCGCTGATTTGCCCCGGTACATTCATCAAGAACCTGTCCTAGAAGACATGCTGCAAACCACCGCCGAGGGGTTGTGTCATGTCCTAGGCTGCGATTTGGTCGCCATTAGCCATATCTACACCGAAGGTCGGGCTCAGCTCAAAGCCATTGCCTATAGCACCAGGGCCGCCACCGCCACCGACCACGCCCTGCCCTCCCTGCAGTGGGAAGACACCAACCGCAGCACCGACCGCCAGGCCCAGTCCTTTGATCCGCTTTCTTGGGCAAATTTGCCCGCCGATGTGCAGCAGTGGTTACAGATCGACCAAATGCACGATGGCATCGTGGCACCCCTGGTGTGCGAAGGCCAACGCTGGGGCAACCTGATGGGGTTTCGCCAGGCCCACAGTCGCCCCTGGCCCGCTAATGCGATCGACGTGTTTGAGCAAACTGCCGCCCAGGTCGCGCTCGGGGTCAATCTGTTTCAACTCAAGCAGCAGCTGCTCCGAGAGCAAAGCCAGCGCCAGCAAACCGAGCAATTGCTGGCGCATATTCGAGCGTTTGATCTGCTGACGGGGCTGCCCAGCCGCCAGCAGGTTTTGCAAGCGCTGAGCCAGGCCATGCAGGTCAGCGACTTAGCCCCCCAGTCGATTGGGGTGGCCCTGCTCAATATTGATCGATTTCAGGCCATTAACAACACCCTGGGTCACAAGGCCGGCGACCAACTGCTAATGGACTTTGGCCGTCGCCTGCGGCATGAGCTCGACCCATCTCTGATTGTCTCCCACTGGGGTGGTGACGAATTTGCCGTTGTGCTGCCCTCTATGGCCAACCCAGACACCGCCATGGTCGTAGCTACCACGCTGCAATCTGTCATTGAACAACCCTTCGACTCTGGCCAAACCGAGGTTTTTTTGACCGCTTGCATAGGGTTTGCCCTTAACCAACCGTCTCACCACCAGCCAGAGCAGTTAATTCAAGATGCTGAGACGGCCCTGCACCATGCCAAGTCTCAGGGTATGGCCAAAATTTTTGGCTTTCACCCCACTATGCACGACCAAATGGTGGTGCGTTTGCAGCTCGAAACAGCCCTGCGAAAAGCCATAGACCGACAAGAGTTTGTGCTGGTCTATCAACCGATTGTCAGCCTAGCCGAGGTCAACTTAGTCGGGTTCGAAGCGCTGGTGCGCTGGCAACATCCGTCTCTGGGGCTACTGTCTCCGGCTGACTTTATACCCCTAGCCGAAGAAACTGGGCTAATTGTGGCCCTCGACCAGTGGGGGTTGCAAACCGCCTGCAAACAAATGCGCCAGTGGCAAGATCGGTGGCCTAGCCTGCCCCCATTGACCCTGAGCGTTAACCTGTCTAGCCGTCACTTTGCTCAGCCCAATTTGGCCCAGCAGGTTCAAGCCTGCCTTGAGGCGGCGGGGGTCACCGCTGACCGCCTCAAGCTAGAAATCACCGAAAGCACCCTGATTGAAAGTACGACCCTGGCCAAAACTGTTTTGGCCGAGCTACAGCAGTTTGGCGTGCAGGTCAGCCTAGATGATTTTGGCACGGGCTACTCATCACTCAACTATCTGCATCAGTTTGAGCTAAACACCCTTAAAATCGATCAATCTTTTATTGCGCCCCTAGAGGCAAGCACCAAAAAAACTGCGATCGTGCAGGCTATTATTACCCTAGCCTATGCCCTCGGCATGAATGTGATAGCTGAGGGAGTAGAAACCTTAGCCCAGCAGCAAATTTTGACGGCGATGCAGTGCGAATATGGGCAGGGCTATCTATTTGCCAAACCCCTGAGCGTAAATGATGCGACCCGTTTAATTGAGCAACAGTTTTTTGCTGAGCAGCAGGCGTAGGCGGGGGCATCCCACGGTTGCAAGGTTGCCCCCCTCATCCCCCAGCCCCTTCTCCCGCCGGGAGAAGGGGAGCCAGAGTTCAAAGTCTTTCTCCCCACGGGCTTCTGTGGGGCGCATCTAGAGGTTGGGAGACTACCGGCTAAACCTAGTGATCCCCCTAAATCCCCCTTAAAAAGGGGGACTTTTAATCGGACTCAGACCCCCCTTTTTAAGGGGGGCAGGGGGGATCGAATAGAGGTTGGGGAACTACCGGCTAAACCTAGTGATCCCCCTAAATCCCCCTTAAAAAGGGGGACTTTGAATCGGACTCGAACCCCCCTTTTTAAGGGGGGCAGGGGGGATTACCAAACCGTTGCATACGGCCTTTTACAAATCCGGAAGGGTTTAATATCCCTACACAAACCAAAGCTAAACTTCAGAAGTGAGTTTTGCCTAAGGGAAAACCATAGACCCTGAAATTGGCCTGGTGTAAACCGAGGGTTGGGATTCAAAAAGCAGGTTTTTGACAATCCGGAAGGTGTTTAATATTGTTGACATAAGGTTGATTAGAGTTATTTTTTTAATTATCGTTCGACAAATTTTTTGCCAGGTTAAAACAGATTAAGCTTGATGCAGGGTAATCGCATCTAAATTGGCTAATTGCGATACAGACAAATTGCACACTTTCTGAGAAGAGCGCAGATTCACTGGTTTTAGGCCATGATTATGACTGGCCTCATGCCGAGACTGATTCCTGGGCCATATAAAAGGCCATTAATGAAGCGTAGAACACTATTTTTCTTGACACTCTGTGGTATAAGACTGATTTTCTCTAAATTTGAGCATTTTTGACCTCTCGTCTCATATGCATTTGACTGTGTCTGCTAGCGTTCATACGAAATAAGATGCGATTACCCTGAAGCTTGATGCTCTTTGTCGCTACTTGTCTCGATAAAAATACGCAAAAACGAAAATTTAACTACTAGAAAATAGGTGCAATTAGCATAGGTGAATGGGGTTTGACTCTCTATGGTAGTAAACATGAAGGAAAGAGAAAAACCTGATTGTGAGCCAACGAGCCAATCAACCGCTACAAAATTAAAGTTAGCGACCTCGCTGCCTCTCTCATCAGATCTTCTCTTTCTAACTGTGCAGCCTATTACGTTGCCGGTCAGCGGTAAGGCAATCCCTCTTCTCGTAATCAGGGAACCTTGCTAAAGCCCAACCAGCACAAAACCCCGCAGGAGCATTATTTGCCCCTGCAAACAAACTCACTTCAGGCAAAACTTGCCACTTCAGGAGACCCATCATGTTTGCTAAAACCTTCCGTAATACCCTAATCGCTTCCAGCCTGCTCGTCGGTGCATCTCTACTCGCTGGCCCTGCTGCCCTAGCTCAAACAGCTAGTGGCGAAGTAGGTGGTAATATCGCGCCCATCAGCACACTTACCTTCACCCTACCTACTGCTGCAGCATCAACGACTCTTACCACTGGATCTTTCGCAATGGGTAGCCTGAACGTTCGGAATAATGATCCTCAGGGGTGGACTGTAGTGGTCACGTCTACAAATGCCGGGGAGTTGCAGAATCAGGATGCTACTACTCCTGCTAACGTGTATATCACCTATTCAGATCTAACTGTAGCTGACTCGCTTGCCGCGTTTGGTGCAACTCCTTCGCTAGCTGACCCCACTTTAGCGAGTCAGACCCTGGTTGATGCACCCCACACCGAAGCTGTTGCAACGGCGGTAGTAAATAGCGCTGTTAGCGCTACTATCGCAGCCACTGGAACTGTTGATGGTGGTACGACATCGGTAGCTTTGGCGGGTCTTCCGACTGGCACCTACACCGATACCTTGAGCTTCACCCTTACCTCTAAATAATCCTTCCTTGAGGAATTTAGAGCTAGCTTAACGGTCTGATTTAATCACTAAGTTATGTGGAGGTGCTCTAGGGTATCTCCACATAATGAATGTGTTTTAGAGGGCATAAAATGCGAAATTATCACCTCTTGAACTGGCTTATTCCTGCCACGATGGGGCTAAGCATGCTATTTCCAGCAGCGGCTTTTGCTTTAGGCATTGTTGACTACACCCCCAGCACTACCTTCACCCTCAATCCCAGTGCTGGCAACCTCAATCAAGACTTAGGTGTTGTGCAAGTGCAGTCTGACAGCCCAAATGGATGGATTTTAAAGGTTCGATCAACCGAGCGCGGCACCCTTCGCCATGTTACCCATCCATCGGCTGTTCCCTATACCTTAATTATTGATGGTGTCCAAGTTAGCAGCCTGACCAGCGGTGAAGATGTTACGGCTCTAACCAAATCTGCCCTAACCTGTGACACAGGCTGTACTCTGTCTGTGCAGGCCACCATGCTAGCCAGCGACATCGACGGTAAGCCATCCGGCTCTTACTCAGATACGTTGGTATTTACCCTCGTTAATCAATAGAAAATAAATCAATCGTGCTATTTCTCTTAAATTCCCTGGAGAGATAGATAAATTGCTAAGAAAAGGGGCACTATTAACCCAGTGGTTAGCTACAAAATCCAGGGTTGATTTACCGCATTCTTTCAGCAATTTTAAGCCCAGTCTCTCCGCAGCACTCCATGGAGAATTGACATGAAAACTTTGACACAGACATTGGCATCCATCGGCTGTCTAGCCTCACTTTTACTGGGGGCCGGGGCTTTGATAGCCCCACCCAGTTGGGCCGATGCTAGTTACCAGCTCTCGCCCTCTAGCCTCACTCTCTCACCCAGCGGCGCGCGCTCCACCGGCTCATTTCAGGTGCGCAGCACAGGCGATGAGCCTGTAGCAATTGAAATTCGCGTCACCGAACGCCAGATGGATTTGAACGGCAGAGAAACCCGCCCCGATGCAGAAGATGATTTTGTGGTTTACCCACCCCAAATTTTGCTGCAACCGGGCCAGGTACAAACCGTGCGCGTTACCTGGCTGGGCGAGTCTGACCTCACGCACGAACTACCCTTTCGACTAATTGCTGAGCAGTTGTCCATTGCTTTCGACGAGCCTGAAGTTGAGGTCACTACTGCGGTGGTGAGAATTAGCGCCGTCTATAACTATGTGGCGTCTCTCTACGTTACCCCCCGAGGCGTCAGCTCCAATGTGGTGCTCGAAAGCGCCAGCCATCAAAACATCAACGGCCAAGATGCTCTGGTGGTGCAGTTTCATAACCAGGGTACGGCCCATCAACTGCTGACTGGCCTGCACCTTTCCCTAACCTCAGGGGCAGGCGGGCAGACGGTGACCCTCAACCCCGAGCAACTGCAAGGGGTAAGCGGCGAAAACCTGCTAGCCCAAAACCAGCGGCAGTTTACCGTGCCCTGGCCCGCCGGGTTGCCGGTGGGGCCAGTTACCGCCACCTTTGATCTGCGATAAACCCTGCCCCATAGCGCGGGCCAGATGGCTCAGGAGCTGGCAATGCCAAACCTTGAGACGCTATCTGGCTCGCGATCGCCACCCCAAAAGCGCTGTCTTCGGCTGGTCTTCAGTAGCAATGGCTATACCCCTCTGTGCGCTGGTTACAACGCGCCCCCTGCCCCGTGTTAACGCCCTATCTCCTCACGGCAACAACGGCGACTCTGCCGGTCAATCCATTACCTCCCCCCCCGGCAGAGTCTGCGCTTACGGCTGCGGCTGAAGCCCTAACACCACCCCAGATTGCCGTGGCTCCCACCCCTGAAGCGGCTGGGGGCCATGCCTTAGTCTCTGGTTTACCCGCTCCGCAACCGTCGTTTTCTACGGCCCGACAGCCCCTGGCAATAGCAACTTTCCCTTCGTTAGCAGAGGCGACGATTCAGACGGCTGCCCCGGTTGGACACCAGCTTTCAGAGCCTCAATCCGCTGCTGCCCAAACCAAAAATGCTAACTCGATGCACCCTGGTGCTCAAGGGTATAACCGCCCCAGCCTGCCAGAACTCGGTCTGGTCGCTAGCCAGGCTGCTTGGAGTCCAAAGGTAGCGGCTATCGCCTATTCTGCCGTGCCACAGCCTCCGGTTCCTAGTTCAGAGCCCGAAAACC
Source organism: Shackletoniella antarctica (assembly GCA_003241845.1). GTDB lineage: Bacteria > Cyanobacteriota > Cyanobacteriia > Phormidesmidales > Phormidesmidaceae > Nodosilinea > Nodosilinea antarctica. Next base: position 14,238 of record QBMN01000017.1, on the reverse strand, counting down.
CTAGCTCTGGGGCTGTTTCGGAGCTTGAGAAACTGGCCTTAGAGCCTGAGAACCTGACTTCACAATCTCAAAGGCCCAATTCACAACCAGCAGATCCTACGGTAGGAGCTGAAAGACAGACTGAAAACGCCACACCAGAGTCTGGAGTCTCAGTGCCAGCAGTACCTAAGTCTGAGACTCCTCAGTCAGAACCTGCACCTCCTTCTGCCGAGGCTGAAACCCCGATTGCAGAACCAGGGGACGCCACCCTTACCGAAGCACCGCCTTCAGAACCTACAGAGGAATCGGCTGAAACCGAGGCTGAACTGTTTGAGCGGGTATTTGGCCGCCCCCCGCCGCAGGATCAGGCTATTGCTGTGCCCTTTTTCATTAACGATCAGCCCCAGGGGCAGGCGATCGTGGTGATCGCCGAGGGCAGTGCCAGCCAGGTACAGGCCGCCCCGGTGCTTGACAAAACAGCGTCGATTTTGCGGCCAGACTTGCAGAGCCAGCTGGCGGCGATCGTCGATAGCGATGGCTACTTACCCCTAGCCCAGCTGCAACAGTTGGGCATTGCGGTTGTGTTTGATCAAACTCAGCTAGAGCTCTATCTACAAATTCCGGCGGCGCTGCGGCGCACCAATGTGGTGGGGGTCGCTGGGTTGCCTCCCGAAGCGGCGGATGCCCTGCCCGTGAGCACCGTCAGCGGGTACCTCAATATTTTGGCTGGCGAAGATATTGTTTGGTCAGGCTCGGGGAGCACCGGACGGCAGCCCCTGCGCATTGCCTTCGATGGGGCGCTAAATCTATCGGGCTGGGTGCTAGAGGGTCGAGCCAACGCAATTGAAGGAGGCGCTCCGGGGTTTAGTCGGGGCGATGTGCGATTGGTGCACGACGACCCGGTCAATGCTCTGCGCTACATAGCGGGGGATTTGTCGATTCCGGTGAGTGGTGCGTTTCAGACGGTGGTGCCGCTGGGCGGTATCTCAGTGTCTCGCAACTACAGCTTGCAGCCCTATCGCATTACCCGCCCCACCGGAGAATTTACCTTCTTTTTAGAGCGGCCTGCCAGAGTAGAAATTTACATTAACGGGGTCAGGGTGCAGCAGTTGCAGCTGGAGGCGGGGCCTCAAGACATTCGCAACCTGGCCCTGAGCACCGGGGCCAACGATATTCAGCTGGTCATTACCGATGACCTGGGGCAGGTGCAGCGCCTCGACTTTGCCACCGCCCTGGCCGGTAATTTGTTGGCACCGGGGTTGCAGCAGTTTTCTTACAATCTGGGGTTCCCCACCCGCACTCTGAGCGGGCAGCGACAGTACCAGTGGGAGGAGCCGCAGCTGGCCCTGGCCCATCGCTGGGGAGTCAGCCCCACCGTGACTCTGGGGGGCTATGCGCAACTCACGCCCTCCTATCAAATGTTGGAAACCGATGGGGTGTGGGCGTCGGCGGTGGGCAACTGGGGTTGGGATGTGGCGGCCAGCCACACCAGCGAACTGGGCACCGGCCTGGCCATGCGGTTGCAGTATGAACTACCCCCCAGCCCCCAAGACGCCACTAACCGATCGCTGCGAATTGCGGCAGAGTACCGGGGCGATCGCTTCACTACCTTTGGCTCCCTAAGCCCCAGCCCCGACTGGCTCAGCCTGTCGGCATCTTACAGTCAGCGTATTTTTGACAACACCAGCTTGAATATTGGTGGCGGCTATCGCCTGGGGCGAGATGGGCCTGATAGCTACACCGCTAACCTGGGGCTGTCGCGATCGCTGGGCAACGGCCTCAGCGGCAGTGTCAACCTCAACCACAGCCGCAATCAGCAGGGCCAAGATGAAACTCGCGCCTTTTTAGGCTTATCTTGGCTGATGCCCCAGCGCCGCCAGTCGCTGGCACTCAACACCACAGTGAGCAGCACCGAGGCGATCAGCAATCGCCTGTCGTGGAGCCGCAGCCCCGATCGCAGACTGCAGAGCCCAGGTCTAGCGGTCGATCTCAATCGGGGCAGCCAGGGTTACGATGTGTCGGGGCGGCTGACCTACAGCGACTATCGCTTTGATCTGGGCCTGACTCACGATGTCTCCTGGCCTACGGGGGCGGGGGCCACTACTAGCAACAACATCAGCAACACCACTCGTCTCACCTTTGGTACCGCCCTGGTGTTTGCCGATGGCCACTTTGGCTGGTCGCGCCCAATTACCAACAGCTTTGTGCTGGTGGTGCCGCGCGATCGCTGGCGGGGGCAAACCATTGGGGTCAACCCCAGCCAGGATGGCTACGGGGCCGTCGTCGATGGGTTTGGCCCAGCGGTGCTGCCCGATCTCCAGCCCTACTACGTCTCGCGGGTGCGGCTCGACGCCCCAGAGGCCCCCCTAGGCTACGACCTGGGCACCGATGAGTATGTGGTTATGCCCAGCTACCGCAGCGGTACGCTCATCATGGCCGGTACCGAAGCTTCGGCCTTTGTCCGGGGCGTGCTGGTGGATGAGGCCGGGGCACCCCTGGGGTTGCAGGCGGGCGAGGTGGTCTCGTTGTCAGACGCTGACTGGGCCGCCCAACCCCTGTTTACCAACCGCATTGGTCGGTTTGCCCTGCTGGGGTTTACCCCAGGGCGTTATGAGATCAGACTGCGCGATCGCGCCCCGCTGCAATTTGAAATCGCCCCCGATCAGGAAGGTTTAATTGACCTCGGCACATTGCAGATCGGCCCTCCCTAAGCCCAACAAAAAATCCCTGGGTTTTCTAAAAACCCAGGGACTCATAACCCAAAAGAGACCCTAAACTAAATTACGCCACCGATACCCAGCCTTTGACCAGGGCCATGGGAATGCTGATGTAGGGGTTTTGGGTAAACACCCGAATCAGCTCGCCGCTGCCCGTCTCTAGAGCCTTGAGCAGCCTGGCTTTAAACTCAGGGTTAACCCGAGCTTTTTTCTGGAGGGCATTGCTCACCACCTGGGGCCGCTGGTGGGCGGGCACCTGGGGGGCCTGCTTGGCCAGCTGTTGCAGCAACTCTTCCACCTGAATAACGAGTTCAAAGTCAGAGACCGTATCCATCGCGTGCTGATTGTACTGCACCGATTTTTGCTGGCCCCCCGCTTCAACGGTGTCGGCAAAGCTGCCGATGTTGGCGCCGCGCATGTCGTACTTAGATACCCCAGTCATGATGCTATTCTCCATTACAGAAACTGATTGAACGTAAACGTTTTGCCGGGTCATGGCCTTGAGCAGATCCAGCAGCTCGTCGTTTTGCCGCTGCACCGTGGCCATCTGGTCTGCTTTAGCTTGCAGCTGCTGGCGATAGAAATCGCCCCGGCCCAGGGTGCTAAACAATTGCTGCACCGTGGGCTTTTCTACCGCAGGCGGTGGGGGTGCCTTAAGCCCAGGCACCCCCACCCGCACCATCAGGTCGCCGTTGCCCTGGCGCTCTACCGATTGCAGATAGATATCCAGGGTCGAAGGCATACCCGTAGAGGGCCAAGCAACCCGGTAAAGCTGAGGGCCACCCTGGTCGCAGGCTTCCACAAAGCTCTGGTAAAACTGGTGCAAAGCCGACCGAAAGTAAGCGGTGTAGGTGTTGGACACCTCGCCACTGTCGCCCTGGTCAGGACTGAGGCAAGACAACACGTAAATGTGGTCGCAGGTCACCTGGTCGAGGGTGGCCAGCACGCCAATATCGACATCGCTGACCATGATGCCGGTTAGCTCAGCCCCGGTCAGCCGAGCGTTGGTGAGATTGGCGTTGGTGAGCTTGGCCCCCTTGAGGTTAGCCCCGGTGAGGTCGGCCCCGGTGAGGTTGGCCCCCGCCAGGTTAGTCATGCTGAGGTTAGCGCGGTGCAGGTTAGCGCCGCGCAGGTCAGCCTGGGTGAGGTTAGCACTGAGCAACTCGGCCTCGGCCAGGTTGGCCCCAGCGAGGTTGGCGTTAACTAGGTTAGCGCTGCTAAGGTTGGCCACCCGCAGATCGGCATGGCTCAGGTCGGCACCCCACAGATCGGCTGAGTATAGGTCGGCCTTGTGCAGATTGGCACCGCTGAGGTTGGCCGCGCTGATAGCGCTGGCGCAGAGGTAGGTTTCGCTTAAATCGGGTTGTATGGTTGGGTTGTCACTGCGCCAACGGTTCCAGGTTTCGATGTTTTGCTTTAGATGCATGAGGTGGGTTGGGCTGCCCATGAGACGCACCTCCCCTTATGTGTGATAGGCCCTGATGATGTAACGGAAGGCTTCAGCGGTGAAAAGATGCAGGGTGCTGAAGCGGGTAAACAATAGCCGAGGGGCTAGACAGGGAACGAAAGGCTTCAGCGGTGAAAAGATGCAGGGGCTGAAGCGGGTAGACAATAGCCGAGGGGCTAGTCTGGCAGTGCCACTCGCACGGTGGTCTGCTGCCCAGGAATGCTCTCGATACCTAGATAGATAATCACCTTTCGCAGAGAGGCGGTTTGAAGCACTGTAACCAGCGTGGTAAAGGCCAGAGTGACCCCGGCCTAGGACTGTGGGCAAAATCTATGGGTTGAGGGTTGATCATCGTTTTGACCGCCGATTAGGGAAGAAGCCGATCGGGAAGACACCGAACAGAGCTGCTTCATCCAAACTGACGGACTGTGCTCTAGGGTGTTGCCCTAGTTCTAGAGTAAGCGCCAGGCCCCCTAACCTATATCAGGAGATACCTGAAATTGCCCCCAAAATCACCTGATCCCTCAATGTCTTGGGCCTGTCAGTCAGACCCTGTTAGTCAGACCCTGTTAGTCAGACCCTGTTAGTCAGACCCTGTTAGTCAGACCCTGTCAGTCAGACACCGAGGAAAAACTGCCCTTCTTCCTCAAGGGGGCTTAGATCGTCCCCTGTCCTGAGGGGCTGGTGTTGAAATAAGATACCGACGTTAGCAGAAGACCCGTTAGGATTCCCGCCCCACGCCTTCGCGGGGGCAGGCTCTGCGCGGGAATGACGCTGGGATGTTATTTAACTGCTGATCCCTTAGCTATTTTGCCAGCACCATATCAGCGGTGCCCCGGTTCAGGGAGCAGAGGAAATTAGCCGGTGACAAAAGCTCTAGCCGCTCCTGTTTAAAGCAGCCTCTCAGCAGCAGCGGCCACATCGCCAGGGCTGCCGCGATCGCCCCGCAGCTCATCCACTTGCTGAATCGTCCTAGAAAGATCTCTCTAGTCTTGATGGTTAAATGGGCTACGGCTGCCCTAATGGGTAGCTGGGGCGTGGTTCGGCATGGAGCGGTTTAGAAGCTGACCTACAGACTTAGGATCCCGTTGTGCTTTAGCTGGAGTTAACTTCATCACAGTTCTGAGGTTCTTCTAATGATTACAGCCTCTCGCGATCGCCACGCCGAGTATTTGATAGCGCTCTGGCACCTCATTGCCCAGCACGCAGAAGACGCCGCACCGCTGCACCAATGGCTACAGGCCCACCATGGGGTGACGATCGAGGCTTTAGCCACGGCCCTGCCCTTGGCGGCGACTCGCTGGCTGGCCAGCCACGCCGACCCCACCGCGCGCCCCCTGGCCCTGCGGGTGATGGCGACCTTTGGCAATGCCATGCAGCAGGGTGACCTGGGCCACGGGGCCGCCCAGACTGAACTCGCGATGGCGGTCTATAACTGGGTGCTAAGTGAGCTGTCATCGACCACTAGCCCCGTAGACTGGGCCACCACCCTCAACAACCTGGCCACCGCCTACCGCCACCGCCCCACGGGCGACCCTGCCGATAACCTAGAGCAGGCGATTAAGCTCTACCAGCAGGCGCTGGCGGTGCCCTCGCCCACTACCCGGTCTGTCACCCTAACCGGGCTGGCGGCGGCCTATCGCGATCGCATCTACGGCGACCCGGCTGACAATCTTGACCGTGCGATCGCCACCTACGAGCAGGCCTTGGGCGCTATTTCTCACCATAGGTTGCCGACCGCATGGGCGATGGTGTCTCACCACCTGGCCGCCGCCTATGGCGATCGGCAAAGGGGCGATCGGCAGCGCAACGTTGAGGCGGCCATTCAGACCTATCAACAGACCTATTCTTCAGGGCATAGCTAACAGCGTGAACGGGATACCAGGTCTAAAATAAGGTCACACCCGTTGCTTCATTTGCCTGACCCATGCTCGATCCTCGCATTCCCGCTGGCCCGCTAAAACAAAAATGGAGCGACTTTTAAAGACCACTGTCGCCTGGTCAGCCCCAAAAATCATTCAGACTGAGTTATTACCCTCTTTAGCGAAGTACTCTCCTGCTCCTGAGCAGCATCACGGTGTAGCCGCCCCGTTATGCTTAAGGAAGCGGCAGTCTTTTCGATCAACCTCTGCAATGGTACAGTCCCCGCCCAAGCTAATGACCCTGGAAGAGTTTCTGGATTTGCCAGAGACTAAACCTGCTAACGAGTACATTGACGGGCACATCATTCAAAAACCCATGCCTCAAGGGAAACACAGCACCATTCAGACTGAGTTATCGGCGACTGTGAATAGCGCCCTCAAGCCCCATAAAGTCGGTAAAGCCTTTTCAGAACTTCGCTGCACATTTGGTGGCCGCTCGACCGTTCCTGATGTCTCTGTATTTACCCAGAGCAGAATTCCACGGGATGAGAATGGCGAAATTGCGAATAGTTTCCCTCTTCCTCCAGACTGGACAATTGAAATTCTCTCGCCCGACCAAAACCAAACCAAGGTCACTAAAAATATTCTGCACTGCCTCAATCACGGCACCCTCATAGGGTGGCTGATCGATCCTGACGAGCAGACTATCTTTGTTTACCTTCCCAAGCAGCAGCCCGAAGTCTTCGACGAACCCGACCAATCTCTGCCGGTTCCTGCCTTTGCAAACGAACTTAGCCTCACCGTAGGGGCAGTCTTCGCCTGGTTGCTTGAGTAACCTCCCCTTACTTCACCTAACCCAAGACTTCCAACCAGTCATAAAATTCTAATCACTCCCTCTTCCCCCATCTCCCTCACTCAACCCACCTGTTCCCTCTTTCCCTATGCTCGATCCCCGCATTCCCGCTGGCCCGCTGAACCAAAAATGGAGCGACTTTAAGGACCACTGTCGCCTGGTCAGCCCCAAGAACAAGGCCAAGCGCACCGTTCTAGTGGTCGGCACGGGGCTGGCGGGGGCCTCAGCGGCGGCGACCCTGGCCGAGCTGGGCTACAACGTCAAAAGCTTCTGCATTCAAGACTCGCCCCGGCGCGCCCACAGCATTGCCGCCCAGGGGGGCATCAACGCTACCAAAAACTACCCCAACGACGGCGACAGCGTGTGGCGGCTGTTCTACGACACGATTAAGGGGGGCGACTACCGCTCTCGCGAGGCCAACGTGCATCGTCTGGCGGAGATCAGCAGCGGCATTATTGACCAGTGCGTGGCCCAGGGGGTGCCCTTCGCCAGAGAATACGGCGGGCTGCTCGACAACCGTTCCTTTGGCGGAGCGCAGGTGTCGCGTACGTTCTATGCCCAGGGGCAGACCGGGCAGCAGCTCTTGCTGGGGGCCTACAGCGCCATGATGCGCATGGTGCAGGCGGGCAAAATCGAGGTCTACTCTCGCCGCGAAATGCTGGAGCTGGTGGTGGTAGATGACAAGGCGCGGGGCATCGTCATCCGCAACCTGGTGACGGGGGAGCTGGAGCGCTACGTCGGGGATGCGGTGCTGCTGTGCACGGGGGGCTATGGCAATGTCTATTACCTCTCGACCAACGCGAAAAACTCCAACGTGACGGCGGCCTGGCGCTGCCACAAGCGGGGGGCCTACTTTGCCAACCCCTGCTATACGCAGATTCACCCTACCTGCATTCCGGTGTCGGGCGATTATCAATCTAAACTCACCTTGATGAGCGAGGGGCTGCGCAACGACGGGCGGGTGTGGGTGCCGCGGGCGGCTGGGGATACCCGGCATCCCGATGACATTCCCGATGGCGATCGCGACTATTACCTGGAGACCCGCTACCCCACCTTTGGCAACCTGGTGCCCCGCGACGTGGCCTCGCGCAACTCTAAGGCGATGACCGATGAAGGGCGCGGCGTGGGTGACACCGGGCTGGCGGTGTATTTAGATTTTCGCGATGCCATTAATAGCCAGGGCCAAACCACCATCGCCGCCCGCTACGGCAACCTGTTTGACATGTATCAGCGGATCTCGGGCGAAAACCCCTACGAGACGCCGATGCGGATTTACCCCGCCGTCCACTACACCATGGGCGGGCTGTGGGTTGACTATCACCTGATGAGCACGATCCCCGGTCTGTTTGTGCTGGGTGAGGCGAATTTCTCTGACCATGGGGCAAACCGGCTGGGGGCCAGTGCGCTGATGCAGGGCTTGGCGGATGGCTACTTTGTGATTCCCTACACCCTGGGCGACTACATTGCGGGGCAGTCGTTGCCGACTGTGACCACCGATGACGATGCCTTTGGGGAAGCCGAGGCCAGCGCCAAGGCCCGCATTGCCAAGCTGCTGAGCATTGGCGGCAACAAAACCGTGATGGAGTTTCACCGCGAGCTGGGCCGCATTGTGTGGGATAACGTGGGCATGGCGCGCGATCGCGATGGGCTAGAGAGTGCGATCGCCCAGATTCAAGACCTGCGGGCCGAGTTTTGGCAAAATCTCAAACTCCCCGGCGAGGCCAATACCCTCAACAAAAACCTGGAGTTTGCCGGGCGCGTCGCCGACTTTATGGAGCTGGCCGAGCTGATGGCCCGCGATGCTCTGCAACGGGAAGAGTCTTGCGGGGGGCACTTTCGCGAAGAGTATCAAACCCCCGACGGCGAGGCCAAGCGCGACGACGAGCACTATGCCTTTGTGGCGGCGTGGGAGTATGCAGGGGAAGGGCGATCGCCCCAGCTGCACCGCGAAGATCTCGACTTTGAAAATGTGCAGCTCACCCAGCGCAGCTATAAATAAGTTCAGTAGGATGAGTAAGGTGGACTTCATCATCTCCAACCATGCCGCCATTGAAATTAATAGAAGAAATATCCGGATAGAGGATATCCAGCAAGTGCTTAATAGTCCTCAGCAAATCATCTCGGCGAGACCGGGCCGTAAAATCTATCAATCTATTGTCGATATGGGTGGTAAACAATACCTGCTGCGACTCATTGTGGACGAAGAAAATCCACCAGTGCTAGTCACCGTCTATCGAACCAGCAAAGTTCAAAAATATTGGAGATAGCCATGAATATTACCTATGACCCCAGCGTTGATATCTTGAGAATCATCCTAGATGACTCTGAAATTGATGAGAGCGATGAGGAAGTCGAGGGAATTATTATGGACTACGGCCCGGCGGGTAAATTAATTGGAATTGAAATTTTAGACGCGTCTAAGCGGGTTGATAATCCCTACGTCATGAATTATTCCGTTGCTCAAGAGGCAGCCAGTCGCCCATAGGTAGGCGATTTTGCTCGCTCCTGACTGCTTATTCTGTTTGGGAACTAGCGGCATCAAACAACGCCTGAGCCGTCACCTTCAGCGGGCCTAACTGGAGCGATCGCAGCTTCTCCTCACCCCTAAACGTCGCAGCTTCGCCATAGCCCCCCTCCCTCAGCTCTAGCACCAGAACAGTGGCTTTTTGCGGATCGACAATCCAATATTCAGCAATGCCCAAGTCTTGATACTGGCTGCGCTTGGCCACGTAGTCTCGGTTGCGCTGTACTTCCCCAGGGCTAACAATCTCAACTACTAGCATCGGCGGCCCCATTGAAATCCGCAGCGTGTTGCGTCGCCTCAGCGGCTCAATCTGATCTTCGTGAATCACTGTGAGGTCAGGATAGCGGTTGCGTGGCTCGCCCCGCACCTCGAGTTCTAGGCCGTGCCCTCTGATGCAGCGATGGCCAACTATGGGCAACAGCATGGCAAAGAGGAAGTTTGCGGTCTCAACATTGAACCCAGACTCTGGCGGCACCTCGATCAGTTCCCCATTAAATAGCTCGTATAGATTCTCCGTGCCGTCGTCGTAGGCCAGGTACTCTTCAAAGCTTTGGAACCGTTGCTTGAGTTGAACCATGGCGAGGGCGAGGCCGATCCCGAGTTTAGGTCTGATTAAGTCAAGTCTAGCGCCACCTGAAGAGCGCGCCTAGCGCCGCTACAAATAAGGCTGGCGAAACACTTCGCCAGCCTGGGGTCTGATTGTGCAAGGTTGCGGTGTTGCGGGGGTGAGCCAACCCCTACTCGGTGTCGTCGTGGGCGTAGCGGTGGTAGAGGAAGTCGAGGGCTTCGTTGCGCAGTTCGTAGAATTTGGGGTCTTCCATCATGCGGGCGCGATCGCGCGGCCGAGCAAAGGGCACGGTCATTACCTCGCCAATCTTGGCGGCGGGGCCGTTGGTCATCATCACCACGCGATCGCTCAAAAACAGCGCCTCGTCGATGTCGTGGGTGATCATCAGCACGGTGATCTGATTGTCTTGCCAGATTTTTAGCAGCTCTTCTTGCAGCTCTTCACGGGTGATCGGGTCGAGGGCACCAAAGGGCTCGTCGAGAATCAGCACCTTGGGGCGCAGGGCCAGGGCGCGGGCAATGCAGACCCGCTGCTTCATGCCGCCGGAGAGGGCGCTGGGCTTTTTATTGGCCACATCGGCCAGGCCCACCATTTCCAGGTGCTCCATAACGATGTGCTTTTTTGCCGCCTCGGGTTTATTGGGGAACACCGACTTTACCCCCAGGTAAATATTCTCGTAGGCGGTGAGCCAGGGCAGCAGCGAATAGTTTTGAAACACCACCATGCGATCGGGGCCGGGTTCCTGGATGGTTTGAGATTGCAGGCGCACCTCGCCCTGGGTGGGCTGGCGAAACCCGGCCACCATGTCGAGCAGGGTCGATTTGCCGCAGCCCGAGTGGCCAATGACGCAGACAAACTCGCCTTCGTTCACCGCCAGGTCGATGCCGTCGAGCACGACAAAGTCGCCGGTGGGGGTGGGGTAGACCTTGGAGAGGTTGTCAATCAGCAGGAAGGGTTCCTGGGTTTGGCGATCGGTGGTGGATTGAGTAGGAGAGTTGAGCACTTGCATGGGAGGGGTGAGTGAGTGGGTGAGAGATCGGGCTGAGGTTGGGGCGCACTGCTGTGCGCCCGTACGGTGAGTCAGGTTGGGGCGCACTGCTGTGCGCCCGCACGGTGGGTGGTTACCGGACGCTGGCGGCATCCATGGGCACTTCTTCAATCCGCAGGTCGCGCTTAATGGTGAACTTGTCGAGGTAGGTCAGCGGCTCGTCGGGGTCAAACACCACGCCGTCGAACAGGTGAATGGCGTGGCGATCGCGGCCAATATCCAGCAGCCCCAGCTCGCGGGCGGCCTGACCAAAGATATCGGCCCGCTTTACCCGCTCGGCCACTTCTAACCAGTTGCGCGGGAAGGGGGTAATGCCCCAGCGGGCCATCTGGGTCATCATCCACACGGCTTCTGACACATCGGGGTAGTTGGCCTTGCCGGTGAAAAACTGAATGTAGTTATGCACCTCTTCAGGCTTGCTGCCGTCTCCTCGGTCGTAGGGGTCGAGAAAGCCGGGGCGAATGTGGGCTTCGTCGGCCCCCACATACTCAGGCTTGGCTAGCATTTCAACAACCTCTTCGCGGTTGCGGCGATCGTCGCAGTATTCGCAGGCTTCGAGCAGGGCCTTGACCAGGGCAATGTGGGTTTTGGGATATTGCTCGGCCCAGGCCTCGGTGACGCCCAGCACTTTCTCAATGTGGCCGGGCCAGATGTCGTTGTCGGTGGCCATCACCACCCCCAGCCCTTCGGCCACGGCGCGGGCGTTCCAGGGTTCGCCGACGCAGTAGCCGTCGATGGTGCCCGTCTTCAGGTTTGACACCATCTGCGCGGGCGGAATCACCGTGACGCTAACATCGCGATCGGGGTCGATGCCGCCGGAGGCCAGCCAGTAGCGCAGCAGCAGGTTGTGCATCGAGGTGGGGTGCACGGCGGCCAGGGTGTGCACCTGGTCGGGGCGGCGGTCGAGGGCGGCCTTAAAGTCGCCCAGGGTGCGCACCCCGGCGTCAAACAGCCGCTTGCTAAAGGTAATGGCGTTGCCGTTGCGGCTCAGGGTGAGGGCGCTGACCATCGGCTTGGGCCGCTGGTTGCCGTAGCCCAGGGTCATACCCAGGGGCATGCCCGCCACCATCATGGCGGCGTCGAGGCGGCCGGTGGCGACACCATCGGCGATCGCATTCCAGCTCGGCTCCCGGTTCAGGGTGACATTGCTGAGGCCGTGGGCTTCAAACAGGCCCTTCTCCTTGGCCACCACCAGGGGCGCACAGTCTACCAGCGGAATAAAGCCCAGCTCCAGATTCACCTTTTCCAGGCCGTTGGCGGCCATGGCCACCACGGGTTTGGCCCGGTGCAGCTTGGCCCGCTTCTGCTGGTTGAGGAAGTAGACAATCTCGTTGCGCAGGCTGTAGTAGTTGGGGTGCTTGACCACCTCCATGCGCTCGCGGGGGCGAGGAAAAGGCACATCTACCACCTGGCCGACGTGGGCCTCGGGGCCGTTGGTCATCAGCACAATGCGATCGCTCAGCAGCAGCGCCTCATCCACATCGTGGGTGACCATGACGCAGGTGACTTCGTTTTCTTGGCAGATTTTCATCAGCTGCTCTTGCAGACCGCCGCGAGTCAGGGCATCGAGGGCACCAAAGGGCTCGTCGAGCAGCAGCAGCTTGGGGCGAATGGCCAGAGCGCGGGCGATCGCCACCCGCTGCTTCATGCCGCCCGAGATCTGGCCGGGGCGCTTGTTGGCCGCCTTTTGCAGGCCCACCATCTCAATGTGGTGGTCGATCATGCGATCGCGCACCGGCTGGGGGTGCTTTTTCATCACTCGGTTCACCGCCAGAGCAATGTTTTCGCGCACCGTCAGCCAGGGCAGCAGCGAGTAGTTTTGGAACACCACCATGCGGTCTGGCCCCGGCTCCGTCACCTGCCGCCCTTCCAGCACAATGCCCCCAGCGCTGGGCTGGTCTAGCCCCGAGAGAATATTTAGCAGGGTCGATTTGCCACAGCCCGAGTGGCCCACCAGAGAGACAAACTCCCCCTTGTGAATTTGCAGGTCGATATTTTTCAGGGCAATGTATTGGCCCCCATCGGGCAGCTTAAAGACGCGATCAACGTGGTCAACTTCTACAAATACAGCCATGGTGTGCAGGGAATGAAGGTGCAGTTCGAGCGGGCGAGCCAGAATTTTTGGAGGCGTAGGGTGCATCCGCGCAGCGATGCACCGCTAGAGGCCGTTATCAGTTCCGATGGTCAGAGGGTAGGTGGGCAATGCCCACCACACACCTTTGGCAGAATCACAAGTCGATTTTTGGGAACCAGGGACGAGATGGTGGGCAGTGCCCACCCTACTGCTTTTGCTCTTCGGGCAGCACCAGGGTGCTGACAAACACAATCAGGCGGTCGAGCAGCAGACCCACAATGCCCACATAGATAATGGCGATAATAATGTCGCTAATGCGCGAGCTGTTCCAGGCATCCCAGATAAAGAAGCCAATGCCCACGCCGCCAATCAGCATCTCCGCCGCCACGATCGCCAGCCAAGATAGGCCAATGCCAATGCGCAGGCCGGTGAAAATGTAGGGCACCGTCGCCGGGAACAAGATCTTAAAGAAGTACTGCGACTTAGACAGCTGCAACACCCGCGCCACGTTGTTGTAGTCTTGCGGAATCTGCCGCACACCCTCGGTGGTGTTGATGATGATCGGCCAAATCGCCGTGATAAAAATCACGAAAATAGCCGAGGGGTTGGCCTGCTGAAACGCCGCCAGAGAGATCGGCAGCCAGGCCAAGGGCGGCACCGTGCGCAAAATTTGAAACAGCGGATCGAGAGCGCTGTACATCAGCGAGCTGGTGCCCACCAAAATGCCCAGGCCAATACCCACGATCGCCGCCAGGGTAAAGCCTAGAGCCACCCGTTGCAGACTGCTCCACACCTGCCAAAATAGCCCCCTGTCGGTGCCGCCGTAGTCAAAGAAGGGGTTGACGATCAGTTCCCAGGTGTCTTGCACGGTGCGTACTGGGGTGGGCAGGTTGGCCTCTGGCCCCATGGTCATCACCTGCCAGATCACCAGAAAAATCAGGATGGCGGCCAGGGGCGGAATCAGTCCCTTGAGCCAGTTCAACGCCTGACCGCTGAGTTTTTGCAGGTTAAAGCGCGATCGCGCTGGACGAATATCGAGGGGTGCTGTCATGGTCGGTAGGTCTCCAGGGCGTACAGCAGGCAGAAGGAACGAATGACTTAATGATCCCCGACCGGGAGGGGCAGGGGTGGGTTTTCCGGCTCCCCTCTCCCGCTGGGAGAGGGGT
>QBMN01000179.1 GCA_003241845.1 Shackletoniella antarctica | reverse complement strand
CTACCCACCCACTCCCCATGACCTCCTCCACCTTCAAGCCCGAGAGCCTGCGCAACTACGCCATCATCACCGCCGCCTACTGGGGCTTCACCGTCACCGATGGTGCCCTGCGAATGATGGTGCTGCTGCACTTCCACGTGCTGGGCTACACGCCGTTTGAGATTGCCATGCTGTTTCTCTTCTACGAAGTGTTTGGCGTGGTGACCAACTTCCTCGGCGGCTGGATTGGCTCTCAGGTAGGCATTAGGCAGACCCTCTACGGCGGCATTGCCCTGCAAATTTTCGCCCTGGTGATGCTGAGTTTTTTGAACCCCGACTGGGCGGTGCTGGGGCAAGTGGGCTTTGTGATGGCGGCCCAGGCGTTTTCGGGGGTGGCGAAAGATCTCACCAAGATGAGCTCGAAGAGCGCCATTCGCCTGGTGGTACCGAGGTCGGCGGAGTCGCGGCTGTTTAAGTGGGTGGCGGTGCTGACCGGGTCAAAGAATGCGCTGAAGGGCGTGGGCTTTTTTATCGGGGCGGCCCTGCTAGAGTGGGTGGGCTTTAGCCCGGCGCTGCTAATTCAGGCGGCGGTGCTGGGGGTGATTTTGCTGTCGGGGGCGCTGCTGCCCGCTGGCATGGGCAAGATTGGCAAAAAGGTCACCTTTCGGCAGCTGTTTTCTAAGAGCAAAGAAATCAACGTGCTCTCGGCGGCGCGGTTCTTTTTGTTTGGCTCGCGGGATGTGTGGTTTGTGGTGGCGCTGCCGGTGTTTTTGTACGAGGTGCTGGGCTGGACGTTTATGCAGGTGGGCACCTATATGGCCATCTGGGTGATTGGCTATGGCATTGTGCAGTTTTTGGCCCCGCAATTGCTGCGAAAAAATAGCGCGGGCAACGTGGTGCCCAAGGCCAAAACCATTTTGTTTTGGACCTCAATTTTGACGGCGATTCCGGTGATGATTGCGCTGACGCTGATGTCGGGGGTGCGGGGCGATATTGCGGTGACGGGCGGGCTGATTGTGTTTGGCATTGTGTTTGCCTTTAACTCGGCGGTGCACTCGTACCTGGTGTTGGCCTACACCGAAGATAAAGACGTGACCCTGAATGTGGGCTTTTACTACATGGCCAACTCCGGCGGGCGGCTGCTGGGCACGATTACGTCGGGGTTGTTTTATCAGTGGTTTGGGCTGGTGGGCTGTCTCTGGGCGTCGAGCGTGTTTGTGCTGGCGGCGGCGCTGATTACCACCCAGCTGCCCGATCCGAGAAGTTCAAGCTCAGTGGCGATATAAACCAAGTCCATGTTGAAAACCGTAGTTTTAGCCCTCACCCCCAACCCCTCTCCCAGAGGGCGTTCGCGAAGCGTCTCCAAAGGAGACGGGGAGCCGGAAGAAACTTTAAAAGTCCCTCTCCTCAGGGAGAGGGATTTAGGGTGAGGGAAACTCCAGGTTTCAAGTTAGACGAGGTTTAGGTGACCGTATCTACCCATGGGACATCAGTGACGGGATTGGCTATACCTGGCGCAGAAACTCGGTTGCTCTTAGGTTCTAGAGACAGCGAACTAGTTGAGGTACCCTAGCTCAGCCGCACCACAGCCTCGTTATCTAGCAGCGTATTGCCGGTAAGGATGTCTTCGACCGTGATCCGCAGCAGCCGATCGCCGTCCACTCTAAACAGCAGCCGCACGCGATCGCTCCCCGGAAACCCCGCCGGGTCGAGCTGAGCAATGGTGCGTGCCCCTTCGCGGTCATTCAGCGGCTGCACCGAGGGCGCATCGCCGCCCAGCTGGCGGGTCACCAGGCGACCCTTCTCAAAATACACCTCGGTCTGGGTGCTAGCTGCCCCCAGCTCGCCGACGATCAGCTCAATGCTGGGCTGCTTTTCCACCGAAGCGCCCAGGGTGATTTCGACCGGGGCACCCATGGGGTAGGGCTGCCCCTGGTTGAGAATCGGGTGCCAGCCGTGGCGGTTGTTGCGCCTGTCCCAGTAGCGAATGCCGTAGCTGTGGTAGAGAAAGTCTTCGATCGCCAGACCCTGGGCAATTTGCAGCGCCCCCTGGGCCACGGCCTCAAAGGGGCGATCGCACCGCACCTTCTCGGCCCCAAACTGCTGCGTCACCCACCGCTGCACCGCCGGTATCTGCGCGGTGCCCCCCACCAGCAGCACCGCGTCGATGGCCTCTTGGTCAATGCCCTGGCGCTGGCCCTGCTGCAACACCTGGGCCAAACCCTTCTCTAGGCGCTCAAAAAACTGGTGCTGGGCGAGAATTTCCTCGAACTGGTCGCGGGTCAGGGCCAGGTCGTAGGTGTCAAAGGTTTCGTCGTCAAAGTAGGCTTCCGCCGCCTCGGTCTGGTCTGACAGGGCAATTTTCAGCCGCTCCGCCAGTCGCTGCACCACCGCGCCGCTGGGCACTCCCTGGGCGGCAAAGTGTTCTACCAGCCACTGGTCAATGTCGGCTCCGCCCAGGTTTTCTCCCGCCTTCGCCAGCACCCGCGCCAGTTCTGGTTTTTGGACGCTGGTTTGCTCGCGGCCCTGCCCCCGCCACTTGAGCAAAAAGCCCACCGGCTGCTGCTGGGCTGGGGCCACCAGGCGCACCATCGACCAATCCAGCGTACCGCCGCCAAAGTCGAGTACCAGCAGGGTTTGCTCCCCCGTTAGGCCATAGCCCAAGGCCGCCGCCGTAGGCTCATCGATTAACCGCACTTCCTTAAAATCTAGGGATGTCGCCACATCCCCCAGCCACAGGCGGTAGGCCTCAAAGCTGTCCACCGGCACCGTCAGCACCAGGGTATCGTCGTCTCCGGCTACGGCACGCACCTGGGTTAAGAGCGATCGCAAAAACCATTCCCCCAACTGCTCAAAGGAGATGGATTCTCCGTCAATATCGGGCAAAAACCCTTGCAGCGGCGTGCCAATGCCCCGCTTCAGGTTGGCAAAAAAGCGCGGATCAGCGGCGATATCGAGGCCGCGATCGCGCACCGCCTGCCCCACCACCACCCCTGCGGCGGTGGGCTTCTCCACATAGACCAGGCTCGGCACCAGCGGTGGCAACGTCCCCAGGCTCAAACTCAAACCCGGTAGAGACAGCGTCTCTGGGCGTTCCGTCGCTGGATTCCAGCGGGCGATGACGGTATTGCTGGTGCCAAAATCAACCGCTAGGGCCATGGGTACAGATCGAGGTCATATCAACGATGGTGCTATCCATCCTACCGGCGGGCGGGACAAGAGGCTCGCGGTCACTTAGGATCTACGGGCGATCGCCGATGTTTCGGCCAAGACCGAATCATCACCAGCAGCAGCGTAACCACCGTCAGCGGAATTACAAACATCAGCATCACCTGACTAAACAGGCCCAGGCCATCGTGGGAGGCCGCCCGCAAAATTAGGTAGGCGGCATAGGCCACGTAGTAGCCCACAAACAGTAAACCCTCCCAGCGAGAGATCACGTTGCCCGTCAGAAATATGGGCAGACAAGCCAGCGCTACCGCCACCATGATCGGCAGGTCGAAGTGCAGCACCGAGTAGGGAATCACCACCCCCGGCCCGGAGGTCAATGCCGTCACGCCCAGTACCGTCAAGATGTTAAAGATATTGCTGCCCACCACATTGCCCACGGCAATATCGCCCTCTCCCCGAAAGGTAGCGACCGCCGACGTCGCCAGCTCGGGCAACGAGGTACCCGCTGCCACTATCGTGAGGCCAATTACCAACTGACTCACCCCCAACGACTCGGCAATGCTTACCGCCCCAGAGACAAACAGCCGCGACCCGGTTACCAGAGTCACTAACCCCACTGCAATGTAGGCCAGGTTAACCCCCCAGGTCCAACGGCCAATGGCGGTAGGGCCATACTCACGATCGTACTCAGATTGCACCTCGGCATTGGCTTCGCGGCGGCTTTGGTAGACCAAAAACAGCGTATAGACTACACCGCCCATAATCAAAATAATGCCATCGCTGGGCTGCAGCAGGCGATCCACCGAAAAGAACAGCAGCAGCCCTGAAATCCCTACCATAATGGGCACATCCAGCCGCACCAGTTGTTGCGCCACCGGCAGCGGCGATACTAGCGATGACAGACCCAAAATCACCAGCACGTTGAAAATATTGCTGCCGATCACGTTGCCCAGGGCAATATCTCCCTGACCTGCCAGGCTAGACTGCACGCTCACCGCCATCTCCGGCGCGCTGGTGCCGTAGGCCACAATGGTGAGACCAATAATCAGCGGCGAAATGCCCAACAAGCTGGCCAGCTTAGAGGCTCCTCGCACCAGGGCCTCGGCCCCCACCAGCAGTAGCCCCCCACCAGCAATCAGCAATAGGATGGCAACGGTCATGCTTGCAAGCTCACTCGGTAAACGCTCTATTGAAATGGCCCAGACTCCAGGCCGGGAAGCTTCCCAACCCCAAACTAAGCCAGTTATAGTATGTCTGATTCTGATCCATCTCTGTCAAAAGCCTCTGCCCTCGCTCCCTGGCGCAGCCCCCTAGCCCGCGCCCTGCACCGCAATCGCAGCCAGCCCCACAGCCGCTACTTTCAGCTTGCCACCATCACCCCTGCGGGCCGCCCCGCCAACCGCACCGTAGTGTTTCGCGGCTGGCTAGCCGACACCAACACCCTCACCCTGATCGCCGACCACCGCAGCGCCAAAGTGGCTGACATCGCGGCCCACCCCTGGGCCGCAGCCTGCTGGTACTTCACCAGCACCCGCGAGCAGTTTCGCCTGGCAGGCCCTATTCAGCTGGTGCATACCGCCGACCGCGACGCCGCGCTCACGCTCGCCCGACAAAATTCCTGGGAAGCCCTTTCCGACAAAGCCCGCCAGCAGTTTTACTGGCCCCACCCGGCCCAGCCGCGCAGTGCCGATACAGCGTTTGATCCCAGAGCGATCGACGAAACCCCACCCGACGACTTCTGCCTGGTACTCCTCGCCCCCCACCAGGTAGACCACCTAGAGCTGCGCGGCGACCCTCAAAATCGCACTCTCTACAGCCACCATGCCGACGCCATCTGGGACGTTAACGCCGTAAACCCTTGACGCCCCTTCCATAGCTACAGGCAGAAATGCCGCCTTCCTGGCCTCGAATCGGCGATCCGAGTTATCCAATTGGCCATGGGCCGAACACAATGGCAGCAGGTAATACCCAATCCGAATCACATAACCCCAATTCCCAAAACGCCAAACCGTAGGGGCGCATTGCATGCGCCCAGTTGAATTGGGGATGAACAAGCAGGATTTGGTGTAAGCAGTTTCCTGGCCTGGTGTTTGTGGGAATTAATGGCGGGGGAATTTATTATGGGGCAAGCTAGGCTGGACTGCCGTGGGCTGTGAGGTAAACCATGGGCGATCGCCAGCTGACGGTCTGCCCTTGTAGCTGGCGCTGACATTCTCGCTGAATAGTAGCAATATCTTTTTCAGATAAGTGTTGAGCCAATTGGTCGCGGTAGCTGCTTTGGGTGCTATTTACGGCAAACCAGCGCTGTAGTAAAGCCGGGGAGATGTAGATGCTGTTTTGCAGTACGTCTTCAGTCATCTGGGTGGTGAAGCCGGCGCCGCAGAAAAGGGTTTCTAGGGTTTGGGCCTGCCAGTTAAAGCGGGAGTCGGTGGTGGAGTGGGCGATCGCATCCTCCGCCTGGTGCCAGCGTTTAACCAGAGCCTTACTCAAGCCCGTGACATCCACCAGGGCCGAAATCCGCTGGCTGTGGCGGGGAATAGTTTCGGCTAGCAGCACCACGCCGTCGGGGGCCAGCAGCTGCCGCACAATTTCGATGAACCGATCGCGGTTGACCACCTGACCAAAGGCGTTGCGGCCCATGATGCGCTCAAAGCGAATGTCTGGGGTATGGGCGACCAGGTAGGCCGCCAGGGCTTCAAAGTCGGCATGGACTAGCACCGGGCGGGCCAGCTCGGGCAGCTGGGCAGCCTGTTCTTCGAGCGCCACCTGGTCTTGACTGCTGTGGACGCGGGCGTAGACGCTGCCCTCGGGCACCCGGCGCAGGGCCTCCCAGGTGAGCAGGCCGGTGCGGGCGTTGAGATCGAGAATGCGGTGGTGACGCTGGGGCGGGGCTAGATCAAAGAGGCGATCGCGCAGATTGCCCAGCTGCTCGCCCGACTGGCTGAGGGTGCGCTGGAGCCAGCGATTCTCCCCTGGAGACGCTTCGCGATCGCGGGCCGGGTCGTCGGGGCTGTAGGTAAGGGCCTCGGGCAGCGCCCCGCCGCCGTCGACCATGGCCGCCAGCTGGGCCTCGCGCCGCTGGGCCACCTGGGTTTGAATCTGGGCCTCATAACCCACCCCCGAGGGCTGGTAAAACACCTGCCCCTGCAAGCCCCTGGGCAGATACTGCTGGGCCACCCAGTGCTCGCGGTAGGAGTGGGGATAGAGGTAGCCCTGGCCGTGGCCAAAGCCCTTGCTATCGCGGTTGCCGTCGCGCAGGGGGTTGGGCACGTCGCCCTCGCGCTCTTGCTCGACGGCGGCCAGGGCGTCAAAAAAGCCCATGGTGCTGTTGGATTTTGGAGCGGTGGCCAGGTACAGAGTCGCCTGGGCCAGGGGATAGCGGCCCTCGGGCATGCCCACCCGGTCGAAGGCGGCGGCGCAGCTGGTCACCACGGTGACGGCGTGGGGGTCGCCCAGGCCAATGTCTTCGCTGGCCAAAATCACCAGGCGGCGAAAGATAAATCGGGGGTCTTCGCCCGCGTAGACCATGCGGGCCAGCCAGTAGAGTGCCGCATCGGGGTCAGAGCCGCGCACGCTCTTGATGAAGGCGCTGATGGTGTCGAAGTGGGCGTCGCCCTCTTTGTCGTAGAGCACCGCCCGCTGCTGAATCGACTCTTCGGCCACCGCCAGGGTGATGTGAATCTGGCCATTCTCGGCGGGCGAAGTGGTCTCGACCGCCAGCTCTAGGGCGTTGAGCAGGGCGCGGGCGTCGCCGTTGGCCACGTTGACCAGGTGGTCGAGGGCAGTGGGTTCGAGGGCGACCGGGCGATCGCCGTAGCCCCGATCCCGATCTCCCAAGGCCTGCGCCACCACCCGGTACAGATCCGCTGGCTCTAGGGGCTTGAGCTGAAAAATGCGCGATCGGCTGACCAGCGCCTTGTTGACCTCAAAGAACGGGTTCTCGGTGGTGGCCCCGATCAGCACCACCGTGCCGTTTTCGACCCAGGGCAGCAGGGCATCCTGCTGGGCCTTGTTGAAGCGATGCACCTCGTCGACAAAGAGAATTGTGCGTCTGCCGTACTGGCCGCGCAGCTCTTGGGCAGTGGCGATCGCCTCGCGAATATCTTTCACCCCCGCCAGCACCGCATTCAGCGCAATGAAGTGGGCGCTGGTGGTGTTGGCGATGATCTGGGCCAGGGTGGTCTTGCCCGTGCCCGGCGGGCCAAAAAAAATCAGCGACGACAGCTGATCGGCCTGAATCGCCCGCCGCAGCAGTCGCCCCGGCCCCACCACCGCATCTTGGCCAATAAACTCGTCCAGGCTGCGGGGCCGCAGCCGCGCCGCCAGGGGGGCATCTCGGTCAAGTTGGGCCTGGCGGCTGTGGTCAAAGAGATCCATAGGGGCGGGGGCAGCTCAGGGGATAGCCACAACCACCAGGGAGTGAACTCCCTGGCTCATAGCAAAAGTCTGCTAAAGCAGACTGGGGCACTCGGCGCTTAATCCTCTTCAGAGGATTTTTGCTTTGAGCCTTGGACTTTCAGTCCTTGGCCCAGCGGCCAGACCTAACGATCCTACCCTCTGACCTGCTTAACAGGGGTAACCGCTAAACCCAAACCCTCCCCCCTGATTTCAGCCTTTTAAGTTTTCTGGAATCGCTTGGGGCAGTTCGGCAGTCTAGACCTAGACCACCTGCTGGCGATCTGCGCTAGTTTTACCGATAGCTATCTCCGGCGTCACCCAGCGCCGCCAACCTCCTAGAGCGAGAACAGTCGTGAGCGTCACCGACGAACTCTTTCACCGGGCCAACGATATGTGCCGCCGCCGGGCCTACGAGCAGTGGCAGCGAGGGAAGAGCAAGCAGCAAATTCTGCGATCGCAGGTCGGCTTTGGAGCTATTTCCTCCACTCGCCCCCACCCCTGCCAGGGCTGCACCCATTACCACGGCATCGCCTACGGCACCAGCCGGGCCAGGCGCAGCCTGCTGGTGTGCGGCATGCATCCTCACGGGTGGGCGGGGGGTGGGGGGTGTCCAGATTGGCGATCTGAGAGTTATTAGCTCTCAGATCGCTCACTCTCGCAACACCCCTCGCAGCTGCTGGCTCACCGCATCCACGGCAAAGGTCAGGGCCACAAACACCGCCAGAGTCACCGTCACGCCGCTGTAGTCAAAGCTGCTGATCTGCTCGGTCAGCAGGCGGCCTAGGCCACCGGCCCCCACCAGGCCGACGATCACCGTTTCGCGCAGGCAGACCTCCCAGCGATAGAGAATGTAGGCCAAAAAGCGGCCCAGGTTTTGGGGCCAGATGCCGTAGGCCACCACTGCTATTGGGCCAGCCCCCAGGGCGCTGAGGGCGCGCACGGGGCGATCGTCCAAATTCTCATTTACCTCGGCCATCAGGCGGCCGAGAATGCCGAAGTTGTGCAGGGCCAGGGCCAGGGCACCGGGCAGCACGCCGGGAAACAGCACGTACAGCAGCACCAGCGCCCAGATCGGAGCGGGGATGGCGCGGCTGACCAGCAGCACCAGGCGGCTGATCACCAGCAGCGCGTAGGCACCGAGGGCAAAGCCGCCGTTCTGGCCGCCATTTTGACCAATGGGGCGCAGCAGCCCCCCCGGCAGCAAAAAGTTTTGGGCGGCGGGCAGCGAGAAGATCAGGCCGAAAAGGCCCGCTAGGGCGATCGCCACCATTGACATCGCCACCGTCAGCCAGGCCAGGTTCGCCAGATTCGCCAGCTCTGCCAAAGAGGGCAGCGGCGGCAGGCCAGTACCGAGTAAGTCTCCCAGCAGTCGCTGGGTGCGCGGTGCCCAGAGACTGGTGATATCTAGCCGCAAAAACCACCCGCTCAGGGGCAAAGCCAAAATCGCCCCCATCCATGACAGGCGCAGCAGCCAGTCTTGGCGGGGGGCTTTAAGGGGAGATAGATGGGTGAGGGGAGATAGATGGGCGAGGGGAGATAGATGGGTTTTGGCCCCAGGCTGGCGGTTGATGTCGAGGCGGCTGGTGAAGCCCATGCGGCGGCGGACGACTCCGCTCCAAACATCCACCGCGCCGTTGAGGATGACCAGGGCGTAGAAGCCGGTCCACAGCTGCTCGTAGCGCAGCGATTGCAGGCTCAAGAAAATCTCGTAGCCCAGGCCCCCGGCCCCGACAATGCCCAGCACCGCCGATGACCTGAGAGAACATTCAAACCGATAAAAGGTGTAGGAGAGCAGGTTGGGCAGCGCCTGGGGCACCAGGCTGTAGGCAAAGGCGCTCAGGGGCGGCACCCCGGCGTTGAGCAGCGCCTTGAGGGGGGCCTGGGGGGTTTCGTCGAGAATTTCTGAGAAAACTTTGGAGACGATCGCACCGAAGGGAATGGCGATCGCCAGCACCCCCACCAGCGGGTTTAGGCCTAGCACTTGCAGCAGCACCAGCCCCCAGATCAGCTCGTGAATGGCGCGGAGAAAGGCCAGCAGG
>QBMN01000178.1 GCA_003241845.1 Shackletoniella antarctica | reverse complement strand
CCTCCCCCATCCCTCTCTTCATGCCCGGCCACTACCTCTTCTTCGTCCGCGACAGCCTTCCCCAGCCCGCCGCCCACCTGATTCAGACGGTGCAGTGCGCCAATGCCGCCGCAACCCTGGGTTATACCACCCAGCTGGCCTATGTCGACCGGGGGCCGACAGCCTGGCAACCCTGGCGCTGGGTGAACCCGCAGCCTCGGCCCGTAGATAAGGACTTTGCGCGGTTCTTCAATATTCAACATCGGCTAGAACTGCTGCCCCTGGCAATGCCCTGGCCTATTGACCGAGTGCAGCACCGCCTGACTAACGCCAGTACTCTGGCCTGTAAATACTACTGGCCCCTGCACTTGGCCGACCGCACCGCCCTGGTTCACACCCGCGACTGGAACTTTGCCAAGGCGGCTCTGAATCGGGGGGTGCCCGTGGTGTTTGAGTGCCACCACCACACCGATCAGCCCTTTGAGCCAGCGCTGGCTACCCACCCGCTGCTGCAAGCGGTTGTTACCGTAATCGACACAGTGCGTGAGAGCATCATTCGCAACGGGGTGCCCGAGAAGAAGGTGATCACCGTGCCCAACGGGTTTAACGCCCAGTTTTTGGCGCGGCACCCGGCGGCGGCCCAGGCTTGGCGCGATCACCTGCTCAGCCAGAGATTTACCCAGCTTGTCGTCTATGCCGGGGCGCTGCACGAGTTTAAGGGCGTAGATCTGCTGCTAGAGATTGCCCCCCAGTTTCCCCAAGTGGTGTTTGCCCTGGCGGGTGGCCCGGTTGGCCGGCAAGACTACTACCGCGATCGCATCGCTGCCCTAGACCTCAACAATGTGGCACTGCTCGGGTTTCTCGAACAACAAGACCTCGCCCACCTGCTGCAGGCCGCCAATGTGCTGGCCCATCCTCACCGAGAGGGGCAGGCTGCCACTTTTACCTCGCCGCTCAAGCTGTTCGACTATCTGGCCTCGGGCACTCCGGTGGTGGCTACTCGCATTCCATCCTTAGAGCATTGGCCTCTGGCCGGGCAGATTGCCGCCTGGTGCGATCCCGAGCCCCAGGCATTTGCCGATGCCCTCGGGCGAGTCCTCGCGGCCTATCCGCGCCCGACCGAGGGGTTTACCCCCGACTACCAGGCCCTTCAGCCCCACTCCTGGGAGGCCCGCATCGAGACCATTCTGGCTCACGTCAGCGCTCAGTATCGCCCTCAACTACCGGTAGAAATGCCATGACCCGATCCACTGTTGCTATGCTCTCTAGCTACAGCGGCCTCACCCAGTGCGACTGGCTATGGAAGCAGACCCCCCATCCCTTTGGGCGGTGGGGCAACATGCAGCTTCAGGTGTCAGACCCCCAGCCTGACTATCTGCTGCTGTATCAGTTCAACTTTCACGAGCGGCTGGCCCCCAAGCCCCGCTCAAGGCCGCAGCGGTGGCTCGGCGCACTGCCCTTTGCCAGAGCTGCCGCCCCGGTGGAGGCCCGCACCCAGCTGCCGCCCCAGTTCGCTCAAGTGCCCAAAGAGCGCACTGCTTTTTTGCTGCGCGAGCCGCCGTTGCCCGAGGTGCGATCGCAAAACCTGCTCAACTACGCCTACGCCTGCGACTACTGTGGCTACGTCTCTGGGCCTGATGACTCAGCCCCGGTGCCCGCCTACATGCCCGCCATTTGGTACGTGAATGTGTCGTTTCGCGAACTCAACGAAGCGCCGCCCCCCGACAAGCACAGCCCCTGTAGCTGGATCACCTCCGGCATTAGCCGTACCGAAAGCCACCGCCAGCGGTTAGCGTTTTTGCAGCAGATTCAGGACAGTGACGTGCCCGTCGAGGTCTATGGCCGCGATCTGCCCCCCGGCACCGGCACCGCCGGGGAACTCACGAATAAGTGGTCGGGCCTGGCCCCCTACACCTACAACCTGGCGATCGAAAACTTTGCCGACAACGACTGGTACGCCAGCGAAAAGCTTTGGGACGCACTGCTGTCGTGGTGTTTGCCCATCTACTACGGCGGCGGCGCGGCAGATAAACTCTTGCCCCCCGGCAGCTTTTTGCGCCTGCCCAGCCTCGATGACAAGGGCATTGAGTACATTCGCGAGGTGACGGCCAGCCCCGATGCCTGGCTAGAGGCAAAGGATGCGATCGCAGAGGCCCGCCAGGTAATTTTGCACAAGCTGAACTTGATGAACTGGCTGTCGGAGTGGGTGGGTAAATAGCATGAACGGCATTTGTACCCTGGGCAACGATCGCGTCTACGACCAAATCGTGGCGTTGATTAACAGTATTGAGGTGTTTGCGGGGCCGGAGATGCCGGTGTGTATCTACCCCTACGACGACCAGGTGGATCGGCTGCGGGAGTTGGTGCGATCGCGCCCCCAGGTCACCCTTTACAACAACACCGCCTCCACCCAGCGGTGGGATGCCTGGGTCGAGCAGCTTTGGGCCACCCACCCCACCGCCCGTCAGCGCTGGGATGCGGTGGGCAGCGCTGGGGTTCACCGCATGGGCACCCATCGCCGCTACTGCGCCTTTGACGGCCCCTTCGACCGATTCCTCTATATGGATGCCGATACCCTGCTGCTGGGCGATCCCTTCCCAGTGTTCAACGCGCTGGAAGCATACGACTGGGTGACCTACGACTTTCAGCACAAAGACCTGAGCCACGTGTACGACGTAGACTCACCCTGGATGGAAAAATTGTTTTCAGCGCAGCAGTTGCAGCGGCAGGCCTTTTGCTCGGGGTTCTACGCCAGTCGGCGGGGCTTGTTTGATCCGGCCCAGGGACAAGAGATTTTAGATTGGCTGATATCTGGGGAAGCGGAGGTACTGTACCCAATGGCCCCAGACCAAACCATGCTCAACTACCTGGTGATGCGGCGGGGGGTGAACTCCTGCAACCTGGCGCTGACTTTGCCGCCGGCAGAACGCACGGGCAATTCTGTCACCTCCAGCCACTTCACCGTCAAAAATCATCGGGTTTACGACAAAGGCGTGCCGCTGCTGTACCTGCACTACATCGGTCTTTCTTCAAAACTCTTTGCCCGCCTCTGCCACGGTGAAAACGTAGACCTGCCCTACCGCGACGTGTTTTTGCACTACCGCTACCTGCACAACCCTGAGCATCGCCCGGTGCTGGCGGGCAAACTAGTGACAGCCCGGCCCCAAGGCTGGCGACGGTACCTCAAACCCCTGGCCCAGTTGCTCCCCTGAGGATTGCTATGACCACGCGCGGCATATACATTACAGCCAACGACAAGGTGATCGACCATGCGATCGCCTGTCTCAACAGCATTCGTGCCCACGACCCCAGCATTCCGGTCATGCTGATTCCCTACAACGACGACTACCACCAGGTGGCCGAGGTGCTGGGGCGCGACTACGGCGTGGAAGTCTACCCCGACCTGGCGTTTATTCAGCGCCTGTCGAAAAATTTGCACGGCATTTTTGGCGAGGGGTTTTTTGCTCGGCCCAACCAGTTTCGCAAGCAGGCCTGCTGGTTTGGCCCCTTCGACCGCTTTCTCTACATCGATACCGACGTGGTGGTGTTTAGCGCGATCGCCAAAGTGCTCGACTATCTCGATAATTACGACTTCATCAGCTACGACTACCAGCACCGGGGCGGCATTCGCAATGTGTTTTCCCCCGCCATTGTCGAGCAGGGGGTCTTCACCCCCACCGAGCTAGAAGATATGTTTAACTGCGGCTTTTGGGGTTCTAAAAAAGGGCTGGTCAGCGAGCAAGACCTCTACGACACCTTTGCCGAATGCGCCGCCCACCCCGACTACTTCGACTTTTCAGAGAAAACCTCCGACCAGCCGATCATCAATTACCTAATTCTCAAGCGCATGGCCCGGCGGTTTAACCTGGTGCGCCAGCCCGGCGGCGGCCCCGGCAACTGGGCAGGCAGCCCCCACTTCGTGCCCCTCGTCGCGTCAGAGGGCATGACCCTGAGCGATCCAAATGTAAACCAGCCCCTCGACTACCTGCACTGGGCGGGCTACCGCATTCAGCCGGGCTGCCCCTACTGGGATATTTGGGCCTACTACCGCTACCTGCGCGACCCCGACAGCCGCCCGGTGGAAGTTCCGGTCGTGCCCCCTTCGCCCCTAGGCACCCTGGGCCGCAAAGCAGGAAAGCTGCTCAGCCGTCTGGGGCGTTAGTTGACCACAGTTCGGGATAAGAAAAATTCCTGGGAAAGCAGTCCCACTGTTCCCGACCGGGTGGGGTAGAAGAGGGTCGGTTTCCTATGCCTCTGGTTTAATACCCAGAGCTTTCAGCTGCTCTGCCAGTCGGGCTGCTCTTTCTTGAGCCACTGCCGCCGCTTCTTCGGGAGTTGGCACCAGCTCGCCAGAGGGGTGAAAGTAGCGTAGAGCATCATCTTGCACGCCCAGAGATAGACCCAAGACCCCGCTCCAACGATGGCCTTCATCGTTGGGGGCGATCGCCTCGTAGTGCTGCCCGACTAAACGATAGCCTTCAAACTCCAGCGTCTCTGGAGAAAACCAAAAATACTCCGGGGTTCTGAAGCGGTCTTGATAGAGCACTTTTTTGAGGCTGCGGTCTGTTTTTGCCGTAGCTGGAGACAACAGCTCAATAATTAGATCGGGGTACTGGCCACCTTCTTCCCACACCACCCAAGACTTTCGGGGACGGCGCTGAGTTTGATTCACCAGGAAGAAGTCAGGGCCTCTGAAGTCGCGGCTTTTGAGCTGCTCACGGCTGAAGTAGATGGTGAGATTTGCCCCAATGAAAAAGTCCGTCCGCTCTCGCCACAGCCACTCAAGACAGGCAACCAGCAGCGCTAGCTGAGCGTAGTGCAGTGAACTTTCCATCTCTGGCTCATTGCTCTCTAGCTGGGTCGCATCTGGCATTAGGTCTGCCAGCTGCTGCGCGGTTATCACCATAGCCCGTCTGTCCTTAGCGCCAGGGTATCCCCATTGTAAGCTCAGGCCTGAAGGGTAAACGGGGCTAACACTTCACCTTCGGGCATTTTCCAGACTGAGAGTTTGGCCTCAGTCTAGACATTCAGCGCCGTTAGCTGGCTGAGCAGGGGGTCAACCAGGGTTTGATATTTATCGGCTAGCAGCATTTCCATAAATGCTGCTAGCCGCTGGCCTTGCTCCAGGTTCGGCACGTACACCTGGCCGCTGGGCTGGGTAAACAGTGGCGTTGTGGCTAGGGCCACCAGTGCTTCGCTAGTGGGGGCCAGCACCAGTGGGGTGCTGGTGGTGCTGGGCAGCAGGCCGGGGGGTAGGCGACCGGCGAGCAAGGCCATCAGGTGGGCCTCGCAGGCGTCAACGTTTAGCCCGCGCTCTTTGAGCAGGTGCAAAATGCCGTTGAGGGGCATGGGCTGCTCGGGCAGGGTGCGCAGCACCTCCATCAGCAAAAACATGTCGCTGTACTGGTGGCGGATGAGGTCGAGCACCTGGGGATAGCGCACCAGGTTGACTAGACCGTAGGCAACGCGGCTACAGCTGGGGGGGCGATCGCTGTGGTACGTATCTTGCACGATGGTGGCGTTGGGGAATTTTTGCCGCAGCCAGCGGGCAATCTTGGGCAGCGAGGCGCTGCCGCCGGTGCAGATCACCTGGTTAACGCCCTGGCTGCTGAGGTTGGCCTCGCTCAGCAGCCGATTGAGGTGGCCGTTAATGCGCTGAATGTAGGGCAAAACAATGCGGTCTTCGAGGTCTTTGCTGCGCACCACCCAGCGCTGGTCGGCCAGCTCTAGCTCAAACTGTGGCTGGTGCTGAAGAATAATCTTCAGGTGGCGGGCAGCTTCTAGCACGCTCTGGCCCAGCAGTGAAGCTTCTAGCCGCTGGTAGAGACGCTGGCGGCGGGCAATGTCAGGCTCTGCCGGGCGGGGCATGTCGCAGCCGTCGAGGTCAAGATCGCTCCAGTGGGTGCCGTCTAGCTCGGCCATGGCGGCCCGCCAGCCCCAGCCGTCGGCTGCGCCGGTGCGGCCATAGCCCCCAGGAGGGCGGCTCTGGCGGCGCTCGGCCGGGTGCAGCAGGTGGCAGACGATATCGAGGTCGATGGCGTCGCCTGCGTAGCTCATGGAGTGCAGGGCAAAGTCGTTGTAGGTGAGGTCGCCGAGGTCTCTGGGCAGGTTGACTATGCCCACCTCGCTCACCGTGGCCCCGGCAGAGAGCACCACGGTGCCCCCGGTCCAGGGGCAGGCGTAGAGGGTCTGCTGCTGCATGGGCTGGCTGTTGCCCTCGGGCAGGGGGGTAGCCGGGTCGGGCAGGCCCGAGAGCACGGCGGCGATCGCATCTTCCACAAAATAAATATCGTCAGGGCTGGCGATCAGCTCGGCCCCTAGCACCGCCTCGCGCAGGTTAAAGGTGTAGGTGTCGGGCCAGTTGGCCGGGTAGCTGACGATCACTCCCCGCAGCTGCTCAAAGGCCAGGGCGATGGCGGCGCTGTCTAGTCCCACGGCCCCGACCGTAAAGGCGGCTTCGGGGCTAAGCCCCTGGGGCAGGGTGGCCAGCAGCTGTTGCAGGCTGTCTTGGAACACTTGCAGCGGCAGGCGATCGCCGTCAGACCACTGAATTTGCGGATAAGACGAATTGATCTCCCCCGAGGGAATGCCCACCTTGAGGTAGGGCTTGAGGGCCTTGAGCAGCACCACGGCCTGGTCGCCAGAGTCAGTGTTGCCAGTGTCAGCGTTACCAGTGTCAGCGTTACCAGAGCCGGCATCGCCAAAGCCAGTGTTACCAAAGCCAGTGCCGCCAGAGTCAGTATCGCTCCAGTTCACCGTGAGGGCCGAAGAGCCAATCGACTGCACTCGCCAGGGGCCATCGCCAGCGTCGGCTCCCACCAAGGCCAGGGTCGGTAGCCGAAAGAACTTATCGGCGGTGACGCCCGAGATGGCGTTATCGACCCAGTAGAGCGGATACACCTGACCACCCCGGCGCTCTAGCAGCACCGCCGACAGGCCCGTGGTGCCCACATCTAGTCCTAGGAACCACAGCGGGGTCAGGTCTTTAACGGCTGCATCGTCGGAGTCGATGGGGGTATCAGGAGTCTCAGGCTGGGGCAGATCGGCGGCGATCGCAGTGGCCAGATCTAGCTCAGGGGCGATCGCCTCTATGGCCTCTGCCACATGGGTCTCTGCCACCGGAGCGTCTGCCACCGGTCGCTCTATCACTGGCGGGGCAGCAGCGGCTTCAGGGGCGTCCATCACAACGTCGGCCACAATGTCTGCTTCAATCAGCTCAACCTGGGGCGCATCTGCCTCAACCTCTTCCAGTTTGATCGTTAGAGGCCCCTGGGTCTCAATCGGTGAGCTAATCAGCCGATCAAGGTCAAGAGCGTCGGCGCTAGCCGGGTCAACCTCGGCAGCAGGAAAGTCGTCTAAAAAAGACTCCAGATCTTCACTGGCCCAGGCCTCTGCCTCTAGTTGGCCCGGTGTTTCGGCTTCAGCAGTGGTGGCCGCATCGTCTTCGGGCAGCCAGTCGAGCAGCGTATTCCCTTCAGCGGTGCTCCCGAGCGGTAGATCTTCCTCAGGGCTTTCCCCAGAGAAGATTATCTCCTCAATCTCCAGCTCAGACTCTAGCCCTTGGGGAAGCTCTGCGGCGCTGCTGTCGGTTTCTGGCTCCAGGCTAAAGTCTAGATCTAGATCAAGCGCCAAAGGAGGGTTAGCCACTCCCAGATCTAACCCATTCTCAGAGGCCAAAACAGACGATTCGTCATCCGTTAGAAATGACTGAGTGATGTCGTCAGACTCTAACGTTAGATCCACCTCTAGGCCAGATTCTGGCGGCAGAGGTTCCCCCAGCAGCGCATCTAGATTAATGAAGTCAATCATCGACTCCATGGACTCCGCTGCCTCTGCGGCTGCCGCCTGAATTGGGTCAGCGGGTGCGGGCGACAGGGGGGCTGGCGTAGCACTAGCTCCAGCCGCATCGAGAATATTCTCAAGGCTAAGCTCCTGCTGCCAGTCGGTGGCTTCTGGGCGGGGTGTGTTTGGCTCTGCGACCGGGCTTTCCCCCAGATCCAGATTATCTAGGCTGGGTGCCGCCTCAGTATCATTCCCGCCTAGGCTCAAATCCAGATCGTCTAGGCTAAGCAAAAAAGGTGCTGCCTGGGGCGCAGGGGTATCGGGATCTGGGTGGGCTAGCGCCCAGCTATCTAGAGTTAAGCCCGGTTCTGCTGAAACGGGGGAGGGGGAGGCTTCTCCCAGAGTCAGCTCCTCCAGGGTAAAGTCATCTGGGGCCGGGGTCTGCTCCGGGGAAAGATCGTTTAAGCCTAGATCTTCTTGGGGTGATGTTTGCCCTAGGGATAGGTTCTCAAGGGACAGATCTGGAGAAGGCGCAGGTTCGGGGGATAGTTCATCAAAGATGAGACTATCTGAAGCATTTGGTACCGGGGCCTCCAGGGTCAAATCTGCTAAGGTTAGCCCCTCTGGCAGGGGAGTATCTGCCCCATCCATAAAAGGATTTTTGACCTGGGCCAGCGGTTCAGCATCGGGGCCAGGGGTAGACTCACCAAACAGGTCAACGCCGCCGCTGGCTTGGGGCGGTGGGACGGGTTGCCGGGCAGACTCTAGCGGGCCAGGGCTGCTCAAGTCGAGATCTGCCAGAGTAAACTCGGCTGTTGTAAAAGACTCTTGGTTTACAGGCTCTTCCTCAGCTCCAAACAGGCTATCAGCGGTCAGATCATCTAGGGTTGCTTCGGCCTCGGGTTCTGGGGCCAGGGGGGGCAGCGGCTCCAGGGTAAGATCGTCTCCCAGCAGATTTTCTAGGGTGAGAGATGGGTCAGAGACCGCGGGCGAAGGCGACGCTGGCAAAGGTTCGCCAATTCGGGAAGGCGGTGCTGGCGCAGGGTCAGATAGGTCGGTGAGATCCTCTAGGGTCATGCCCGATTCACCGAGCGCTGCCTCGTCTGACCCCAGGCTCAGGTCTAGGTCTGACAGCAGATCTCTGAGGGATGAGCTAGAGGGCGAGGGTAACGGCGCCGAGGGCAAAGGCGACACAGCCCCAAACAGCCCTGCTGCATCGGTAGATGGGGGGGGCGTTGGCTCGCCAAACAGGTCGATGCCCGAGTCGTCTGAGGCCGGGGCTGGCTGTTCAAATAAATCTAGCCCAGCTGAGTCGGCCATCGGATCGGGGGTAGCTGGCTGTTCAAATAGGTCTGTGGGTTCTGGCTGATCAATGTCAGCTGGTTCGAGGGTTGGGCCGACGTCTGAGGGAAACGACTCGCCAAAAAGTTCGCTATCTGCCGGATCAGTGAAGGGGTCTGTAGGGGATACATCGCCAAACAGATCAGCCTCCGATCGGTCAGTGCTGAAAGAGTCTGCGGTAGGGATGGGGTCGTTAAACAGGTCGGCCCCCAATGCACCTGACTCTGACAGGTCGAGATCGGGTTCATCGTCAGCCGCATCGCTAGCTAGATCGAGGCCAGAAAAATCGAGATCAGAGGCACCGGGGGCCGGCGGCTGGTCGCCGATCTCAGCTAAATCGAGGGTATTTAAATCAGAAATGGAGGCATCTTCGGCACCAGGGCCAGTCGCGAAAATATCAGGGTCTTGCCCTAGGGTAGACGCCGCCGGGGAAGGTGTTGCCGAGCTAACCAAGTCGAGCAGGTCAAGTTCCTGAGAGAACTCTGGGGGTGATTCTGGGGGTGATTCTGGGGGTGATTC
>QBMN01000177.1 GCA_003241845.1 Shackletoniella antarctica | reverse complement strand
CCCCTGGGGATAGACCGGCACCAGGGCAAACCCCAGCAGCAGAATGAACTGGGCCAGTACCCAGTACTCGCCGCGCTGCCCCTTCCAACTGTCGGAGGTAAACCCCCACTGAGTGAGTAGATTCATAGCCCTACTGTACCCTGGGTACGCCTGCTGCGGGGCAGTGATCAGCCGCCCATGCGGGTGGCCAACAGCCCCAAAAAAGGGAGCGCTGCTGCCTGTCTATCGCGATCGCAGCCCCTCCACAATCGCATTGGGAATCACCGCATCGTTCCACGCCGGGGGTTCTTCGCCGATGCGCACGATCACCAGTTCTTCGGAGGGAATCACATACACCCGCTGGTGGTGGCGACCATCGAGATAAAAGGTGTCGGCGGCGGTAAAGGGGGCCGACGAAGCCCGATTCACCTGGGGATAGGCATCGGTGCGCGCCTTGAGCCAGATGTGCAGACCAAAGGTCGGCTCTAGGGGCGATTCCTGACGCATCTGTTCAATCCAATCGGCGGGGACAATCTGGCGCTGCTCCACCCGGCCTGCGTGCAGCAGCATTTGCCCCAGGCGCACCCAGTCTGGGGCGGTGGCAAAAAAGCAGCAAAAAGGCTTAGCGTGTCCGCCGGGGCGATCGAGCCAAAGAAAACCATCCCCCGCGCCCAGCGGCTGCCACAGGCGACTGCTGAGGTAATCGCCAAACGACTCACCCGTGGCCCGCTCTAGCACCAGACTCAGCAGCTGCGAGTTGAAGTTGTTGTAGGCAAACACCTCGCCAGGGGCGTCTTCTAGCGGAATGCCCAAGGCCAACTTTTCTACATCAGAGCCGCCGTAGAGCTTTACTAGGTCAGAACGCAGCGTGTCGGTGCGATCGTCGTTGCGCAGGCCCGACTGCATGTAGAGCAGGTCGGCCAGGGTGATGTCGCCCCTGGGGTCGTCGGCCCATTCAGGCAGATAGGTGCCAATAGGATCTTGAATAGAGCCGATCTGCCCTTCGTCGATCGCCACGCCGATCAGCAGCGCCAGCAGGGTTTTGACCATCGACATCGAGTTCACCAGGTCGTCGGCCTGGTAGCCCTGCCAGTATTGTTCGAGGATCAGGCGATCGCGGTGCATGACCAGCAGCGCCACCGAGTTCTGCGCCTCGGCAAACTCCAGCGCTGTTTGCAGCGCCGCCTGTAGAGCCTCTGGGGGAATTTCGGTGGTGTCAGCTTTGGCTAGCGGTGGGGCTTGGGGGCCAAAGCCGGGGACGATTTGCTGAGGCTGATACCAATTGACAGAGGTGATCGGGTTTTTGGGATAGGTGAGCGATCGCCCCAGCAGCCGCCAGTCCAACCAAACCCGCAGCAGCCCCCCCGCAGTCACCAGACCAACCACCGTCCACAGTTTGGGCTTGAGTAGAGTCCTCGCCATAGCGTACCTGTCACCATTCCTACTATTTCAGGATAAGTATTTGTGTATTTGTTAGCCCGCTGAATTAGGGTGCATCTGGGCAGGTCTGTCGCCAACCGACAGCCACCTATATTCAGACCGATGACACCGGTGCTCGGCACCAGGGCAAGCATGGGTACTGTACGGTAATTGGCAACAACTGGTTTACCTACTTCAGCAGTGGGGCGAGTAAAAGTCGTCGCAACTTTCTTGAAGTCCGCTGGTGTTGAAATAAGATACCGACGTTAGCAGAAGACCCAGAGTCATTCCCGCCTGCGCGGGAATGACTCTGGGATGTTATTTAATTGCTGATCCCTTAGCTGGGCGGTTGCGGGCGATCGCCGACATTGAGGCTGAGCCACTTGCCGACTGTCACCGCGATTTTTTGCGCGGCCTGCGGGTGCGGGCCAATTTACTTGTGCCGGTGCTGGTTGCCGACAATCTCTGGGGGCTGCTTGTGGCTCACCATTGCCAACCGACCCGACCCTGGCCAGAGGCAGATATTGCCGCCATAGAGCACGGGGCCGACACTTTAGCAGTGGCCCCCTCCATTCAGGGGCGAGCCCACTGTGACAACAATAGATGAGACATAAAAAACGGCTATGGGTCAGAGGGCGAAGCGTCCGACCTTTGGGGAAGGGAATATTTCACCTTTGGTTGCTTCAAGCGATCGCTCAGACAACGAATCCACCTTGAAATTAATCATAGGATCGTTACAGTGGTTACTGTTAGCAGCTCATTTGTGATGTATGGGCTTTGTTAACCAATAACCAGCCCATGCCCGTTCACACTCGACAGATGACTCTGCTGACAGATAACAAACTAAGGTAAAACCCATGGCTGACATTGTAGATACTGCCGTAAGCGCAGGTTCATTTAGCACTCTAGTGGCTGCTGTTAAAGCCGCTGGTCTGGTTGATACACTCAAGGGCAAAGGCCCATTCACGCTATTTGCCCCCACCGACGACGCCTTTGCTAAACTGCCCGCTGGCACGGTGGATAGCTTGCTAAAGGATGTGCCCAAGCTGAAGGCAATCCTCACCTATCACGTCGTCTCCGGCAAGGTGATGGCGGCGGATGTGAGCAAACTGACCAAGGCCACCACTGTACAGGGCACCGATGTCAAAATCGATGCCTCCAGCGGTGTGAAAATCAACGACGCTACGGTAACCACTGCTGATGTGGCCGCCGACAACGGTGTGATTCACATCATTGATACCGTGCTTATCCCTGCATAGGTAAGGGCTGCATAGGTTAAGAAGTGAGAGGTGGGGCGGCGGATCGCTGCCCCACCTCTCATTTTAGAGGTTGTTTGAAAAGGTATCTGTTGTAGCATTAGATACCTGTCGATCCCCCCTGCCCCCCTTAAAAAGGGGGAAACGCCCGTTCAAAGTCCCCCTTTTTAAGGGGGATTTAGGGGGATCTCCACATTTGCTACATGAGGTGAGACTTTTAAAACATCCTCTCAGGCTTGCCACAGATCTATGGGCAAGGCTAGCTGATCGTTAAACAAGAGACAGCACCTTTGATCTACTAGGCCAGCACCTTGGCCGGGGACAGCGTCAGCACATCCACCCCGTCTTTGGTGACGACGACGGTGTGCTCAAACTGGGCCGAAAGCTGGCGATCAACGGTGATCGCCGTCCAGCCATCGACGAGAACTTCGGCTTCGTAGCTGCCGATGTTGATCATTGGCTCAATGGTAAACACCATGCCGGGGCGCAGCTTTTTGCCCTTGCCCCGGTCGCCGTAGTGGGGAATCTGCGGCGCGGCGTGGAAAATGCGGTGCACCCCGTGGCCAACGAAGTCGCGCACCACCGAGAAGCCTTCACCCTCAGCGTAGGCTTGAATGGCGGCACCAATATCGCCGACCCGAGCGCCGGGCTTGACGGCGCGAATGCCGCGCCACATGGATTCTTCAGTGACTTCGACCAGGCGGCGGGCAGCAGAAGATACATCGCCCACCAAGAATGTGCGGCTGGTGTCGCCGTGGTAGCCACCCAGAATAGGGGTGACATCTATATTGATAATGTCGCCGTCGCGCAGCACATCTTCGCCGTTGGGGATGCCGTGGCAGATGACTTCGTTAAGGCTGGTGCAGATGGAGCGGGGAAAGGGCATCACCGTGCCAGCGTAGCCCAGGGGAGCGCTGGTAGCGCCGTGCTGTTGGGTCCAGTCTTCGGCGATGTCGTTGAGCTTTTGGGTGCTGACCCCAGGTTTGACGAAGGGGGTGAGGTAGTCGAGCAGCTGGGCGGCAAGCTGGCAGGCCTTACGCATTTTCTCTAGCTCGCGGCTAGACAGCAGGGTGATGACTTCGGAGGGTTGCTTTTGTTCTTCCACGGGGTGCTTTGGCTCGGTGAATAAGGGGGAAATGCCCTGGGCTGACGGTAGGCATTTCGTCTGCTGAAGGTACACCAGGGGGTAAAAACCTGAATGCGTCCCTGAATGCGCCGCCAAAAATGCCACTTTGTTAGTATAGCAACCGATTCCTTACTCCTTTGGCAAAGGTCGATGGGCTGGGGATAAAAAATCTTGTCGCAGCTCTTGTTGCAGTTTAGTGCAGGTAGGTGAGTCTCAAGGCGAATGCCCTAGCCGCCGGTTTTGAGCGTGTCGATTTTGCGCACAAACAGGTCAGAAACAATGGTGATCACCCGTCGGGGCCGGGTTTTGATGTTGGCGCTGAGCGACATGCCCGATTGCAGCTTTACCGGCTGCCCATCGATCACGATCGCCTGGTCGCCCAGGCTGATTTCCGCCGGAAAGCGAAAGTTAGGGTTGATCTGGTCGGGGGGCAGTGCGTCGGAGCCGATCTGGGTGAGGGTGCCCTTGACATCGCCAAACTCACTGTAGGGGAACGAGTCGATGCGCACGTCAACCGCCATGCCTTCGCGCACAAAGCCAATGTCGCGGTTGGTAATAAACACTCGCGCCACTAAGGCATCGCTGGGCACAATTTCAAGAATTGGCTCGGTGGAGTTGGCCACGTAGCCCGCCTGGTTGGCCTTGAGGTTAAACACCGTGCCACTGACCGGGGCGCGCAGCTCTTGGTAGGTGAGGGTCTGCTGGAGCTGGGCGAGCTGGCTGTCGATCTCTTGCAGGCGATTGTCGTTTTCCAGCATGGTTTTGGTCAGCTGGCTGTCGATGGTGGCGATTTGGTTGTCGTTGGCGGCAATGCGCTGCTGCAATTCGTTTTGAGAAGTGATAGAAGTGTTGCGAAACTGCTCCTGGGCCTGGGCAATGCCGAGTCCCAGCCGCTGCTCTTCTTCCACCAGGCGGTTGACCTCGGTTTGGCGGTTGTTGACCTCTTGCTCCTGCTGGAGGTACTGAATCTGGCCGATGCCTCCGGCCTCAAACAGCGGAGTAATGCGATCAAGAATGTCTTGGTTAACCCGTAGGGCGCTCTGGGCGTTGGCCAGCTGGGCCTGGGTTTGGGTGAGCTGGCGGCGCAGCTGGTCAACTTCGAGGTTGGCGATGCTGAGGCGTGAGTTGAGTTCGGCATTGGCGGCCCGCAGGCGATCGCGCTGGGCCACGGGCAGCGTTTCGCCCGTGGCATCGCCCGCCAGCTGGGCGCGGTAGAGGGCGTTTTCGGCCACCAGGGCGGCCCGGTTGCTGGTGAGCTGCACCAGGCCAGGGGCAATTTCTACGGGGGCGCTGGCGTCAAGGTCGTTGGCTAGCTGCGATCGATAGAAGGCGTTTTCTTCCTGTAGCTTGGTGCGAATCGTCCCTAGGGAGGTGAGCTGAGCCTGGGTGGTTTCGGGGTCAAACCGCAGCAGCGGGTCGCCCGCCTCCACCGTTTGCCCCTCGCTCACCAGCACCGCCTGCACCACGCCGCCCACCGGAGCCTGCACCGGTTGCACCAAACCCTTGGGCTCTAGCTTGCCCTGGGCCGGAATGGCCTCTTCAAATTTGGCCAGGCAGGCCCAGCCAATGGTGAAGGTAGTGACCCCCACCAGGCTCCACACCACCGCCCGCGACCAGCGGGGCGACTGGCGCAAAATCACGGGTTTGTCGAACTGTACCTTCTGCCGCGAGGGCTGGTTGGCGAGCAGGGCGTCGCCGTTTTGGTGGCCGTTTTGGTGGCCGTTTTGGTGGCCGTTTTGGTGGCCGTTTTGGTCAATGGGGGTTGGAGTGGGGGGGAGGCTGTTGGTGCGAACCATGGTTTGGGGGAGTGAGTGGGCGAGTGGGTAAGCGGGGGCGGTGCATCGCGGTTGCGGATGCACCCTACGGATGGTTGGTATCGGGCATAGATCTTTCCCTTAGACACCGCTGAGCTGCTGCTGGTAGAGCGTGAAATAGCGCCCCTGCAGCTCCATTAGCTCGGCGTGGGTGCCCAGCTCCACCGCTGAACCTTGATCCATCACCAAAATCTGGTCGGACTGCTGAATGGTGTTGAGCCGGTGGGTGATGAAGAACACCGTGCGGCCCCCGGCCCAGGCTTTGAGGTTCATCGAGACCTGGTGCTCGGTGTCGTAGTCGAGGGCGCTGGTGGCTTCGTCGAGAATCAGCAGGCGGGGGTTTTGCAGAATGGTGCGGGCGATCGCCACCCGCTGTCGCTGCCCCCCCGACAGGTTCGAGCCACGTTCGCCGACGCGGGTGTTGTAGCCCAGGGGCAAATCCATAATGAAGTCGTGGCAGCAGGCGATTTTAGCCGCCTCAATGATCACGCTGGCCTCGGCGTCGGGGTTGGTGAGCGAGATATTCTCCTGCATGGTGCCCTCAAATAGCAGGCTGTCCTGGGGCACAATGCCAATCTGCCGCCGCAGCGAGTGCAGCTCGACCTTGCCGATGTCGTAATTATCAATCAAAATGCGGCCCGACTCTAGCTCGTAGAGGCGGGGTAGCAGCTTCATCAGGGTGCTCTTACCCGAGCCGCTCTGGCCCACCACGCCAATAAAAATTCCAGCCGGAAACTCTAGACTGACGCTGGCTAACTGCAAGGGGCCAGAGGGGGCAAAACGAAAGGCCACATTCTCAAAGGTGACCTGCCCGGCAATCTCGGGCATGGGGATCTGGTTGGCGTCATCGGCATCGGTCTCTTGGGGGTGGTCGATAATATCCGACAGCCGCTCCAGCGACAGCGCTGTTTCCTGAAAGTTTTGCCACAGCTGGGCCAGGCGCAAAATCGGCGCGGTCACATAGCCCGAGATGATCCGAAAGGCGATCAGCTGGCCCAGGGTAAGCTGCCCCTCCAGCACCAGGTAGGCCCCCACCCACAGCACCAGCAGGGCCGAGAGCTTGTTGAGAAAGTTGCTGGCGGAATTCGCGGTGGTGGAGGTCAGCACCGTATTAAACCCGGCGCTGACGTACTCGGCATAGCGCTCTTGCCACTTCCAGCGGGTGCGTAGCTCGATGTTTTGCGCCTTGACGGTTTGAATGCCCGACAGCGACTCGACTAAGAGCGACTGGGTAGAGGCATTGCGCTCGGCTTTAATCCGCAGCTGCCGGCGCACAATCGGCGAGGCCAGCACCGTTACCAGCACAAACAGCGGAATGGTGGCCAGCGCCACCAGGGTGAGCAGCCAGCTGTAGATGAACATCACCACGATGTACAACACCGAAAACACCGCGTCGAGCACCACCGTCAGGGCAGTGCCGGTGAGAAAAGAGCGAATATTCTCAAGCTCGTTGATGCGGCTGGAAAGTTCGCCCACGGGGCGTTTGTCGAAATAGCGCAGGGGCAGGCGAAACAGGTGGTCGATAATCTCTGACCCCAGGGCCATGTCGATGCGGTTGGTGGTGTCGACAAATAGGTAGGTGCGCAGGCTGGTGAGCAGGGCCTCAAAAATGGCCACGACCACTAAAAAGACACCCAGCACTTGCAGGGTGTCGACGCTGTTTTGCACAATCACCCGGTCGATGATGATCTGCACCATCAGCGGGTTGGCCAGGCCAAACAGCTGTACAAAGAACGAGGCCACAAACACCTCGATCAGCACCCAGCGATACTTTTGAATCGAGGGCCAAAACCACTGTAGGCCAAACTTTTGCTGAGGGGTTTCGCGGGTGGGCTCCAGCAGCAGCACCTCGCCGCTCTCGCCCCAGACCTCGGCAAAGCTCTCGGGGGTGCGGCGAATAATGCCCACCTCGGGGTCGCCCAGCACGTAGGCTTTCTCGCTGGTTTCGTAGACCACCGCAAAGCTCTCCTGCCAGCGGATTAGGCAGGGGGTGTTGAGCCGGCCAAAGGCACCCACGGGCACCCGCACCAGCTGGGTCTTGAGTCCCATCATTTCGCTCACTGAGCCGCAGATCGGCAGCGATAGCTGACCCATGCGCTCGTGCTGGCTGGCCAGAATGCGGCGAATCACGTCGCGCCGAAAGGGCATGGAGAACTGCTGGCTGAGCATGTCGAAGCAGGCCAGGGCACCGTCGACCTCGCCTCGGCCTCGGGCAAAGGGGTAGCTGCGGCTCGGGGTGCGTTCGGGAGCCTGACCTGGCGGCGCATCCTGGGCCTGGGGCGTCAGATTGGCCTCGGTGGCGTAGGGAATGTTGTTAACATCGAGCACCTCTACAGTACGGGCTACGGCTTCAGGCTCCGCTGCGGCTGGCTCGGGCAGCGCCTCTGCCAGTGCCGCCGGGGTCATGCCCAGCAGCCGCGCCCCCTGGGGGCTAAGCACCTCGATCTGGCGATCGCGCCCCAGGGTAGAGCCGATGGGCACATTCAGCACGGTGCCGCCGCTGAGCACCCAGGTGAGGGTGGGGTCGAGCTGGGCCAAATCGCTGGGGCCGCTGGGCAGGGTGACAATGGTAGATGCGTCACAGACGGTTTGGGCCTTGGCCTTGAGGTCGCCGACATCGAGGGCATGGGCCTTGGCGTGCTCGGCCACCAGGTCAAAGGCTTCGATCGCATAGATGCGATCGCGCACCGCCCCGCCAAACTCTGGGTACTCATTGAGCAGACTCAAGAATGTGTACGACGGCAGGGTGAGCGCCAGCACCTCGCTAGAGGCAATCACCGTCTCGCAGGGCACGCCGCGAATCAGGCTAATCACCCCCAGCATTTCACCCCGGTCAAAACGCCCCAGGGTGACGGGCTGCTGGGTGCGCGGGTCGTAGCCCAGCAGCCGGGCCTGCCCTTCTAAAATCACCACCACCTGCTGGGTGAGCACCTCCCGACGCAGCAGGGGCTGGCCCACCCGGTAGCGCAGGGGCTGGGCGGTTTGCAGCAGCTGTTGCAGGGCCGCCGCTGGCAGCCGATCAAAGGGGGCCAGGGTCTGAAAGGTTTGCTGAATCGAAAGCGACGTTTGGGTCATAGCCAGTTTTGAAGGAGGCACGGTAGCAGCCCGCCCGGCATTCTGTGACAAGGCCCATAGCTACCCGGTTTAATCTATACGGTTGCGGGGCGATCGCCAGATGCACTTGATCGTCACACAACGTAATTGAGGCTGAGTATCTTTAGCTACCTGCACTATGCTACGCCGTAGGGTGTCGCCCAAAAGATAATCCCAGGTTAACGCCCCCCAGGTTAACGCCCCAACGGTGGGCTTCGCCGATCAACCACCGCTACCCCGTCTAAAACCTTCATTTCATCTGTCACTGTGCCACTTTTGCCCCCTGCTACCATCCCTATCCGTTCTCTATGAGCCGCTGGTAGGTTCATAGACAGAAAGCCCACTGCTGATTACTGCGCCGATGACTGCTATGCCTACTCCTCCGTTCTCCGTATCCCGCTGGCTCCAGGCGGGTGCCCTCGGGTTGGCCCTGGGCCTGGTCACAGGCTGTGAAAACTACCCCGCCACGGGGGAGGCCGTTACCACCGGCACCTACGAAGCCACTGCCACCGTCACCCAAACCTGGCGGGCTGAGTACGCCCGCAGTTTTGACCGTCGCCAGACCATTCACATGGAAACCTTCGAGTCAAACTCTCTGGTCAATCGCAACGGCGTGCGCCCTGAGGGTGCCGCCACCGGCCCCGACGATGAAGGGTTGTACTGGCCGTCGCTGCCCCCGCGCCCCACCGCTGACGACCTTGACAGCCGCAAGCGTGAGCCCATCGAGCAGCGCACCGACCCGGCGATTCTCCGCGAAGTTGACTACGCCATCACCTTTGACTACAACGGTCAGCGGCGCACCCTGCCCACCACCCGCACGGTCTACAGCGAGGCCTCACGGGCCTTTGCCGACCAGCAGGCGTTAGAAGTCACCTTTGGCCCCGGTGAGCAGAGCATTGGGGCGGCGCGGCGGATTGCCAGTTTTGATCGGTAGGGTGGGTAGGGGGTGGGCAGTGCCGCACCTTGACAGGAGTGGCACCCTGAGGGGGCTACAGCCTTGACC
>QBMN01000176.1 GCA_003241845.1 Shackletoniella antarctica | reverse complement strand
CCTACTCTCCCACCCCATGGCCTCAGCCTCCACCACCCGCGTTCGCCCTCGCCTCGGCCTGTCACCGCTAACGGTGATGGATCGCTACATTGCCAAAGAGCTGACCATGCCCTTTCTATTTGGGGTTGCGGCGTTTTCATCGATCGGCATTTCTATCGGTGCCCTGTTTGAGCTGATTCGCCGCATCACCGAGTCGGGGCTGTCGATCACCCTGGCGGTGCAGATTTTTCTGCTCAAGCTGCCCGAGTTCATTGTGCTGGCCTTCCCCATGTCGACCCTGCTGGCCACCATGATGACCTACAGCCGCTTCTCCAGCGACAGCGAGCTGATTGCCCTGCGGGGGGTGGGGGTGAGCATTCGCCGCATCATTGCCCCAGCGGTGGTGCTGAGCCTGCTGGTCACCGGCCTCACCTTTGTGTTTAACGA
The DNA here is from genome assembly GCA_003241845.1 of Shackletoniella antarctica. Classification (GTDB taxonomy): domain Bacteria; phylum Cyanobacteriota; class Cyanobacteriia; order Phormidesmidales; family Phormidesmidaceae; genus Nodosilinea; species Nodosilinea antarctica. Next base: position 9,337 of record QBMN01000176.1, on the reverse strand, counting down.
GCTAATTACCCCCGCCGCCAACTACCGGGCCGCCATCACCCTAGAGCAGGCGCTCAAGTCAGAGCGGCCCCCCTTTCAAGAGCGCAATATTTTCTACCAAGAGTTTCAGCCCGCCCAAGACAACCCTGAGGCTCAAGAGCTAAAGCGCCAGTTCTACGCCCGTCGGTTTGACGGCACCACCATGTACGGGCTGACGATTCTCGACTTTTCCCAGGAGGGGTTAAACCAGGTGGTCAGCGCCGAGTCAGCCAACTGGGATTTGGAGAAAAACGCCTGGACTTTCTACAACGGCACCATCTACGTAGTCGCCCCCGATGGTTCCTTCCGCAACATCATCACCTTTGAAACTCAAGAATTGCAGCTGCCCCGCACCCCCCTAGACCTGGCGGGCCGCACCAAAAATGACACCGAGATGAATATTGCCGAGGCCACTGAGCAGCTAGAGTTGGTGCGCCAGAGCGGCGACGAAAAGATGATTCGTCGCTGGCAGATCCGAATTATGCAGAAGTACGCCCTGCCCTTTGTGTGCGTTGTGTTTGGTCTGGTAGGGTCTTCGATTGGGGTGCTGCCCCAGCGCACCAACCGCGCCACCAGCTTTGGTGTCAGCATTGTGATCATTTTTGGCTACTACCTGCTGTCGTTTATCACCAACGCCATGGGTGAGGTGGGGGTGCTGTCGCCGTTTCTGTCGGCCTGGCTGCCGACGCTGTTGGGGCTGGCGATCGGTATTTATCTGCTGCTGCGGGCGTCTAAATAGTAGGGGCGCACAGCAGTGCGCCCCTACGGATCGCATGGGGATCCTTAAAAAAAGAACCCGTCCTGCTCGATTTCTTCGATGGTTTGCAGCCCTCGGGTGTCACCGACCTTGAGCAGGGCGGTGCGAGCATCTTCGCGCACGCCCAGGTCATCTTCTTCGGCAAAGCTCTCGATCAGGGCGTCGATCGCCGTGTGATAGACCACATTAGAGGGCAATTCTCGGCACAGCTGCCCCACGGCCCAGGCGCAGTTGCTGCGCACTGCGGGCACCGGGTCGCGGCGCAGGCCCTCAATCAGGGGCGGAATCGCCGCAATCACTGACTCATAGCCCACCTGGGCCATCTGGGCTAGGGCGCTGGCAGCCCACAGCCGCACCGCAGAAATATCGGTTCTTAGCGCTTCGAGCAGGGGTTCTAGGGCGCGGGCATTCTGGGAGTTGCCCAAGGCCCACACCACCCCCTTGCGCACGTAGCCATTCCAGTCGATGGCCAGTTGGGCAATCAGCGGCTCTACCGCCGACTCGTTGGGGTTGCGGCCCAGGGCGTAGGCAGCACTCACCCGCACCAGGGGGCAGAGATCGCTCAGCAGTGCCGTCAGCGGCACCACTGCCCGCCCGTCTTGCACTTCGCAAAAGGCGCGCGCCGCCAGCATGCGCTGCTGCGGATCGGTTGCCGTCAGCAGCGGCAGCATGGCCTCGGGGTCGTACTGGGGGGCCGCATCTTCCTCCACCGGGCCGAGGGCATCGAGGGGGTCAGCAAACTCCTGATCGGGGTTTAGGGTGGTGAGATCGTCGTCATACATAGGGCTACTTTATCTGGTTGCGCCCCACTTTTTGCGCTGGTTAGCTAGCCTTGCAAACTTTCGTTAAGCAAGGCCCCCGGCTTTTGCTGTCTACCGCTATTTGGCGACCTGGTAGGTAAGCTGCACCAAGCCGCTGGCAAAGGTCTGAGCCGCCTGAAGCCCCACTGAGGCCGCCGGGCCTGGGCCAGCAAAGAGAGGAATGCCCGACCCCAGCAGCACCGGCATCACCGAGAGAATGTACTCGCTAATCAGCCCCTCGGCCCGAAAAGCAGCCACCAGAGCCGCGCCAACCACCAGCCACACCCGCCGAACGTCAGTCATCTTGCCTTCGCCCAAACCACACGGATCCTACACCGCCGAGGAAGCCAGCACCTTCTCGTCGTGGCGGGAAATATCGTAGATCATAAAGTCGTGGGCCATGGTGGTATTGGGGAAAATGGCCCGCGCCTCGGCCAGGAGATCGGGCAGCTGAATATCGTTGCCGGGGGCATAGCGAGGGCTGAAGTGGGTCATGATCAATCGCTGGGCCTGGGCACCGAGGGCTACCTGGGCCGCCATGGTGCTGGTGGAGTGCAGCCGCTGATAGGCCAGGTCGGCGTCGCGGTGGGAGAAGGTGGCCTCGTGGATCAGCACGTCGGCATTGGCGGCTAGGGCAACGGCGCGATCACAGTAGATCGTATCGGTGCAGTAGACCAGCTTGCGCCCGACTAAATCTGGCCCACAGAGGTCGGCCCCGTTGATGGTGCGGCCATCGTCGAGCGTGACCCGCTGCCCCTGCTTGAGCTGGCCGTAGATTGGCCCTGAGGGAATGCCAAGGGCCTGGGCGCGCTTGACGTCAAAGTGGCCGGGGCGATCGCGCTCTTCTACCCGATAGCCGTAGGCGGGCACCCGGTGCTCTAGCAGGTCACAGAACACCCGAAACTCATCATCCTCAAACACCAGCCCCGGCTCCACGGCGTGGATTTTGATCGGCAGCGAAAAGTGGGTTTGAGAATAGCGGCGGCTGGCCTGAAGGTAGTCGTTGAGGGGCTTGGGGCCGTAGATATCGATCCGCTGCTGGCGATTGCCCGCCAGGCCGCAGCTGGCCAGCAGCCCCATCAGGCCAAAGATGTGGTCGCCGTGCATGTGGGTGACAAAAATGCGGCGAATCTGGCTCGACTTAAACTCGCTGCGCAAAAACTGGTGCTGGGTGCCCTCGCCGCAGTCAAACAGCCACACCTCGGCCCGCTGGGGCAGCCGCAGGGCCACGCTCGACACATTGCGCGAGCGGGTCGGCACACCCGAACTAGTACCCAAAAATGTAATCTGCAACGGAACAGCCTCTAGGAGATATCAGGGGTGTCGGGTATCAGGTAGGCGGTGCAGGGTGCTAGATCTACGGTGCAGGGTTTAGCCAGCCTCGTAAATACCTAAAACCCAAAACCCTTCCCACTCACCTATCTTGCCACGACCCTGGGCGATTGGTCGGTGCCAGCGATGCAATCTAGAGCCAGGGAGTATCATCATCACAGCAGCGTCCACCGGGACAAATTCCCTCACTGAGAGCCGTACCCACCGATGAAACTGGCAACTGACTGGCAAGCGTGCTTAATTGCCGGGCTGGGTTGGGCGGCTATAGGCGCGGCAGCTCAGGGTTCAGCGGCGCCACCGGGGGTACACTACGCCTGGCAAACGCTGACCATCGATACGGCCCAGTGTTTAGAACTGGCCCAACAAGCCCTGGCATCCCAGGGGTTAGACCCGGTGCAGACCGACGGCACCAGCGTGGCGGGCCGTTCTGAGACGGCCACAGCGGTGTTTGTGTGTGCCGAGAACCCCGCCGCAGTTACCACGGTCATGGTGGTGGTCGCCAGCGACGATGACAGTCAGGCGCTCAACCTGCTCAACGCCCTCAAGCTGACGTTTTAGCCTGTGCGCATCGTGGTCTACCGCTACCAAGAGGCCGAGGGTACCCCAGCGGCTGCTCCCGCAATCCTCGTTGCAAAGCCATCTCCTACGACGAGGCGCTGCACCGCACCGTGGCTAAAATTTGCCAGGTGCTGCCCCAGGCGGTGGCCCAGTTCGCCGCTAAAATGCCCTCCGGCAGGCCCGCCCCCGGCACCCGATTGCAGGGAGAGATTAACGCTAAGGAAGCGGTCTTAGCCCAGCTCCCCGATCTGGAAAAATCTGGCATTCTAGACGCTGAAACCGCCGCCCTGCGGCGCTATAAGCTGCGGGGCGAGGTGGCTGACCTCCACCAGCAGCTGGCCCAGCTGCCCCCGGTAAACCTGCAAGAACTGTCTCAATCGGTATCAATTCCTCAATTTTGGCTCGATCTGTCTGAGCCCGAGCGCCGCTTCTTTTTTCGCGAATTTATCCGCGACATCCAGATCCTGCGCCAGGGGGACGACTGGCGGATTGAGCTAGTGCTGGTGTTTTGAGCCAGCGAAACCCGTTGTGGGTTGAGTTTTGGTCTAAGGGGAATTGGGCGATCGCCCTCGCGGCATTCCGTTAAGCCGCTGTCCCATCGACAGAAAAATGGGGCAGTATTGGGGGGTGTCATCCGCCGCTAGCTGTCGCCGCTAGCATAGAGTTTTTATAGTGGGCACCGTTTTACCGTAGGCACCATGGGTTTAGCTGGTTCAATTTTTCCTGGGTGCTGGGGAGCCACCGCTCGGCCCCTGGCGGTTTGGGGTAGCCTGCTTACCCTGGGGCTGATCGCACCGTTAGCCCAGGCCCAGGCTCCTCTTCCCCTAGACTCGCCCCCCAGAGAACAGCCCAGAGAACAGCCTAGAGACCAGTCCCCAGGGCAAATTCCCCGACCGACGCCAGGGCTGGCCCCCGCTGCCCCCAGCACCGCCTTTGACGACTACCGCCTGGGGCCGGGGGATGGCATTTTCATTGGTGTGCAGCGGTTTCCAGACCTGAGCTTTCCGGCCACCCTCGATATTCAGGGCAACATAGTCGTGCCCCTGGCGGGCACCCTCAGCCTCACGGGGCTAACCCTAGACCAGGCCCGCGACACCATCTATGACCTCTACAACCAGTACGTCGTTGAGCCCGATGTCTCGCTGATTCTCACCACCCAGCGCCCGGTAGAAGTCACCATCCTCGGCGAGGTGCCGCGCCCTGGGCTGTATCCCCTGCAAGCCCCGCAGCTAGCGGTGGCGCTGCTGAGCGCTGGTGGCTCCACCACCCTGGCCGACCTGCGCCTGGTGCAGGTTGATCGGCCCCTAGCGGGGGGAGCGCCTTTGTCGCGCACGGTAGATCTATTTACCCCGCTGTTGCAGGGCGAGCCAATTCCCCAGGTGCGCCTGCAGGATGGCGATGTGGTGACGGTACCCCGCCTGGCCCCAGAAGCGGTAGAAAGCTACGATCGCGACCTGGTGGCCACCTCCACCCTAGCCCGACCCGAAATTACCGTGCGGGTGCTCAACCGGGCCACGGGCGGGCGGGGCACCGAAGCTCGTTTTGGCTCTCTTAACCTACGTAACGGCAGTCGTTTTCTCGATGCCCTGGCGGCGGCGGGGGTGAACCCCGACCTAGCCGCCTACAACCGCATCGCGGTGCTGCGCTTTAATCCCGAAACCGGGGCCGCCGACCAGATTATGGTCAATGCAACAGCGGCAGTTAGCGGCGACCCGAGCCAAAATATTCCCCTGCAAGAAAACGACATTCTGGTAGTTGATCGCAACCTGCTGGCGCGGGTGAGCTACGCTCTCAACATCTTTACTCAGCCCTTCCGCGATGTGCTGGGCTTTTTGCTCTTTTTTGAATCCCTCAGCAATGCAGCAGACTCACTCTTTAGGCCCTAGGAGCAACGGCGATGGCTTCTGCGTTTGTTAAGCGTTATCTGCTGGCCCTAGACCGCTATAAGTGGCCTAGCCTGGGCACTTTTCTGGGTATTGTGGGCATCTCAGCGGTGGTAGCCCTACAGCCGCCGCCGCCGCCCCAGTACCGAGCCGAGGGGGTGCTGGTGCAAAATGCGCCGCTGCTGGCCCTCACCACCACCGGCACCGAGGTGCAGCAGCGGGGCCAGGGCATTATCTCAGAGAATTTTTTGCTGGCCGACGTGCTGCTTCAGCAGGTCAGTTTGGAGCTAGAGCGGCGGGGTATGTCAATGAACCCTGAGACCCTGCGCAATCGCACCACGGTGCAGCTAGAAGGGGAAGAAAACCTGGTGCAGCGGGTGACGGTCTCCTTTCGGGGAGATAACGAGGAGCAGGCCGGGATGGTGCTGGGGCTGATGTTTGAGGCCATGGTCGAGCTCAGCCGGGTGACTAACCGCGCCCGGCTGCGGGCCATTGGCACCGCCCTCGACGAGCGGCTGCCCGCTGTGGAGGCCGATCTGCGCGCTGCGGAGCAGGCCCTCGAAGCCTACGATCGCACCGAAGGCCCCGCCATTCAGGCGGCCCTCGACGGCAGCCTGCTGGGGTCGATCTCTGGCGGGCAGCAGCAGCAGCGCCAGAATCAAATTGCCCTGGCGGGGCTAGATTCCCAGATTCAGAGCCTACAGCAGCAGCTGGGGCTGTCGCCGGGGCAGGCGTTTACGGCCTCGGCCCTGAGCGCCGACCCGATTATTGCCCAGCTGCGATCGCAGATTCTCGAAACCGAAACCCAGATCCGGCTGCTCGCGCCCTCTCTGCGCCCGTCACACCCCACCATGCAGAGCTTGCAGCAAAACCTGGCCGCTTACAACACCCTGCTGGCCGAGCGCGCCCAAGAGGTGATCGGCGGCCAGGGCCTAGCGGCCCTGCCCAGCGTCAGCGAGGTGCGCCAAAACAGCACCCTCGACCCGGCCCGCGCCGCCCTGGCCAACCAGCTGGTCAGCCTCAGCGCCGAGCGGGCCGCCCTGGCCAGTCAGCAGCAGGTGCTCAGCCAGGCCGATGGCCAGCTCAGGCAGCAGTACTCAAGCCTGCCCAACAAGCAGCTAGAGCGCAATCGCCTGGCCCAGCGGGTGGCCCTCAACCAGGCCCTCTACGACCAGATTCAGGCCAAACGCATCGACGCCGCCGCCGCCGAGGCCGAAACCGTCAGCAGCCTGACCATCGCCGAGCCGCCCACGGTAATCGTGCAGGCCGATGAACCTACCAGCCCGATCTCGGTGATGGCCGTGGGCGGGCTGCTGGGCCTAGTTGCCGCCGGGGCCGTCGCCTTTTTGCTCGATCTGCTCGACAGCACCGCCCGCACCGCCGAAGATATCCAGGGCATTCTCACCGACCAGGATGTGCCCGTGCTGGCCCTGGTGCCCACCCTGGCAACCGCCTCAGCCCAGGGCTGGCCCATGCTCTACCAGCCCCAGGCCCCCGATCTCGAAATCTACGAGCGCCTGCGCAGCAGTCTGCGGCGGGCAGGCACCCTCTCAGAGGCGGGGGTCGCCCCGCGGGTGCTGCTGATCGTCAGCAGTCGCGGCGGCGAGGGTAAAACCACCAGCGCCTTTAACTTGGGCATTGCCGCCGCGCGGGCCGGGCGGCGCACCCTTGTGGTCGAGGCTGACCTGCGCCAGGCCTCCTGTAGCCACTGGCTGGGGGTGAGCCTGGGGCGCGAGGCCAGCGCCGAGCCACTGCACCACTACGCCGGGCGTCAGCAAGACCCCATTCACCTGGCCCCCTGGGTAGAAAACCTGTACCTAGCCCCCAGCCCTGGCCCCCAGCCCCACCCAGCGGCCATTCTAGAGTCGAGCGAGATCGGGCAGTTTTTGGCCGATGCCCGCGCCCGCTTTGACCTGGTGCTGATCGACGCGCCGCCCCTGAGCTACAGCAACGATGCCCTGCTGCTGGGGGCCAGCAGCGATGGCCTGGTGCTTGTCACCCGCCCCGGCTACACCGACAAAGCGGTGCTCGAAGCCCTGCTAGAGCAGCTGTTAGAAAACGAAGATTTGCCGCTGCTGGGGGCGATTGTCAACGCCGCCGATGGGGCCGCCAACCCAGTTTCCCCCGCAGACCCTGGGGTGGGGGCCACGACCCTGGCCCCCGAGGCGCAGCCAATGATGCGCTCCATCGACTTTTAGCGAAACACCTCACGAATCAAACCCACAGAGCAGGCCATTAAGATACGATCAGAAACTGTAGATTTAAATCTTGCAGATTCTGTCGTCGTTTGGAGCGATCGCTTGCCTACTCTGGGAGTCAACATTGACCACATTGCCACCCTTCGCCAGACCCGCCGCACCGTCGAGCCAGACCCCGTGGCGGCGGCGGTGCTGGCCGAGCTAGCCGGTGCCGACGGCATCACCGTGCACCTGCGCGAAGACCGCCGCCACATGCAAGACCGCGACGTGCGCCTGCTGCGAGAGACCGTGCGCACCCACCTCAACCTAGAAATGGCCGCCACCGATGAAATGGTGGCGATCGCCCTCGACCTCAAGCCCGACTACGTGACCCTGGTGCCCGAGCGGCGCGAAGAAGTGACCACCGAGGGCGGTCTCGATATCGCCGGTCAGCTCGACCGGATCAAATCTGTGGTTGCCACCCTCCAGGGGGCAAAGATGCCGGTCAGTCTGTTTATTGACGCCACCACCGAGCAGATCGAGGCCTCGGCCCACGCCGGGGCGCAGTTCATCGAGCTGCACACCGGCCCCTACGCCGAAGCCCAGCGAGAACCAGAGCAGCAGCGAGAACTCGACATTCTCTCCCAGGGCACCGCCCAGGCGATCGCCCTCGACCTGCGGGTCAACGCCGGCCACGGCCTCACCTACTGGAACACCGCCCCCGTTGCCCGCATCCCCGGCATAGAAGAGCTAAACATTGGCCACAGCATCATCAGCCGCGCCGCCCTAGTGGGCATCGAGCGCGCCGTCCGCGAGATGAAAGCCCTGATTCAAGGTAGGGCGTAAGCCCCGAGGCTAAAATCGCCCCCCACCGTACGGGCGCACTGCTGTGCGCCCCAACCCGATCTCTCACCCATCCACTCACCTATCCAAAAGGAGATCCCCCCATGACCACCTACTACTACGCCGTCGCCAGCCAGAAATTTTTACTCGAAGAAGAACCCCTCGAAGAAGTGCTCAAGGAGCGCCGCCGCTACTACCAAGAGCAGGAGCAGGAGGTCAATTTTTGGCTGGTGAAGTCTCCCGCGTTTCTAGCAGCCCCTGAACTGGCTCGCGTCAAAGCCAGCTGCCCTCAGCCCGCCGTGGCTTTGGTTTCCACCAGCAAGCAGTTTGTCACCTGGGCCAAGCTGCGGTTTGAGTACGTGGGCATCGGCGAGTTTGAAGCTCCCTCCGACTCAATTCCAGATCCTCTAGCCTCCCTAGATGCTGTCGCCTCCTAGACCCACCCGAAGGACGCCATTAAAACAGCATTGGGAAAACAGCATCGTGGATACAAAGTTGGAGAGACAAATGGGATCAAAACCTAGAATCTGTGCCCCGCCGCCGCCGGTTTAGGCTAGAATCGCTGGCAGATTGTGGCAGTAAAGGAAGCAATGGCACAGGGTTTGACCAGGAGCGGCACGCCGATATCACCTTTGGAAGTATCGCCTTTAAAAAAACTATTTTCCCTCAGGTCGGGGACGGTGGCCCTGGGGCTTTTGTTCGCGCCGCTGATCGGGTTTTGGCAGTCGGCCCAGGCCCAGTTTCCGCCCTGCCCGCCCCCCTCTGCCAACGAGTATCTGCTGCTGGTGCGCAGCAATACCGAGGCCGAGCGCACCCGCGTGCAAAACCTGCTGCCCTCTAACAGCACCGTTTTAGTCTGCGACTATCTCAACGACACCGTGGTGCGCGCCGGGGGCTTCACCAACCTTGAGAACGCCAACGCCTGGGCTCAGTACATGACTGAGGTTGAAGGGTTCCAAGCCTTTGTGG
>QBMN01000175.1 GCA_003241845.1 Shackletoniella antarctica | reverse complement strand
CCCCCAGGCAGCCCGCCCCACCTACCGCTGGCACCTGGCCAGAATAGAGGCCCTGCTCGATCTGTCTCAAGAGCAAAGAGGAGCTTAACCCCCCTACCCTTATTAACAGCTAAAAAACACAGTAAAATTTACTAAAAACGGTGCTATCCCTCTAGGGGCAAGGGATAGCGCCGTTTTTATTTCTTAACAGCAACCCAGAAAAAAACAAGACTCCTTAATAAGATAGAAATTCTATTTCTTATTAATTAAGGAGCCACAGGCCGATCAGCCCGAGCCATCATCGCCCGATAGGCGCGATCGTGCACCTCCTCACTGATCCATCGGTGATAGGTGCGGCAATGCACATCGACGCTGTGGCCCATCTGCTGCGCGGCCAGCTCCACCGGCAGGCCAAACTCTAGCGATCGGACCGCCCAGGCGTGGCGCAAGTCGTAGGGGTTAAAGGGCACACCGTAGCGCTCAAACTGCCGCGTCACCCGGTGGCCCAGGGCGCTGTTATTCGCCCCGGTGCAAGGGGGCAACTGTACCCAATTGAGACCAAACTGCTCTACCCACTCCGGGTAAAGCGGGTAGACCCGGTGGAAATTGGTCTTGCTGCCGTCAAGCACCAGCAGCACAGGCATCTTTGAGAAGTCGAGATAGAACAGCTCGTGGTTGCGCAGCCCATAGGTGGCCATCAGCCCATAGGCCCCCTGCCAAGCCGGGTTCGGTATCTTGGCCCACCATTCAGCAATCACCGCGTCTGGCGGCACCTCCCTCACCTCTACAGTGTTGGTCGAGTAGTGGCCCCGCAGCGGCCTAAAATCGGCATCGATGTCAGCAAAGGTGGCCAGCCGCCCCAGACAGTCACAAAACCGCTTGCGCGTCCTGGTGTCCGGTTTCGTGGCCTCGATGGTGGCCCGCAGCAGCTCGCCGGTGAGCACCTCCCCCTGGGGCAGCTTGCTAAATGCCTTCAGGTAGTCATCGCGCCAGGTGGTCTCAGTCTTGGGGCTGCGCTGCCGCCGGGTAAAGTAGTCGGCCTCAAAGGCTGTAATCCAATCGGTAACCGTTCGAGTTTCGCCCGTGGCCCCGTAGTCTGCCCAGCTAAACTCGCGGGCATCGAGCTGCAGGCCCACGCGCTTGGCCTCTTGCTCTGCCAGCTTTAGCCCTGCCGGGTTGGCATGGTGCCCCAAAAACAGCCGCTGCTGATATGGCCCCGCCTTCGAGCTGCCCGGCCTGGGGGGCAACGTCGCCCGCAGGCACAGGCGCTTCCCGGCCACCTCAATGCTCACCCCACACCGGCCCAGCCGCAGGCGGCTGTTGGCCTGTTTCAATCTGCCCTCAAAATTCATACGCCTAAAAGCTGTCCTAAAAACCTAGGGAGGTTAGGGAGTGTTAGGGAGTATCAAGGATGGTTAACAAAACGTAAACCTCTCGAAACCCCTGTTGAATGGGGCCTCTGAGAGGTTTTAGAGCATAGCAATAATGGCTCAGGCGTGATTTGAACACGCGACCAAGGGCTTATGAGTCCCCTGCTCTACCACTGAGCTACTGAGCCGTGGTAAGGGTGCTTGTCGAGGCAGTGATCTGCCGATCAATCAACCAACGGTTAATGAATATATCACAGAACAGCCGCGATACCAAGCGGACACTGCTGAATTCTCCAGTGAATCTGTGAAGTTGCCCCAAGACCCTGTTAAAAGGCGGGTCAGCTATGCTGACCCGCCTTTTAACTCATTACGAGACGTCAATGCCGTCAAGCCCTAGCGCCCAGGGAGGTAAGCCATGGGGTTAGCTGTGCCACTGGCCAGATGCACCTCAAAGTGAAGGTGAGGGCCAGTGCTGTAGCCTGTACTGCCCATCTCAGCAATTTGCTGCCCCTGACCAACCTGCTCACCCTGGCGCACTAATAGGCGGCTGTTGTGGGCATAGCGGGTCAGGCTGCCATCGGAGTGTCGAATATCCACCAGGTTGCCGTAGCCACCGGAGTTCCAGCCAGAGCGCACAACTACACCGGGTGCCGCCGCCACAATGGGGGTACCCACCGGCCCAGCAATATCAATCCCGCGGTGCATGCGCCCCCAGCGCCAGCCGTAGCCCGAGGTCAACGTGCCATGGGCAGGCCAGATATATCCATTAGAAAGAGCCGGAGCCTCGGGCAAAAACTCGCTGGCCCCAGGCATCATCGGCATACTGGGCGACACCGTCTGCCCCACGGGCAGGTTGGGCACTACTCGGTAGGCATCAGCACCTAGGGGAGCAGCGGCCAGCAGCTGACTCGAACGAGCCATGCTCTCAAGCTGCGCAGCCTCTGCTGCGGTAGATTCAACCGCCATCGGGGCGATCGCTACAGGCTCAGCGGATGACTGAACAGCGGTTAGCTGACGAGACTCATCCTGAGCCACATCGGTAACCGTCCACTGACTGGCGATCGCCTGGGCACCTTCCCTTACCATCAGAGCAGATTCGCTGGCTGACTCAGCCCCGCCAACTGCCTCTGAGGCAAGTTCCACAGGCTCAGGGCTGTAGTACTCCAGCGACACAGCGGCAGTAGGTTCTCCGCTGCGACTGCGCTCAAGCTCCTTGCGAGCTTCGCGAATGCGCGCATTTAGCTCATTGCGGTCAATTGTTGAGCTGCTAGATTCGCGAATGCGAGCTAAGTGATCACGGATGACCTGTTCACGAGTCCGGGGAGCTGCGGCCAACCCAGCCGCAGGCAGGTTGCTCGAGTCTTCCACCTCAGCTGCCGCTGACGCCACAGGAATACTCAGGCTGTCGCCTACCGCCAGAGTCTCAGGCTGGTTGACAGCATGATTATGAGTTAGCAACTCGTCTAGTGTAAGCCCGTTGCGAGAGGCAATAGACCAGAGCGTGTCTCCCTGCTTTACCTGGTAGGAGCGCACAGTGCCGGTCTCAACAACTGCACCACGAGGCGCGGGCAGCAAAGGTAAAGCCGCCGCCAGCAAATCTTTCGAGCTATCAACGGTTTCAACATCAACGGTCTCTTCAGCCTCAGTAGCCAGTTCACTGCTCGGCGCTGGCTGAACAGTCACCCTAGAGACGGGTCGACTAACTTCCTCGTGAAGTGGGAGGCTGGTTACAAGAGTGGGAGACTCGGTAGCACTGGCGCTCTCTGGGGCGCTTGCCAAAGCAACAGGTTGAGAAGCTTCAACCGCTGCCGTCGACCATTCACCCTGAGCTGCGGCCACTGGCTCAGCAATGGGCAGAGCGGCTACCTGGGTAATTTTGGACTGATCCTGTACTTCCGCAGCATCGACCGTGTCTTCGGCCGGCAGCTGATCGACCGCGATTAACGAATCCTCAAGGAGGTCGTCAGCCTGCTCAAGGGCTAAATCGTCTTCTAGTTCCCGAATCTTTTCAAGGTCATCAACCGCAGGCCCAATCTGTAGGGAATTGAGTTTGCCAGCGGCGACCAGATCACCACCAACGCCGCCGAGGACGTCAGCTTTGAGCGCTAAGCGAGAACTTTCAGCTGCGGTAGCCAAGTTTTCCATGCCTACGGCGGGCACTCGAATAACCTGACCTACCCGTAAAACCTCATCGACCGCAATGCCGTTGGCGTCCTTGATAATCTGAACATCAGCCTCGTGCTGGGCGGCAATCTGCCAAAGACTCTCTCCAGCCTCTACGGTGTGATACGCAGACGCACCTTGGGGCTTTGTGGATGGGAATTTTAGAGACTGAAACCCTTCGCGACTAGCGGCGGGCAAAACAGTCAGAGCAGAGCCATCAGCAGCAAGGGCTAGTTCAGGCTCGGTGAGGAATGGAGCAGAAGCCCCAAACGACAGGGCTAAGCCAAGCATGGCTGCCGAGGTTTGAACTCGACGATAACCTCCCGACACCTCAGGTTGAGCAATGCTCAACTCCAGAGGGCAGCAATCTACATCAGACTCTTTGGGAACTATGCGTTTCAAGGAACGACCTCCTGTAAACCAGCGCTTGACAACCTGTTAAAGCCTGTCTACTCAGCTAGTGGCGACGTCGCCAGGGCAAAGATGCCCAAATGCTGAAGTAATTTGTCAGGCGAGATGTCAGCAACAGAACAACAACGGATCGATAGAGCGATGCATCGGCTAGGCAAGAATACCGCGCCTCAGCAGCCTAGGCAAGTTTACATGACTTAACAGCAAAAGCAATGCCCGGCCTTTCTCTATCACTTCCCTGAACACTAGGCTCGTGGTCGGGAATTGTGCGAACACAACATAAAGGTTTAACCTTAAAAAAAAGTATTTGGCAAGGGTACAGCTGCGGTACTGAATAGCGCAGTGAATTGTGCACAGAGATGCATAGAGTCTTTGCTAGCAGGGGATAGAAGGCGGTTTTAAAAGCTCTTAGCCCTTGATTGTATGCGCGATCGCAGCTTTTAACCCAGGCTTCAAATAGGTGGCTAAGCCTAGGTTAAACCCAGAAACAGCGGCCTTTAGCAGCAGCCATATGAATTTCTTATCTGGCTTGTTCTAATTTTGTATCCTCGGCAACCGCTTATTTTTGCCGCCGACTTTTTTAGGTCAATTTCCCTGTACTGACGACTGGCTAGGCATTTAAGCCGGTGCCGTATCCCCTTCAGCCTGGGGTTCGCCCCCAGGCTGAAGGGGATAACCAAAGCATTCGCTAGACAGTCAGAGTATCGCTTAATCGCTACATAGAGCTTTATGCGGTAAAAGCAGGGCTGCTGCACGGCTGTACTGACTACAAATACAAGGATTTGTGAGCTTTCAAGGATGGCACGCCTCAATCTGGCGCAGCGCCTCAAATAGACCGATGGCGGCGCTCACCGACAGGTTGAGGCTGCGCACAATGGTTCGATCCATAGGTATGTGGGCGGTTTCGTCGCAGGCGGCGAGCACCGCTGGGGGCAGCCCTTCGGTTTCGCTGCCAAACAGGAGCCAGTCGTCTGGGCGGTAGGCGATAGTTGTATAGCTACATCGCCCAGAGGTACTAAAGCCAATGGTGCGCCCCCCCTGCAGACGTTGGTGCTGGTGAAAAGTTCCCCAGTCGGAGTGGAGGGTGAGGTCAACCTGGGGCCAGTAGTCGAGGCCGGCGCGTTTGAGGGCGCGATCGCTGAGGTCAAACCCCAGCGGGGCTACGAGGTGTAGCGGGGTGGCGGTGGCCGCACAGGTGCGGGCTATATTCCCCGTGTTGGGGGGGATTTGGGGATTGACGAGGACGATAGCGGGCATAGAGATCAGCGTCGAATAGCGGGCGGGAACGAGCAGATGGCGGATTGATCGGAAATAAAAGCAGAAATGTCTAGGGGATATAGATTTTGCTAATACTTCCCTCAGTGTTTTCACCCTGAGCAAAAAGTGATCAAAAAAGCGGGGATCGGGTTTTACCCAAGAAGCTTTACTTATGGCGACTATAAGTAAATATTTACCCTTAGCGCCGCTGAGTGCCCTAGGCGGCGCAGGGCTCGCAGAGCTCTTGCGCCAGCAGGCTTTCGCTGGCGGCCACCTCAGCGATCGCCCCCTGCACCACCTGCTGCACCGACTGCCCGGCCTCGTGCTGACGCAGCCAGCGCTGGGCTTCATTGCCCTCGCGCAGAATTTTTTTGACCGGGCTGAGGAAGCAGCTAATGCCGTTGGCCTTGGCGATCGGCCAGACCTCCTCGTAGAGCTGGTGAATCCACTCGCTGGCCAGCAGGGGGCGACCGTCTTGCCAGTGGCGCAGCTCGGCATCGAGGCTGTGCTTGGCGGCGGCGGCTTCATTGGCGTCGGTGAGGGCGACCAGGTCTGCGTTGCGGCTGTCAGCCGGGAAAGTGCTCATCACCAGCGGGTCGAGGCTGGGGTCTTGGATCAGCTGAATCAGGCGGGCCTCGATCAGGGCGGCGACCGCCAGCAGCGCCACGGGGTCGCTGATTAAATCGCAGATGCGCAGTTCTAGGCGGTTGAGGTTGTAGGGGCGGCGATCGCCGTTGGGCCGCACCGCTGACCAGAGGTGGCGCACGTTTTGCATGGTGCCCGCCGCCAGCTGTTCTTCCATCCACCGAATGTGGTGGGCGTGGCTGGTAAATAGGGGCACCTGGGCCGGGGTTTTGGGAAACACCTGCCAGCGGCTGGAGTGGGAGCCGGTGACCTGGCCGCCTAGAAAGGGGGAAGACGCGGTCAGGGCCAGGTACAGGGGCGCTTCGACCCGCACCAGACGGCAGGCGCGCATCAGAATTTCTGGGTCGGCGATGCCGATATTGATATGCACACTGGCGGTGACGACGGTGGTGCCGTAGGTTTGCTCAATGTAGCTGTGGTAAGGGTTGCCGGGGTCAGATCGATAAAAGCGATCTGTCGGCCCTAGGGACAGGGTACTGCCGGGCACGAGGGTATAGTTGCCCAGCCCTCTGAGGTATTGGCGCAGTTCATGGCGGGGGCGCACCAGCTCGCACAGCAGTTTTTCGTACTGGCACAGGGGCGGTGTAGTGTACTCAACATTGCGGTTGTCGGGTTCGCGCACAAAGCCATTCAGGTCGGCCACGATGCGATCAGAGAGGCCGACGACTTCCCCCGCTGGGGTGCCGGTGTACATCTCAATTTCAAAGCCTTTAGACAGCAGCACGGCATTCCTCGCTGAAGACAGCACTCTATATATAGATCTAGTCTGGTTGGTTAATCTCTGTATCATCCTATCGGTAACTCTGCCCTCCCCAAGGGCCGGAGGGCAGAGTTTGAGCCGTGGCTAGTAGGGCAGCGCCACCGCCAGCTCGATAGAACGTTTGGCGGCAAAGGCGCGGGCAATGGTGTCGCAGCGCTCGTTGCCGGGGTCGCCCGAGTGCCCCCGCACGTGCTCCCACTTGAGCGGGCGATCAAGGGTTTGGTTGACTTCGGTAGCCAGCCCGTCCATTACCTCCCACAGGTCGCGGTTGAGCACAGGCTTTTTGGCGGAGTTGACCCAGCCGCGCCGCTTCCAGCCAGCAATCCACTGGGTGATGCCTTTAATCACGTATTCGCTGTCGGTGTGGAGAGTAACGGGGGCAGGTTGGCCGCTGTCGCGCAGCAGGGTAAGACCCGCGATCGCCGCCTGCATCTCCATCCGATTGTTGGTGGTGGGGGCCTCGCCGCCCCCAATCTCGTGCACGCCGCCATCGGTTAGGTAAAACAGAGTGCCCCAGCCGCCAGGGCCGGGGTTGCCGGAGCAGGCTCCGTCGGTGTAGATTCGCTCGATGATTGCCATTGGTTCTAAAAAATCCTCAAAAATCGTGGGTTAGCCCCTGGAATATTCACCGTCTCCGGGGGCATTCTAGGGGAAAGACCGAGTCTTCTCCCTGGAGGCTATGGCCGTAGTCCCATCGGTTAGGACATCAGCATCCCTAAAAACATGCAAGCGTTTGCACGCTTTTAGGGAAATGTCTCAACCAGGCTGGCTACCGCTACACAACATCAGGTCATGGTTAGGTGCGCCTACTATCGTCACGGCTTCCCCACGGTGTAATCCCATGATGCTACGAGAACTGGACGCGTTTGAGGCTTGCTGGCTAGATCTTAAAGATGTTTACCCAACCAGCGGTACAGACAATATGCTGATTGCCCACGCCATGGGGCAACTGGTGGATTTACTAGAAAAACCCGCCCAGGTGGAGCAGGCGTTGCCCAACCACCTGAAGAGTTTGTTTAGGCAGCTGGCCCTGGCTTACTTTCAGGGCTATTTTCCCGGTGCGGCGCGTCAGGATGCGGCGATGATCGTCGGGGTGCCCGCGCCGCCCCAGGGCGATCGCCTGCGCCGCCAAGACATTTCGGCGGCGGTCAGCCAGGTCAAAGCTCTGGCTCAAAAAACCCAGGCGCGAATCCGCCAGGGCCGTGGGCAGGCTGCCCAAATTACCATGTCTGAGATGGAGACGCTGGTGATCGATTTTCCAGAGTACTGGCAGCCGGTGGCCTAGGGCAAATCGCAAACCCCACGTGACCCCCATCGGGTCTGCGGGCAGGGTATCTTAGTGCTATGGCCTACGAACCCTTGCACCACAAGTATCGCCCCCAGACCTTTGGCGCTCTGGTGGGGCAAGCTGCGATCGCCACCACCCTCACCAGCGCCCTCAACCAGCAGCGCATTGCCCCGGCCTACCTGTTCTGCGGCCCTCGGGGCACGGGCAAAACCTCCAGCGCCCGCATTTTGGCTAAGTCGCTCAACTGCATTGCCCAAGACCACCCTACCCCAGAGCCCTGCGGTATCTGCGAGACCTGTCGCTCGATCACCAATGGGTCGGCGCTAGACTTCATTGAGATTGACGCCGCCAGCAACACGGGCGTTGACAACATTCGCGAGCTGATCGAGCGCGCCCAGTTTGCCCCGGTGCAGTGCCGCTATAAAGTCTATGTGATCGACGAGTGCCTAACTGGCGATTCCCTAGTCCTTACCCGAGACGGACTAGTCAGGATCGACGATCCTTTGATCGAAGGCAAGCAGGTGCTCAGCTACAACGAACAAACAGCCTCTTGGGAGTTTAAGCGAGCCCTACGGTGGCTTGACCAAGGTACCCGAGACATCTTGGAAATTCAGACTACCCATCGTAAGATCAGATGTACTGGGAATCATTTAATTAGAACTGATCAGGGATGGGTAGCTGCAAGGGACATCAAATCGGGGAACAAGATCTTATCCCCTGCGCCTGTGGTTGCGGCACCCTCATCAACAGAGTTGGCTCTGACCGACGACCTCGCCGTTTCGTCCGAGGGCATCAGTTCAAGGGCAACACCTACGGCCATCAGTTCCATACCGAGGGCTATTCCAACGAAGAAAACCACCTCATTGGTGAATGGCTTACCAGCCTGGGCTACTCAGCAAAGGTTAGATCCTACACAAGAAGTCGTAGCGGTAGGCAATACGACTACGTTGCAATGGGAGCAAAGGAAGCCCGCACCTTGTTGGCCGACCTGCAACGATTCTCCATACCAGCAATGGACTACAAATTTGGAGACGGTCGTATCTGTGACCCCCGCTGGGGCTGAGCCGGTCTACGACATTGAAGTGGAAGATAACCACAACTTTGTCGCCAATGGGCTGTTGGTTCACAACTGCCATATGCTGAGTACGGCAGCCTTTAACGCCCTGCTCAAAACCTTAGAAGAGCCGCCCAGCAATGTGGTGTTTATTCTCGCCACCACCGACCCGCAGCGGGTGCTGCCGACGATTATTTCGCGGTGCCAGCGGTTTGACTATCGCCGCATTGCTCTAGAGCCAATGATTGGACACCTAAGAAAGATTGCTGACCGAGAGGAAATATCCATCGACGACGAGGCCCTGCGCCTGGTGGCCCAGGTATCTCAGGGGGGCTTGCGCGATGCCCAGAGCTTGCTTGACCAGCTCAGCCTGATGGAGCCGCCGGTCAGCGCCGACGCCGTGTGGGATCTGGTGGGGGCGGTGCCCGAGCGCGATCTGCTGGGGCTGGTGCAGGCCATTCTCAGCGACGACAGCACCGCCGTGCTCGACAGTGCCCGTAGGCTGATGGATCGAGGCCGCGAGCCGCTGATTGTGCTGCAAAACCTGGCCGGGTTCTACCGCGATCTGCTGATTGCCAAGACGGCAGGCGATCGCCACGACCTAGTCGCCATCACCCCCCCCACCTGGGCCGACATGCAGGCCCTGGTGCAAAACCTGGCTGCGCGACTGCTGCTGCTGGGTCAGCAGCACCTGCGCAGCGCCGAGGTGCAGGTCAAAAACACCACCCAACCCCGACTCTGGCTAGAGGTCACGCTATTAGGCCTGCTGCCCTCAACCCTGGCGGGCCAGGCAACGGAAACTCGAGGTGCGATCGCCCCGACATATACCCCGACATATCCCCCTAGAGCTACCCCGACAG
>QBMN01000174.1 GCA_003241845.1 Shackletoniella antarctica | reverse complement strand
GTTTACGGGCACCCGCCTGGGGGTGGTGACGGCCCGCACCCTGGCCCAGCAGCTAGAGATACCGCTGTTTGGGGTGTCGAGCCTGGCGGCAGTAGCCCAGCGTCACCTCACCGCCCAACCCCAAAACGCACCTCAGGACATTGCGGTTGAGATGCAGGCCCAGCGGGGGCAGCTCTACACCGCCATCTACAGACCAAGGGCGCATGGACTAGAGGCTATTCAGCCCGATCAGGTGCGATCGCCCGACGACTGGGAAACGGCTCTCAAAGCCCATCCCCAGCCCCTAGAGCGAGTCGAGGCAGGGGATAACCTGGGGGAAACAGTAGTGCAGGTGCTAGAACTGGCCTATCGGCGCTGGCAGGGGGGCGATCGCCCCAACTGGTCTACGGTGCTGCCCTACTACGGCCAGCACCCGGTGGATCGCTAGGCGGCGGCCCAGGTATCGCTCCAGGCAGATTTTTGAAAAGCGGGGCGGCTACAATCGTGGGCAACGCCTTGGGCAGCAGTCTCTTCGCCGCTCAGGGCTAGACCAAACTGCCCCCTTCAGGTCTTTACCGTGGCCAAACCAGTTATTTTCACCGTCGATGACGACCCCGACGTCTTGCAGGCGATCGCGCCACGTTCCTCACCCTGGCCCCCGGCGACTACCTGGTCAAAGAGGGCGATCTCACCACCACCGTCTACGTCATTGCCTCGGGTCGTCTAGCCATTACCCGCCAGAGCGAAGGGGTGGCCATGCCCATCGGCCAGCATGAGGGGGCGGGCTTTGTGGGCGAGATTCCGGTGCTCACCGATGAACCCGCCCCGGTGACGCTGCAAGCGGTGAGCACCTGTGAGATCCACGCCATCGCCGGGGTCGACTTTCTCACCCTGCTGCACGAGTGCCGCGACTTTGAGCGCCAGGTGTTTCGCCTGATGCAGAAGCGGGTGCGGGGGCTAGAGTCGTTTTTGCGCGGGCGCGAAACAATGGCGGCCCTGGGCACCCTCTCGGCGGGGCTGGCCCACGAGTTAAACAACCCGGCGGCGGCGCTGGTGCGATCGCTCAGCGAACTGGTGCCCGCCATCCGCCAGCTAGAAAACATGAACCTGACCTACGGGCCGACGTCACCGCCGCAGAAGCCGCAGAGTGGCAGCGGGTGCGCGACCTCGGCTACGACACCATTCTCAAGGGCGGGGCCGATGCGGTGACCATGGGCGATCGCGAAGACGCCCTGCTTGACTGGCTCGAAGACTACGGCGTCGCCAAAGCCTGGGAGCTGGCCGAACCCCTCGCCCTGGCGGGCGTTGACCCCGCCACCCTGGCACGACTGATGTCCCCCTGGCGCGACCACCCCGGCGAGCTGCGCGACCTGGGCATTCGCTGGCTGGCGCTCTCCTTTGAGGTGATGGCGATGATCCAGGGCGGCCAGTCGGGGGCCGGGCGCATCGCCACCCTGGTCAAGTCGATGAAGTCTTACAGCTATAGGGATCAGGGGGCGCAGCAGATAGTTGACCTGCACGCCGGGCTAGAAGATACGGTGAGGCTGTTTGCCTTCAAGCTGAAGCAGGGGATTGCGATCGCCCGCGACTACGATGCCACACTGCCCCCGATCATAGCCAGGACATACCTGCTTTGCGGTGTGTTTGCCCTTGGGGGAGGTGGCAACGGCGCATCGACTGTGATTCGGCCTGGCTTACCAAACACCGAAGCCCTCCTTCCCTCGCTGACGTAGCGTCAGGTGGTTTTACTGAGTTCAAGAGCGTTGCAAAAGCTGTTGAGGCTATTCACAGACGCTGGAGTACTTTAAACAAAGCTTGGTGACTGCCCGAGACACTGGCGATCGCTTAACCAAAGCAGCCACTTTGGAAAACATTGGCGAAGTAAATCAATTGCTGGGCAACTAGCCGCACTTGCCCAATAGGCATCTGTGGCAAGATAACCATAGAGATTTGTGGCAGATTGGGAGACTTAACATGTCGAGTTCTAGAACCCTACTGATTACCGGCGCATCTACGGGGATCGGTGCCGCAACCGCCCGGCAGGCGGCAGCGCAAAATTTCAACCTTGTCTTGGCTGCTCGCTCTACTGAGAAGCTGGATAAATTGGCTGAAGAACTGGGTGCCGATAGAGTTCGGACTTTTGCGTGTGATGTTACTGATTATGCTGCTCAAGAAAAATTGGTAGCCAATGCAGTAGAGGCGTTTGGCAGTCTAGATGCGGTGTTTGCCAATGCTGGTTGTGGCGGTGAGCCGGGTGGGTTTTCGGGGGCTCCGGTTGAGTCTTGGCAGCGCATCGTCAACACCAATATTCTGGGCGTGGCTTACACGCTGCGGGCCAGCCTGGAAGAGCTAAAGAAAGCCAAAGGTCATGTCATCATTACTGGCTCGATCGCAGGGCGCACAGTGCTGAGGGGGTCTATGTATTCGGTCTCGAAATGGGCCGTCTCAGCGATCGGCTACAACTTGCGAGAGGAGATGCGAGGCACGGGGGTGCGTGTCACTCTGATTGAACCGGGCATGGTGGACACACCGTTTTTTGATGACCCGAAGCCCGATGCGCTGCGTCCCGATGATGTGGCTCGGACGGTTCTCTTTGCGCTCTCGCAACCTGCCAATGTTGATATTGGTGAACTTGTGGTTTTGCCAACGCCACCCGCTGAAGGGTAATTGATGAAGCTTAGCTTAACGTTACCCACCACCCGTTATATCCTGAAGATTGGGTGATTAACGGCGAGATTTGTTTGTCGGAAAAGGTCGGCGCAGAGTGAGAATCCCATGTGTGTTGGGTTTCGCTTGCTCAACCCAACCTACGGCGGAGGATGCGACTTGATTTGCTGACTCTGCTGCCTGCATCAATATTGCCCCAGCACCGAAGTATTTATACCCAGCACCTATGCGACCAAGCTATGGGGCCAAGCCTCCCACGGGCCAGCGGTGCCCGTGGGGGGCTTGCTATGCGATCGCTGTGGAGTTCGACTTCCTGAGATATCCGCCGTTCGGTCATGGCTACTCAATATCTGCGAGTGTTACCACGTAGACGGAGCACAAATGAGAGATGGTAAATGAAAAACAATGAACTTTGCATTTTGCTAGACGCCTACACCCAGGCATCTCAGGACGGGGACACGGGTACTGCTGAAGTGCTACTGAAAGAACTAGATGGCCTAGTTGTTTCCTCCCGACACGATCGCATGAAGGCAGAAAAAACTAAGGGGTGGATGGTGGGGTAATGCCTGTCGAGATTCGCCTCCCTGTAGGTCATGCGGCATAAACATTCTAGCCATCGCTCTTCAGCGAGACATTGCCGAGGTTTGCCACAAGCAGTGCTAATTGAACCGGCTCGATGGGTTTGGCAACATGGGCTTGAAACCCAGCCTCGATCGCCTGTTGTTGTTCTGCTTCGCTGGCATAGGCAGTCAGTGCGGCGGCGGGAATTTGCCCGCCTGCTTCTGCCTTGAGTGAGCGCACTTGCCGAATTAACCAGTAGCCATCGTCTTCTGGCATGCCAATATCACAAATCAGCACATCGTACCGACTGGGGTTTTCGCTGAGGGTCGATAGCGCTTCTCTGGCCGATGCCACGGTCAGCACGTCAGCCCCATAACTTTCCAGCACAAACTCAAATAGCTCACGGGTATCGACTTCATCATCAACCGCTAAAATTCGCAACCCCGCCAGCGAGGGAACAGCATTACTCAAACCCTCTTCTAAACCAGTCGGGTCTAAATTGCTCGACGGTGTCAGCTCCTGAGAGAGATCCCGCAGGGGCAGTTTGACTGTGAAGCTTGAGCCTTGTCCTTCACCCAGACTTTCTGCCTGCACCGTGCCGCCGTGCAGTTCCACCAGATGCCACACGATCGAGAGTCCTAATCCCAGGCCTGCTTTCGCTTTGGTGGTGCTGGAATCTCCTTGCCGAAAGCGCTCAAAAATGTGGGGCAGCAAATCGGCTGAAATCCCCCGTCCCGTATCAGTCACGGTGATTTGAGCCTGCCCCTGGACAGCCTCCAGCATGATTTCAACCCGTCCGCCCGCAGGCGTGAATTTGATGGCATTTGATAGCAGATTCCACAGGACTTGCTGCAAGCGATCGCTATCGCCAATGATGCTGACAGAACTCAAGTGGGAATCCAGCTGAATATTTTTGGCTTCGGCGGATAGCTGAACAGTCGCCATCGCAGATTGACTCACTAAACGCAGATCAATCGGACGGGCGTTGAGTCGAAGGTTGCCCCTTGTAATGCGGGAAACATCGAGAATGTCTTCAATTAATTGAGATTGCATGCGTGCACCTCGCTCAATGGTTTCCAGAGCACGAGTGACGGTGGCTTCATCAAGTGTGCGAGTACGGAGCAGTTTTGACCAGCCCAGCATGGTGTTGAGGGGAGTTCGGAGTTCATGGGAAAGGTTGGAGAGAAAATCGTCTTTGACGCGGCTGGCAGTTTCTGCCTGTTGACGGGCTTCTTGCTCTTGCGCCAAAAGCTGCGATCGCTCTGTCTCAAACTGCTTGCGCTCAGTAATGTCTTCAATTGCCAGCAAAATCATGTCGGCGTTGTCTTCTCGATGCAGCTCGCAGGCATTCAGCAGCAGTGTTTTTTGCCCAATTTGCTCGAAATCATGCTCCACCTCAAAATTTTGCACCGGATGATCATTCGTCAGAATTGCTTCGAGCACCGATCGCAGTGGGGAGATATTCCACTGCCCGTTGCCGAGTTCAAACAAAGAGACCTGCTCGGTGGCTGGAGCGGATACCTGAAACGTTTCGTAGAAGGCTCGATTGGCGGTGTTGACTTGCAAATCGACATCTAGCACCACTAGCGGAGTTTGCACGGTTTCGACGATCGCTTCGGCATAGTTGCGGGCGGCTTCTAGGGTGGCAGCATGGCGTTTGAGCGCGTCAATGTCCACAAACACCAGGGTCACGCCGTCGATTTGGTTTTCGGTGGTGCGATAGGGACGAATGCGGAGGCTATACCAGTGACCCGCTTGGGTTTGAATCTCCTGTTCTTGGGTGTTGAGGGTTTCCAGCACCTCTAAAATCATCGGTTCTAGCTGGGAAATATCGAAATTGGCGTTGAGGTCGCTAAACGGTCGCCCGACATCGGTAGTGATGAAATTGAACAGTCGCTGGGCGGTGGGGGTAAAGCGGCGAATCTTTAAGTCGTTGGTCAGCATGACGATTGGCACACTGATGCTGGCAACAAAGTTGTTCAGGTCGCTGTTGTCACGGTTTTGTTGCAGGTTGCGGCTGCGAAGTTCGTCGTTGGTAGTTGAGAGTTCTTCATTGGTGGCTTGAATCTCTTCCTTTGCCGTTTGCAGTTCTTCGTTGGTGCTTTGCAGTTCCTCGTTGCTCGATAAGATTTCTTCGTTTGCCACCCGCAGGCTTTGGTTCAGTTGGGTTTGCTCCTGAATCACTGCTTGCAGATGTGCCTGAGCCAAGAGTTCTCGTTGAGTGACGGCTGCCAGCGCTTCCCGCAACTGCATATTTTCCCGCTCTAGATCGGCTGGCTCTTGGCTGGAGATCGAGGCAGGGCTGAGGGCAGGGGCGGTGGGTGAAACGGTTTCCAACACGACTAGAAAATAGAGCGCGTCCGGCAGGGCTAGACGGAACGGCATCACTTCTAGATTGAGCCAGTGCGGTTGCTCCCCCGCTTCTAGCTGAATCTGTTCTTGGCGCACGACCGCGTTTTCGGCCTGGGCCTGATACAGAGCAGTGCGAAGGGTGAGCGCCAAGCTTTCCCGTACCATCAGCAGCAGGTTTAGCTCGGTGGTGCCTGGGATTAATTCCAGGTAGGGGTTGAGGTCGCCGCGCATTTGCAAAATCTGCATCTGGTCATCCACCACGACGGATACCGGCGCGTAGCGGTTTGAGATCAGTTGGCTCACTTCTTGCGCTAAATCAACCGGACTGACGAAGCTTTCAGAGATGCGTTGCGGACTGTTAGCGCTGGAGGCAGGTTGAGTCGTCGTAAACGAAAATAAGGGACGAGTCGAGGTCAATTTGCGGGCATAGAGCTTGCAGGCTTCATCCGCAGTCGAAAACAAATTTGAGGCGGTTTTAACGCTTTCGGACTTGCCCAGCAGCAGAAAGCCCGTTGGGTTGAGGCTGTAATGAAACAGCGACATCAGGCGTTCTTGCAGCGGGTCTGATAAATAAATCAGCACGTTGCGGCAGCTAACCAGATCGAGATTGGAGAAGGGGGGGTCGCCTGCTAAGTTATGACGGGCAAACACACACAGTTCGCGGATAGCGCTGCTAATTTGATACCCGCCGCTAGGTAAGGACACAAAGAAGCGGCGTTGACGCTCCGGTGAAACCCCTTTCATCTCGCTGTCTAAATAGAAGCCGGATCTGGCTTTGCTAATGGCCGTTTCGCTGATGTCGGTGGCAAAAATCTGAATCGGCGGCACCGTTGCCCGATCGTCGAAAAACTCTATCAGGCAAATGGCGATCGAATATACTTCTTCCCCAGTGGAGCAGCCTGCCACCCAGATCCGCAGCGGCGCATCGATCAACTTGTCTTGGCTAATCTTGGGGAAAATCTGCACCTTCAATTGTTCAAAGACTTGGGAATCGCGGAAGAAACTGGTGACGTGGATCAGAATTTCTTCATACAATGCCTGCACTTCTTCCGGATGCGCTTGCAGATATTCAGCGTAGTCTTCCAGGCTTTCGATTTGATACAACACCATCCGGCGCTGCATCCGGCGATTTAAAGTGTTCGGTTTGTAGCGCGTGAAATCAACCCCGGTCGTCGTCCGCAAGAGCGCAAAGATTTTCGCCAACGCATCACCCGGCTCGGGCGGCACCTCCTTCACCACTTGGATTGGCTCTGCGGCAAACAACAAGGGGCTGCGGCTCAGTTTGGTTAGTGATTCGGCAATTTGTTCCGGCGGCAGCACAAAATCCACGTTGCCCGTCGCCACTGCCGTATTTGGCATACTGTCGAACTTGGCTGTACTTTCGCACTGAGCAAAGGTGACGCCGCCAGCCACCTTGACCGCTTTCAACCCATGGGAACCATCGCCATCGGTGCCGGATAACACGACGGCGATCGCTTTAGTGCCGCGATCGAGGGCTAACGACTCAAAAAACGCATCCCCCGGCAGATGTTTCCCATTAGTTTTCTGTCGCGGCACTAGATACAGCAATCCGTCTACCAGCGTCATCTGGGTGCCGGGCGGAATCACGTAGATTTCGTTTGGCTCCACTGTCATCCGGTCTGTCGCCTGCTGCACAGGCATGGCGGTGGCTCTGCCCAAAATTTCAGACAGCAAGCTTTCGTGGTCAGGCGATAAATGCTGAATCAGCACAAATGCCATGCCCGTATCGGTGGGCAGGTGACGGATCAGTTCCGTAAATGCCTCTAATCCTCCGGCGGAAGCGGCAATGCCCACCACCGGAAAGGGAGCATCGGTTTTGAAGGATTGCCCCGAGTCCATGGTTTCAGCCGCGACCGCTTGTGAGTCACCCGCAACGAGAGCGCCAGATGGATTTTCTTCGGGGGGGGAAATCATGAATTAATTAAGGGTGGCGATCGTCGCGGCAGGGTGAATTCAACGGTCTTTGGGGAAATACTGCCCTAACAGACGGTGGGCGATCTCCTGGTCTGTCTTGTCCTCAGACTGACTCAGTTCGAGCAGCAAGGTTCGCAGCTGCCGGAGGGCGAGCGGCATGGGTTTGGCGCGATAGTTTTCCCAGCGGTTGACCGTGACAACGGTCACGCCTAATTTAGCAGCAAACTGCTCTTGGGTCAGCCCACACAGCGATCGCAGGGGCAAAATCAAGGCATTCATATCGATGGGCTGAGGTTTGGCCGGATTCGTCGGCGATCGCATCTATCCGCTCCTCTGAAATTAAAGGATGATACATCATCTGATTTAATTTCCATCAGACCATATAAAAACATATAGCGAGTCTGCCAGAAGGCAGACTCGCTTGACAGAATCAGAGTCATCTCGGGAGGTCTCCAGGAAAGCAGATACCCCCAGATAGGGGCGCACAGCCTGCGTCCTTAGGAGGCAGCAAAATCCTTGGGTATTTTCGTTGCCAGAATTGCCCTCGGTTCTCAATCCCTTTCTAGATTGGGCGTCGAGGGGCGTTGTTGGATCAGACTTGCCGAAGGGTAGCGCAAAATGCCGATCTCAGGCGACGGTGTAGCGTCTACCGCAGACGCCAAAACCTCTATGCCAAGACGACTGCCGGGTTGCCGCATCTTAATCTTGGTCTTTATTGGGGGAACAGCATTGGGGGAACAGCTTATTTCGACTGCGTTCAGAAACGAGCGCAAGGTTCACTTAACCCCCGTTAGCGCCGTGAAGCGCAGCTGAAGCAGTGGCACTCACTAGAAACCGCTGAAGGACCCTATCTGGCGGCCTAGAGGTACTTTTCGAGGGTGTTGGCGAGGGTGGTTTTGGGCACAGCGCCCACGACCATATCAACCCGCTGACCTTCCTTGAAAATCATCAGGGTAGGAATGCTGCGAATGCCGTACTGGCTGGCAACGCTAGGATTCTCGTCGGTGTTGACCTTGACGACTTTGATCTGGCCGTCGTACTGCTCAGCAATCTCTTCTACCACCGGAGCTACCATGCGGCATGGCCCACACCAGGGTGCCCAAAAGTCAACCAAAACGGGGACGGTGCTTTCGAGAACTTCTTGCTTAAATGTAGAGTCTGTTACCTGAGCGGCTGCCATGCCTAGTGTTCCTTGCCGTTGTTATCCTCACGCAATCTTACCATAGCCAACCCCCGACGATTGGAGAGGGTGAGGCAACCTCTGGGGGGAAATTGCCCAAACCTGCTAAAAACGACGCTGGAACCCTGTTTTTAGGCCTAGGGCACCCCCATAAGAAACCGCCCAGACCAAGGGCCTAGGCGGGATATGGTGTGAGGAGTGAACGGAAACTTTCGTCTCCGCTTTACCCTATTCTAGTGGGGACAGTTGCAAATCTGCCGTCTCTTAATGACATTCTCAACAACTTTATGGTAATCGCAAATTATT
The DNA here is from genome assembly GCA_003241845.1 of Shackletoniella antarctica. Taxonomy (GTDB): domain Bacteria; phylum Cyanobacteriota; class Cyanobacteriia; order Phormidesmidales; family Phormidesmidaceae; genus Nodosilinea; species Nodosilinea antarctica. Next base: position 852 of record QBMN01000174.1, on the reverse strand, counting down.
CCTGCCCCAGGAAGCGATCGCGTTTCTAGAGAACAGGCGTAGAGAACAGGCTTCTAAAACAGGAAGTAGCGCTGAGCCATGGGCAATACATCGGCGGGTTCGCAGGTGAGCAGTTCGCCGTCGGCGCGGACTTCGTAGGTCTCTGAGTTGACCTCAATGCGGGGCTGGTAGTCGTTGAGCTTCATGTCGGCTTTGCTGAGGTTGCGGCAGTTGGCTACGGCGGCGGTGGCTTTGGTGAGGCCAATGTGAGCCGGAATGCCCGCCTCCATAGCCGCTTTGGAGATAAAGGTGAGGGAAGTAGCGGCGATCGCCCCCCCAAAGCTGCCAAACATGGGTCGCATGTGTACCGGCTGCGGCGTCGGAATGCTGGCATTAGGGTCACCCATCTGGGCCCAGGCGATCAGGCCACCCTTGATCACAATCTCAGGCTTGACCCCAAAGAAAGCGGGCTTCCACAGGCAAATATCGGCCAGCTTGCCCACCTCAATCGAACCCACATGGTTGGCAATGCCGTGGGTGATGGCGGGGTTGATCGTGTACTTGGCCACGTAGCGCTTGGCCCGGTGGTTGTCGTTGCGATCGCTGTCTTCTGCCAGCGGCCCGCGCTGCACCTTCATCTTGTGGGCGGTCTGCCAGGTGCGAATCACCACTTCGCCTACCCGGCCCATGGCCTGGGAGTCAGAGGCGATCATGCTAAAGGCCCCCAGGTCGTGGAGAATGTCTTCAGCGGCGATGGTTTCGCGGCGAATGCGCGACTCGGCAAAGGCAATGTCTTCGGGAATGCTGGGGCTGAGGTGGTGGCAGACCATCAGCATGTCGAGGTGCTCGTCAAGGGTGTTGCGGGTGTAGGGG
>QBMN01000173.1 GCA_003241845.1 Shackletoniella antarctica | reverse complement strand
TGGATGGGTAGGGGCAGACCCACGTGTCTGCCCTGGCTAGGGTGTGGGCCTGGAGCCAGCGCCAATGATGGCGATGTCGGTGGGTGGATGGATGGATGGATGGATGGATGGATGGGTAGGGGCAGACCCACGTGTCTGCCCTGGCTAGGGTGTGGGCCTGGAGGTCTTGGGAGGAGTGCCCGGAGGGCGGGGTGGGTCAAAATGACGACGGGAAATCAGCCGCTGAGTGCAGAATAAGGACTCGTTTTTAGGCAGGCTTCTCTAAAACCACCAGCAGGCGAGTGGCAAACAGCCAGGGCAGGTAGTCGCAAAGCTGGTCAACGGTCGCCATCAGCGGCATGAACGAATTAGGGTACATCTGGGGTTTAGAGTAGCCCCCCGAAGCCACGTAGGACACTGCCGCGTATCGCCGGGTTTTGACCAGCTGAAACCCTTGCAAATCGTGCTTTATGTTTGATTTGAGAAAAATCCGGCTGGCGTTGCCCTGGGCAGCGTAGTAGTCAATGTCGTGGGCAGCCCAGGTAGGTGGGGCTGTCCACTCGATAGCCTGGTTCAGGGCCAGGGGTTCAGGGTGCAGAACCCCGTACACCAGCAACCCCAGCAGGCTAACGCAGGGGTCAAACAAAATCACCCGCCCGCCGGGGGCCAGCACGCGCCACAATTCTTGCAGGGCTGTGCCGGGGTAGCGCAGGTGGTGAAACACATCGAACAGAATCAGGTTTGCAACACTCTGCCCAGCAAACGACAGATTGTAGGCGTTCTCGACTCGATCAATCCAGGGGTTAGGGAAAATATCAGTGCGGACACAGCCGGGAATCACCCGCTGAATATCGGCTACCCCAGAGCCAAGTTCTACGGTTGACTGGGGCAATGGCGCTAGATGCTTAGCGATTTCTTGATGGAAAGCTTTATAGATTGCCCGCAGGGCTGGCTTCTGATTCCAGGCGTCGGCATTCTTGAGAATTTCTTGACTATGCCGATCAATGCTTTCCAAATCTATGTCCTCATCTCTGCCCAGGGAACCTCGGCCATTTTAAGCATTATTCTCAGACTGCGGCACCCATAGCGAGCCTCGATTCTGCCTGTAGTTGTATATATTAATGGGTGAAACTGGCGGCTCCTGGGCTGGCCTGCCGCGAACTGAGTCATCTATGTCACTGCCCCTTGCCCAGCGGTTCAAAACCGAATCGCTGCATTCGTCATCCCTAGCGCCCTACGTGGCCCTGAGCCTGTGGGTGGGCATTGTGCTGCTGCTGCGCAGCCCGCTGCAAAGCCTAATGCCCCACGACGAGGGCTGGTATGCCCAGCAGGCCCGCTGGATTGTAGAAACTGGCGACTGGGTGACCCAGCCGTGGTGGGGCGAGCCGGTGCACGATCGCATGATGGGCATTCAGTGGCTGATTGCCGCTTCCTACAAGCTGTTTGGGGTGAGTGAGGGGGCCGCCCGGCTGCCGGGGGCGATCGCCTCTTGGGGCGCGGTCATGCTTACCTACGCCATCGGGCGGCGGTGTTTGACGCCGCAGATTGCCCTGTGGGGCGCAGCCATTCTGGCGGCGACGCCGATCTGGATGCAGGCTTCGCGGCTGGCCATTCAAGATGTGCCCCTGACGGCGCTGGAGCTGCTGGGCATTTGGGCGCTGCTCCAGGCGGAAACCCAGCCTCAGCGGCGGGGCTGGGGATTTTTGGCGGGCAGCACCGTGGGCCTGGGCTTTATGCTCAAGAGCATTATGGTGATTCCGGTGGTGATGGCCCTGGGGCCGTACCTGGTGCTAGAGCACCGTCGCCACCGCCACCTGCTCAACCCAGGCATCTATCTGGGCCTGGTGGTGGGGATGGTCCCGGCGATCGCCTGGCTGGCTCTCAGCGTAGAGCGCTACGGCTCTCTGCCCCTGGAGCGCACCTTTGGCCTGCTGGCCAACCTGGCCCAGGAAGATTTTCACAACGCTGGCCCCTTCTATTACTTTTGGAATATTCCGGCTAACGCCTTTCCCTGGCCGCTGCTGGCGGTGCCGGGGGTGTGGCTGGGGTGGCGATCGCCCCACCCGCGTAAGGCCCTGTGGCTGGGCTATCCGCTGGTGCTGTTTACCCTGCTGGCCCTGTTTAAAACCCGCACCTGGTACTACCCCCTACAGCTGCTGCCCTTTGTGGCGCTGCTGGCGGCCCTTACCCTCACTACCCTAGGGCAGCTCTATCGATCGCACCAGCGCCGTCGGCTGGTGGCGGGCCTGACCTACGGTCTAGCCGGGATTGGATCGGTGCTGGTGGTGGCCGGGGCCGTGGCGCTGCTGCGACCCCAGTGGATTGTGGCTCAGGGAATTTTGGTGGAGGGGCTGGGGCGCTACGCCCTGCTGGCGATCGCAGCGGGGTTGGGGTGGCTGGTGCCCTGGGGCGCTTACCGGCGGCGAGCACCCCGATCCGCCAGCAATACGGCCCTGTGGCAGGGCGGGTGGCTGCTGGGGCCTTGGGGAGCGATCGCATTGCTCTACGCCACGGGTCTCTGGGGCAACTACAACCCTGATGTCAAGCTGGCCATGACTACCCCACCCCTGGAGGAAATTGTGGCAGAAAACCCCGTCAGCATGGTGTTTAGGTCGATCAGCCCCACCGACGAAGACTCGGTGCTGCTCACCTTTTACACCCCCCATTTGGGCCGCGCCACTGGCGACTGGCGCACCCTAGAGTCAGGCAGCTACACCTGGATCACAACGGCTGATCTGATCGATCTTCCCGAGGGCACTCTCCCCCTAGGTCAGGTGCGTGATTGGGCGTTGGTGCAGATTCCGTAACCATGCGTAGATTGCCGCAGAAGCTTGAAGTCTCCGTGTTTTTTTGGCATTGAGCGTTTCATTGGCTACCGGCCTGGGTAGGCTACCCATAGGAGTCGAAGGCAGGGCAACCTGTTTCAGCTCTAACCCCTTTACCCAGAGAAATATCCTATGGTTCAGCGTGGATTTAAGCTGGCGGCGGCGTTTGCTCTCGGGGCGATCGCAGTCGCTAGCAGTGCGGCCATTGCCCAGGCGCAATCGCGGGTCGACTGGCTCAGCAGCGGCGAAAATATTATGTATGACGGGTACCTCTATGACGGGGAGGCGGTATACGCCGTCTGTGACGACGACTGCTCTGACCTAGACCTGTTTCTCTACGACGCCGAAACCGGCGATCTGGTCGCTTCCGACACCCTAGAAGATGCCATCCCCGTGGTGATCGCCCCCTACGAGGGCAATTTCTTGATTGAGGTGGTGATGGCAGGCTGTAGCCTAGAACCCTGCGAAACCTGGACTGACTCTGAAGCCGGGTTTTAGGTGCTCGCCAAATCTGTATAGACAAGCCAGTAAGGTCTGATGGGCAACGGGGTATCCCATGTCCATCAGGCTTCTTTTTTATGTTCCCTATGATGCCGAGGGGGTCTCAGCGCTCGGGGGGTGCTGCTCTAGCACCTTGGCCAGGTACTTGCCCGTGTAGGAAGCCGCCACCTGGGCCACCGCCTCTGGGGTGCCCACGGCGATCAGCTCGCCGCCGCGATCGCCCCCCTCTGGCCCCAAGTCCACCAGCCAGTCAGAGCAGCGAATCACATCCAGGTTGTGCTCAATCATCAGCACCGAGTTGCCCTTATCGACCAGGCGCTGCACCACGTCGAGCAGTTTGTGAACGTCGTAGAAGGAGAGGCCCGTCGTTGGTTCGTCAATTAGGTAGAGGGTTTTGCCGGTAGAGCGGCGGGCCAGCTCCGTGGCCAGCTTCATCCGCTGGGCCTCACCGCCGGAGAGGGTGGGGGCAGTCTGCCCCAGGCGAATGTAGCCCAGCCCCACATCCACCATGGTTTGCAGGCGGCTGGCGGCCTGGGGAATATTCTCGAAGAAGACCAAGGCTTCTTCGGCGGTCATATTCAGCACATCGGAGATGTTTTTGCCCTTGTAGGTGACTTGCAGGGTGTCGCGGTTGTAGCGCGCCCCCTTGCACACCTCGCACTGCACGTAGACATCGGGGAGAAAGTTCATCTCGATCACGTTCACCCCCTGGCCGCCGCAGGCCTCGCAGCGCCCGCCCTTGACGTTAAAGGAGAACTGCCCCGCCTTATAGCCCCGCGTTTTTGCCTCGATGGTTTCGGTGAACAGGTTGCGAATCACGTCGAACACCCCCGTGTAGGTGGCGGGGTTGGAGCGGGGGGTGCGCCCGATCGGCGACTGGTCGATCACGATCACCTTGTCCAAGGCCTTCAGCCCGTCGAGCTTGTCCATGCGCTTGGGGAAGGGCACTTTGCTGCCGAAGTGGTGCTGGAGGGCCGGGTACAGCAGCTCGTTCACCAGGGTCGATTTGCCCGAGCCAGAGACCCCGGTGACGCACACCAGCGCCCCCAGGGGAATGTCAACATCCAGGTTTTTCAGGTTGTTGTGGTAGGCGTTTTTGATCGTGAGCGATCGCCCGTTCCCCGGCCTGCGCTCAGCGGGTGTGGGAATGCTGCTGCGCCCCGACAGATAGGCTCCGGTAAGAGAATCTTTTGCCGTCATCAGGGTTTTGAGATCGCCTTCGGCCACGATCTCCCCGCCGTGTACCCCCGCCCCAGGGCCAATATCGACTAAATAGTCGGCGGCGCGGATCGTGTCTTCGTCGTGCTCGACCACGATCAGGGTGTTGCCCAGGTCGCGCAGGCGGTAGAGGGTGTTGAGCAGACGATCGTTGTCGCGCTGGTGCAGGCCAATGCTGGGCTCGTCGAGCACGTAGAGCACCCCGGTGAGGCCCGAGCCGATCTGGGTGGCCAGGCGAATGCGCTGGGCCTCGCCCCCCGAGAGGGTCATCGCCGTGCGGTGCAGGGTCAGATAATCCAACCCTACATCCATCATGAATTGCAGGCGGGCGCGGATCTCCCGCAGCACCAGGGCACCGATTTGCAGCTGCCGGGCCGAGAGCTTGGGGGTCTCGCCTTCTGCGTCCGACTCCTCTTCGCCCACCAGCTGGCGGATGCGCTTGAGGCACTCGCGAATCGAGACGTTGGTAAGATCGCTGATCGAGTGCGGCCCAATCCGCACCGCGTTGGACTCGGGCTTGAGCCGGGTGCCGTGGCAGACTTCGCAGGTTTGGTCGATCAGGTATTTTTCGAGCTTTTGCTTGTGCAGCTCAGAGCTGCTGTCTTTATACTGGCGGTCGAGAATGGGCAGCACGCCTTCGTACTGACGCTCGTAGCCCTTGCGATCGCGGTAGCGCGAGTCTGACTCGATGTGGATTTTCTCCTCGCTGCCGTGGAGCACGATGTGCTGCTGCTCGGGGGTGAGCTGATCCCAGCGGCTCTGGATCTCAAAGCCAAAAGCCTGACCGACGCTGTAGAGCAGCGAGAAATAGTAGGTGTTGTCTTTTTCTGACCAGGGGGCGATCGCCGCATAGACCGGCAGGGCAGGGTCGGGCACCACCAGCTCTGCCGAGAAGGTGCGCAGGCTGCCCAGGCCGTGGCAGTGGGGGCAGGCCCCGTAGGGCGAGTTAAACGAGAACAGCCGGGGGGAGAGTTCTTCCATCACCGCGCCGTGCTCCGGGCAGGCGAAGTTTTCAGAAAACACCAGCTCCTTGGGCAGGCCGTAGCTGCCTTCTGCCTCTGCCGCCTGAAATTCTGCCGCCTGAAATTCTGCCGCCTGGGGCAGGCGATTCTCCGCTGGAGAGGCTACGCCAACGATCAGGGAAACCACGTTGCTGCCCGACGCCTGAGGTTCAGCCGTTTGGGGCTTCTCGGCCAGCATGTCGATCACGGCGATGCCCTCGGAGCGCTTCAGGCAGGTGCGCAGCGAATCCGCTAGGCGATCTTGCAGGCCTTCTTTCTTCACTAGGCGATCAACCACCACCTCAATGTTGTGGCTGTGGTTTTTGTCTAGCTCAATGTTGTCGGTCAGCTCCCGCAGTTCGCCATTTACCCGCACCCGCACAAAGCCCTCGGAGGCGAGGCTAGAGAGCAGCTTTTTGTGGGTGCCCTTTTTGCCCCGCACCACCGGGGCGAGCAGCTGAAAGCGGGTGCGATCGGGCAGGGCCATCACCCGGTCGATCATCTGGTCGATGGACTGCGGGGAGATGCTGCGATCGCAGATCGGACAGTGGGGATCGCCCGCCCGCCCGTAGAGCAGGCGCAGATAGTCGTAGATCTCCGTCACCGTGCCCACGGTGGAGCGAGGGTTGTGGGAGGTCGATTTTTGGTCGATGGAGATCGCCGGGCTGAGGCCCTCGATCGCATCCACATCGGGCTTATCGACCTGGCCGAGAAACTGGCGGGCGTAGGCGCTGAGCGACTCGACGTAGCGGCGCTGGCCCTCGGCAAAAATCGTGTCAAAGGCCAGGGACGACTTGCCCGAGCCAGACACCCCGGTGAACACAATTAGCTTGTTGCGGGGAATCTCTAGATCAAGATTCTTTAGGTTGTGCTGGCGAGCGCCGCGAATGCGGATGACGTTGTCGTCGATGGCGGCGTGGTGGTGGGCTAAGCCGGTGTGCTGATCGCCGTTGGCGCTGCTGGACGCTCGGGCCTTCTTAGAGGCGGCGGTTTTCTTAGCAGAAGCGTCCGATTTGGGCATGTCTGGGGGCTTAGTGACAAGTGTTTATCAATTTAACATTTATAAACACTTGTCAAGGTTTCATCAGCCAGGGTCTGGGAGAACGTCCCCCACTAGCGCTCTGCTGTCGGTTCCCCAGGGGTGCCGCGCCGCGCCACCGCCACCATTGGGTAGCTTTGGCGGGGGCGATCGCCCCCGCTAGCCCCGGTCAGCGATCCGCCGGTAGACCTACCGAGCCGCCACAAACCGCTCCCGCGCCATCGCCCGCAGCCGCTGAATGTCTTCTCGGCGCGTCACCGACAGCGGCACCGTGCGCTTGATTTCGGCCAGCAGCAGAGGGGTGTCGGCGGGGCAGTTTTCGTAGAGGGCGTGGTAGTGGGCGGTGATCACCGCCTGCTCAATCTCCGCCCCGCTATAGCCCTCGGTGGCTGCCACCAGCTGATCTAGGTCAAAGGCGTCGAGCCCCTGACGGCGGCGGCTCAGGTGGATGGTCAAAATATCGCGGCGCTCGTCGGCCTCCGGCAGGTCAACAAAGAAAATTTCGTCAAAGCGGCCCTTGCGCAGCAGCTCTGGCGGGATCGCCGACAGGTCGTTGGCGGTGGCCACCACAAAGATTTCCTGGGATTTTTCTTGTAGCCAGGTGAGAAAGTAGCCAAACAGGCGACGGCTCAGCCCGCCATCGGCCTCGCCGCTGGTCTGGCCCATGCTTTTCTCAATCTCATCCATCCAGAGAATGCAGGGGGCCATGGTCTCGGCCATGGTGACGGCGCGGCGAAAGTTTTTGTCAGACTCGCCCACGTATTTGTCGTAGAGGCGACCGGCATCGAGCTTGAGCAGGGGCAGGTTCCACTGGCGGGCGATGGTCTTGGCCGCCAGCGACTTGCCGCAGCCCTGAATGCCCACGATCAAAATGCCCTTGGGGGCGGGTAGGTTGTACTGGCGTGCCTGGGGGGTAAACCCCACCTTGGCGTAGCTCAGCCAGCGCTTCAGCCCCCCAAAGCCGCCCAGCTCCGCCAGGTTGGTCTCGGGCGGAAAGTAGTCGAGCAGCCCCTCTTCGTGGATCACGCGGGCCTTGCGCTCTAGCACCTGTTTGACATCCTCAGCGTCGAGCCTGCCGTCTTGCAGGGCCGCGTAGGAGACCACCTTGCGGGTCTGGCTCAGGGTCATGCCCTGCAAGGCGCTGACCAGAGCGCGAATGTCTTCAGGGGTGAGGTCTACGGTGACCCGCCCCTTGAGGTCTCTCACCACCCCCGACAAGGCGTTGTAGAGTTCTTCTGGCTCCGGCAGTTTGATGTCGAAATGCACCGCGTCGTGGGCGATTTCGGCGGGCAGGTCGTTACCGCTGCCGCTGATCACCAGGGTGGAACGATGGTGGGAAAACTGCTCGGTCACCTCCCGAAACTGTCGCGCCACCACCGAGTCTTTGAGGTGGGGGGCAAAGTCTTTGAGCCAGTAGATCGCCTTAACGTTGAGATCCTGGATGTGGCGCAGCATGTCCAACGGTTCGCTGGTCTTGGGCAGGGCCTGGCCGCGCTTGCTGCCGGGGGGAGAGTACTCGTTTTGCCAGCGGTTGTCGGGGCTGTCGGGCGATCGCATCAGCCCCTGGGCAATGCTCCACTCAAACACCGACATCTGCATATCTTTGCAGGCGGCACCGATCAGCCCCTGCACCCGCTCTTCCTCTACGGTGTCGATCACCACCACCGGGTGAAACGACGTCACCAGGGTTTGAAAATGCTTGACGCTCTCTTTGAAGGACATAGCTGCCTGAGGTACCGCTAGGGTTAAGGTGCCCGATTTTTACCACGGGGTTGGCATTCTCACCGAGGCTGCCGGCCCTCAAGCCCTCAGCCTTTTTCAGGAAGCCCTAACTAAACCCTAAATTTCAGCTTTTAATATCAAAATTCACTCATGTCGCGTAGGAGAGATACAAAAACTACTCCTAATGCTAGCCTCTCCCAGTTGGGTTGGTTGAGCGTCCAAACGACTCCGCCCGCCAGAGCGGCCCACCCCACTGGCCCTACCACCAGGGCGATCGCCTGGCTCATGCCCATGTACACTGCAAACGGTAGCGTCAGGCCCAAGGCATTTGTCAGCCCGCCTAACACCGTACTGGCCATCAAATAGACGCCAAACCCGCTCATCTTAGCCGCCGCGATCGCTCCACCGCCCAGCAGCAATGCTTCTAATCGAGGGTCATCGCTTTCTCGCTGCACTTCCATGATGACCTTTTGCTGCTGCTCGGGCGAAAGCTGCTCAAACATAGTGTGAAACAGCTTGGCCACCACCGCCGCCTCAATCTCTTGGGTAGGCAACTCATCCCACTGACGCTCAGCAAGCAGCGCTAGCCAGTCAATGCCCACGTAGTCAGCAACATCTGTCACCACCTGTTTCAAGGTCATTTTTCTACCATGCGGTACTAGAGCGCTGCGATGCACTCAATCTCTACCGAGACATCCTTAGGCAGCCTCGCCACCTCTACACAGGCCCGCGCCGGGGCTTCGTCGCCGCCGAAATATTTGGCATAGACCTCGTTGACGGTGCCAAAGTCATTCATGTCTTTGAGAAACACCGAGGTTTTGACCACGTGGTCGAGGCTGGCCCCAGCGGCGACCAGAATGGCCTTGAGGTTGGCAATCACCTGCTCGGTTTGGGCCACCACATCACCCTCGCCCACCAGCGCTCCGGTGGCAGGGTCGAGGGCAATTTGACCCGAGACAAAGAGTAGTTGCCCGCTGACGGCGACCGCCTGGTTGTAGGGGCCGACGGGGGCAGGGGCGGTGGAGGTGTTGATGATGGTGCGCTGCATTGTTGTGGGTGAGTGGGTTGGGTGAGTGGGTTGGTGGGTAGGTGAGTGGGTGGATGGATGGGTAGGGGCAGACCTACGTGTCTGCCCTGGCTAGGGTGATGGATGAAGGTTTAGGTTTTCTACATTTCCATTCCCTACTGCTCTAGGTCGCTGCCAAACCTGGGTCGCTGGCCATAAAACCTATAATTCCAATAATCTCGCAAAATGCGATCGTGATCAAAACAGAGATCTTGCGGGGCTTGCCAGGGGTTAACGATGGCGGCGGTTTTGGCGTCATCGCCAGCGACGGGGTCGGCGATCGCCGTAGCCAGAAACACAATGCTAATGGTGTGCTTGCGGGGGTCGCGGGCGGGGTCAGAGTAGGTGGCGAGCTGCTCGATCAGGGTAATGGCGAGGCCAGTTTCTTCTTGGGCTTCGCGGCGGGCGGCGGCTTCTACGCTTTCGCCGTAGTCGACAAAGCCACCGGGCAGCGCCCAGCCCAGCGGCTCGTTGTGGCGCTCAATCAGCAC
>QBMN01000172.1 GCA_003241845.1 Shackletoniella antarctica | reverse complement strand
TCACAACAGCCCAATCCCTGGTACGGTCAACCTGTCCCGGCTTAAGTTGATACCCAATAATTCTTCAGCAAGATGGCTAAGAAAGCAGGCGAAGCCTCTCAAAGTAGATATAAGGCCATGGTCGAAAAAGTCTTTTTTGATCGCTATGCAGCCGGTCAAGAGAGCCCTGAATTTGAACGTGAAGATTTAGTGGCAGCAGCGGCTGAGCTGAGTGTCACACTGCCAAAAAATATTGGTGATGTCGTCTATTCAATCCGGTATCGAACCCCAATGCCAGATAGCATATTGGCAATACAGCCCAGCGACATGGAGTGGATCATTGAGGGCATGGGTCGGGCAAAGTATGCCTTCAAATTGGTTAAAGTCAATAGAATTATTCCCAATCGAGAACTTATCGCCACAAAGATTCCAGATTCCACTCCTGAAATCGTGCGTGGATATGCCCTCTCTGACGAGCAGGCTCTGCTTGCAGTCGTAAGATATAACCGCTTAATCGACGTTTTTCTTGGCTTAGTCGCCTATTCACTACAAAACCATCTTAGAACTACGGTTTCATCTGTTGGGCAAGTGGAGATAGATGAAATCTATGTGGCTGTCGATGAATTTGGGCGGCAGTTCGTTTTGCCAGTGCAGGCAAAAGGCGGCCATGACAAACTCTCTGTTGTTCAAACAAAACAAGATTTGGCCTGTTGTCGAGCCAAATATCCAAGTCTGATTTGTAGACCCATATCGGCTCAGTTTATGGAGGACGATCTGATTGCCTTATTTGAGCTTGCCGTCATCAATGATGAGGTCAAAGTTGTAGAGGAGAGGCATTATCGCCTGGTTTCTTTTAATCAAATTGATGATGATGACCTCAGGTTATATTCACAACGGTCATAACCCCTATTGATTTTTCTGAGACAACGCTTGCTTGCAGATACCCACAACATAAAAAATCCTGACGACACCTTGGTGATATCGTCAGGAAAAATAAGAATTAACGCAAGCAATGTCTTCTATTCTACTGGCATAATACTCACGGTTGTCGCCAGGAAAATTGTCCTAGGCAAATCAGTGCTTTACGCACCGCTGGCCGAGGGGCGGCGGCGCTCTTGCTGAATCAGCACATAGCCGACCGCCAGCCAGAAGATCAGCAGCCCCCCGGTGATCGCCAGCATCGGCAGCAGCCCCAGACGGCTAATCAGGGCCGGAGCTGCGGCGGTAAACAGGCCACCGCCCACAATCGGCTCAAAGAACAGCTGCTTGTAGGCAAAGCCCTCAAAGGCTCCGGTGCTGTTATCGGGGTCAATCATGCGCAGCAGCAAAATGCCCGTGGCGGTCACGCCCATCGACTGGCCCATGTCGCCAATACCCTTCTCAAACCAGTAGCTGGGGAAAATGCGCGGTGCCCACCAGAGAAAGATCAGCACGTTCCACAAAATACCGACGATGCTGAGAGTGAGGAAGACCGCCAGGTTGCCGCCAATAACGCTGAGGGAAATGGTGGCGATCGCCGAAATTATCACCACATCTAGCGCTACCCCAGCAATATTCTGCACCATGGAGCGAATCACCAGCGCCCCCAGCCCCAGCCGGTTGAGAATTGACTGGGTGATGATGCCGCCGATCAGCGCCAGGGGAAACAGCGGCACAAACTCAAATAGGGCAAAGCCACCCTCGCCGCCCCAGGTGGCGGCCTCAATCCACTTCATGGCTTCGAGAATCAGCCAGCCGATTGAGATCGCCATACCCACAATGCCAAAGTTAATCGACAGCGGGTCTACCAGCAGATTGCGCAGCAGCCGCGCCCGCCGCTGGCGCAGCTCTGGCGTTTCGGCCACCACGTTGAGGTCAGGGATTTCTTCAGGCTCGATCGCCCGGCGATTAATGGTCTCCACATGGCCCTTGCGGCGACCCCAGTCGCACAGCGCAGTGCCGCAGATAATACCCGCCACAATGCCCACCGTAGCTAAACCAATGGCTAGGTCGGCCCCATCGTCATAGCCCAGGCTAATGAAGGTGTCGGCCATGCCCCCGGCGGTGCCGTGGCCCCCTTCAAAACCAATCTCAATTAGGGAAGCGGCAATGGGGTTGACATCAAACAGCGGAATTAAAATTAGCAGGGTGGCCAGACAGCCGACCACGTATTGCCCCCAGGCCAGGGTTTGGCCAAACACCACCTGGGGAGCCGCTGTGCGCCAAATCTCTCGCGGCGGCGGAATCGTCTCGCCCAAAAATAGAGCCGCAAACACAATATTGATAAACACCCCCGGTGCCTGCGACCACACCCCGCGAATGTCTTCGGCAAACAGACCGCCCGCCAGCAGCGAGTCTGGCCCGGAGATGGCGGTGGCAATGCCCCCCAGCACCTCTGGCCCCAGCAGCAGCGCCAGCGCCCCAGCTACGATTGAGGCGGGCAGGTAAAGCCGCTGAAACCACTGAATGCGCTGCTTGAAATAGCGGCCCAGCAGCAGCAGCAGCGCCAGCAGGACAAAGGCAAATAGAACAGTGCGTAAATTGAACATAGGCTCCTCCAGGGGTAGGTGCTCGCTAGAGGCACCTCAACAGATAGCCCTTAGCTACTGCTATAGATCCATTGATTTTAGGAACTTGCAGTAACCATAGGCACATGCACTAAATTATCTATAGGGAGAATATTTTGAAATGTTGCCTCCCAGGCTGGGGTTTTCTGGGCACATAACACCGCAAACTTAGATATCCCCTGTCGTTCTGTTACCCGAGTTATCTCCATGGCCAACAAAGACCAAATCAAACAGCACATCGCCCTCACCAGCAAGATCAACTTTGACGGCATCACCCCCGCCAAGAGCGAAGACCCCCGCAAGGCGAAGATCATGCAGCATCTGAAGAAGAGCCTGGGGTAGGGGTTTTAGGTTTCAAGGTGCAACCCTGAAACCTAAAACCCTTACAAATACCCCGCCGGGTTCACCGGGTTGCCATTCTGCCGCACCTCAAAGTGCAGATGAGGGCCGGTTGAGAGGCCGGTAGAACCCACGGCGGCGATCGCCTGCCCCTGTTGCACCGCTTGCCCCTCGCTAACCAGCACCCGGCTGGCGTGGGCATAGAGGGTGCTCAGCCCGCCGCCGTGGTCAACGATCACCGTCTGGCCGTAGCCGCCGTACCAGCCCGAAAAAATTACCTGGCCCGAGTCGGCGGCATAGATCGGGGTGCCCTGGCTGGCCGCAAAATCTATGCCGGCGTGGAAGCGGCTGTAGCCCAAAATAGGGTGAACCCGGTTACCAAACCCGCTGGAGATGTTGCCATTGGCGGGGAACACAAACCGACCCGTGCCGCGAATCACCCCGGTGCTGGCGGCTACTTTTTGGCGAATCAGCCCGGCAATCTGCTCAGAGTCGCGGGCGAGCTGCGATTCTGCTGCTTCTAGGGCACCCCGACGATCTTTGAGGCGAGAAATCAGCTGCTTTTCTTCGGTGGCTTCAGCTTCGTACTGCTGCTTTTGAGAGAGAAACTGCTGGCGCAGCAGGGCCACCTGATTGCGCTTGTCTTCGACTGCGGCCTTTTGCTGCTGAATGGCATCGGCCTGGGCCTTGAGATCGGCTAGCACCTGGCGATCGGCGGCGTAGACCCGCTTGAGCTGATACTGGCGATCGAGAAACTCATTAAAATTCTGGCTTTGCAGCAGCACCGCCCAGCCTTCGCTGCCCTGCTGCCGCTGCAAAAATTGCAGCCGGGCCACGGTGCCGGTTCTGACCTCTTCGTAGTCGGCTTCGGCCTTGGCAAGCTGGGCCTCAAAGTCTTTTAGCTCTTTTTCGGCCTGGGCCAGGCGAAACTCGGTTTCGGCCACCTGGTTAGCGGTGTAGACAATGTTTTGCTCCAGGCTTTGCAGGGTTGACTCAGAGTCGGCCTGACGATTTTGCAGCTCGCTTTGCTGCTGCTGGAGCTGGTTGCGCTGCTCTTCGAGGGTTTTTTGCTTGTTTTGCAGGTCTTCGACCGACTGGGCCACCAGGGTCGGCGACGCGGCTGGAGCAGCCGCCGCCAAGCCGATCCACAGGACTAGCACTAGGGCCAGCAACATCCCCAGGGGGCCAATGGCCCGGCGCGCGAAACCAGCACCGGGACGTTGACCTGAAAAAGATAGAAGCTGAGGTTGCCTAATCACAAGTGGTGTCCTGCGGTGGAGAGCTGAGGGTTGAAATTAGGTAGATGGGATTTAGCCTCTGAGGGCAAGCGATATAGCCGCGACCCCAAAGGCAAAAATAGCCGCGCCAGCCAGCCGATTTAACCACTTCAGCCGGGGTGGTGTCAGCTTTTGGCTAAAAAGCGTTACACCCCAGCTCAGGCAGAGCCACCACAGGGCAGACCCCAAGAATACTCCGAGAACCAGCGCTAGGGAGTCTGTCCATGACTGACTGCTGCCCACCAGGCCCAGCCCGGCAAAAATCGCAATGAACGAAAGGATAGTAGTGGGGTTAGTCAGCGTCAATACCAGAGTTGAGGCGTAGGCCCCCCACAGCCCTCGGCTAGAGACCTGAGCCGCCTCGGTCACCGGGTCGGCCCGTAGGGTCGAAAAGCCCAAATAACAGAGAAACAGACCGCCCAACAGCCCCAATATGCGGGACTGATCGACCAGTAGGTCAGCCACGGCGGCAAGACCAAACCCGGCAATGCAGCCGTAGATGCCGTCGGCGGTGGCGGCCCCCAGCCCAGTGACTAGGCCCATGAGCTGGCCCTGGGTGAGCGATCGGCGAATGCAGAGCAGGCCAATGGGGCCGACCGGGGCAGCGATCGCCAGCCCCAGACCCATTCCTTTAATTAACGTCCAGCCTTCCATAGCCCCTCCTTTAGGACTCGCTCAGATGATCTAGCGGCGGCACCTGGGTCTCTTTCACCGTGGACAGCACGATCAGGGTGCGGGTTTTGGCTACGCCCTCAATGTCTTTGAGCTGATCGGTAATCAACGCTTCTAGGGCGCGAGTGTGGCAGCAACGCACCTTCAGCAGGTAGTCGTCGTCGCCCGTGACATGGTGGCATTCCAAAATCTCTGCGCTGGCGTTTACCTGGGCGAGAAACCCCGCTCGATGGCGGGGGTGGTCGAGGGTCACCGCGATAAACGCGGTCAAGTTCAGCCCTAGGGCTTCGGCATCGAGCAGAGCGCTGTAGCCGGTGATCAGGCCGCGCTCTTCGAGACGTTTGACGCGATCGGCCGCCGCCGGAGCCGACAGCCCCAGCTGACCCGCCAGCTCTGCCCAGGTCATGCGACCCCGCTGGCAAAGCAGAGACAGTGTTTTGATATCAAGGTCATTTAGCTCCATAACCTTATTTTACCAACTAGAAGGCGATTTTAATCTTGTAAAGCAACCTAGACTCAAGAATTTACCATGATTTCTTGCTACATCCGTAGGGGCATTGCCGTGCAATGCCCCTACCGGGGGTCTTCGCTGTAACGTCTTGTGCCCCTTAAGCAATCCCAACCGCTCATCTACGCTTTTCGGTGAAGAAAATGTGGCACTTTAGGTATGGCGCTGTTCACTGCTCTGTTGGGAGATAACCATGGTTTCTACGATTCGCGGCTACTTGCAGCCCATTGCCGACTTCTTTGCCGGGTTTGGCACCCCCGAGCCGATTGTCCACTGGGGCCACCCGGCCATGATGGGCATCGTCATTTTTGTCATGGGCAGCTTTACCGCCTACATGGGCTGGAAGGGCCGCATCGGCGACGACGACCCCCAGAAAAAAGCCGAAAACCGCCACACCCACAAGCGCCTCGCCCTGTGGATGTTTACCTTTATTAGCCTGGGCTATACTGGCGGCGTGCTGTCGCTGGTAATGCAAGAACAAGACATCTTCCAAAGCCCCCACTTTTGGACTGGCAGCCTAGTAATTGCGCTATTGGCCATCAACGGAGCGATCTCGTTTACCAAGTTTGGCGGCGGTAAAGATTCTCTGCGCACGGCCCACGCCTATCTGGGCAGTTTTGCCCTGGCGGTTATGTTTGTGCACGCCTTTTTAGGTTTGCGTTTGGGTCTGTCAATTTAGGGCAATTCGAGTGAGAACCGCTATGGAACCCCTGCCCCCTGGTGAAGCGTTTAGGGATTAAGTGGGTAGTAGTCTTTAAGTTATGAGCCGGGTCTGAGGCCCGAATATCAGTTTGTGCCCGACAGCGAGGCAGGGCAGTTGGCCCTAGAGCGCTCGGGGGAGTTTTTGCTGGCCCAGTAGATCAGGCCAGTAGAGCAGGCCAGTAGCCCAGATACTCGGTTTTTTGCCGCCCCAAATTCTTTCCCTAGCCAGAGGTTGACCCTGGCCAAGGGCAGTAAGCTGACACCAGCTATGTAAAGAAATCTAAAGGAGACCCCATGGGACTGGGCCTACTCGTAGACGGTCAATGGCAAAAAGAGCGTGGACAGGAAGACGATAAGGGTCGGTTTGTGCGCCCAGAGACCGACTTTCACCGCGTCACCACGGCAGGGGGCGAATTTTATCCTGAGGCTGGGCGCTATCACCTATACGTGTCGCTGGCCTGCCCCTGGGCACACCGCACGATGATTATGCGCGAGATTAAGGGCCTTGCCGACGCGATTTCGGTGTCGGTGGTAGATCCGTACATGGGCGATGAGGGCTGGGCGTTTAGCGATTACCCTGGGGCGATCGCCGATACGGTCAACGGGGCGCAATATTTGCGCGAGATCTACGTCAAGGCTCAGCCTGACATCTCGGGCCGGGTGACGGTGCCAATTTTGTGGGATAAGCAGACCAATACCATCGTCAACAACGAGTCGCGCGAGATCATTCGCATGCTCGATACCGAGTGGAATGAGGTGGCAACCAATACCGTTGATCTTTGTCCACCTGATCTCAAAGAACAGATCGAGAGCGCCATCGACGCTATCTATCAACCGATCAACAACGGCGTCTACCGAGCCGGGTTTGCCACCAAACAATCGGCCTACGATGAGGCCGTGACCGATCTGTTTAAGGCGCTCGACCACTGGGAATCTGTGCTCGACCAGCAGCGCTATGTTTGCAGCGATCGCCTCACCGAAGCCGATATTTGCCTGTTTACCACCCTCTATCGCTTCGATGCGGTCTACTACGTGCATTTCAAGTGCAACCTACGGCGCATTGTTGACTACCCCAACCTGTGGGGCTACCTGCGCGACCTGTACCAGCAGCCCGCCTTCAAAACCACCTGCAATATGGATCACATTAAGCGCCATTACTATATGAGCCACCCTGGGGTGAACCCCCACCAAATCGTGCCCCAGGGGCCGATCATTGACTTTGACGAGCCGAGCGATCGCGCTGAGCGTTTTAGCCTCACGGCTGTGGCTCGATAAAGGCTATCAGTGGGCAGGAGCGGGTGCATCGCCCACTCCCTGGTGCCGCCCTCAGTCGTCTCTGCTTAGGGTGGATGCACCTGACAGAGGTTGAGGGCAAATGCATCCTGGGTATCTTGCTCCCTGGGGGCAAAGGGCTTAGCCTATTCGAGAAAGCACGCATAAGGTGAAATCATGGACTTAATGGGCCTGGTCAACAGCGCGATCGCCGCCAAAGACACCGAGGCCAGCGGTGGCCTGATGGGGTCTCTGCTGGGCAGCCTCAACAACGCCCCGGTAGAAAACAACAAAATCGGCGGCATTGCCAGCGACCTTCAAGGCATTTTGCAGTCCAAGGGTCAGGGCAATGCTGGGGCGCTGATGGGCGTGCTCCAGGCGGTGGCCGCCACCGGGGCCGTCGAGCAACTGCTGGCCTCTGAGCAGGTCAGCGCGATCGCCCAGCATGTGGGGGCCGACCCGGCTATGGTCAAGAGCATCACCCCGCTGATTGCCCAGTTTTTGGTCAAGGGGTCTAATCAGCAGGGGGGTGGGCTGCTGCAAAAGGTGCTCTCGGGTGAGGTTGACCTGGGCCAGATGGCCAACTTGATCGGCATGGCTAGCAAGTTTATGTAGGGCCGCCGCCGAGGTCGTCAGCCCTCTCAGTAGGGCAAAGCCACTGATTTATAAAGCTTTGGGCGTGTGTATGGGGCGGCGATCGCCGCTCCATACACACGTTTTTTATGCAGGGTTATGCAGAACCTACATATCAAGCATGCGATAAAAGGATGGATTCCTGCAAAGGGTAATCAAAAATACAAAACACGACGCTCAGTTTGAATAACTTAACGTTCAACGCCGCAACGTAAATATACAGAGATTCTGATTTTTATCCGGCTTTTAGTTGATAAAACCATCTTGGAGCCTCGATCTTGTTAAGTCTGAACACTGTTTTTTCAGGTACAGCTTAGTCCACCCATACATCGGCTCCCTAGCCTGACTTAAACCTACGAAGCACAAGACTTCGGGGGCAAAGTCAGCCCATAAACCTGTTCACGTATGTGTCTGTGCCTCTTGTATTCTGCTAATTTCGCCACAATTTGGCCGAATCAATTCTGATTCTATAGAGAGCCAAATCATGGTGTTGACAACGCAGTTACTGAGATTGGCTTCAGGTCATCAATGGTCAGGTAGGGCGGCGATAGGCCAGTGTTTTAGCTAGTTTTTTCGTTTGTTTTGCATCGCATATCGTTGGAGAAAGCACCACATGACTCGATTAAATCGCCGTAAATTTTTGATGACCGCAGGCACCGCCGCTGCGGGTACGGTGCTGCTCCATGCGTGCACCCAAGAGGGTGGGTCTGACCAGGCATCAGACGCTGCGACAGAGGTTGCCGTTGACCCGGCAGACGCACCAGAAGTCACCACCGCCAAGCTGGGCTTTATCGCTCTGACCGACTCGGCTCCGCTGATCGTTGCCAAGGTCAAAGGCTTTTACGACAAATACGGCATGACCGACGTATCGGTCGAGAAACAGGCATCCTGGGGCACCACCCGCGACAACCTGGTGCTAGGTTCTGGCGGCGGCGGCATCGACGGGGCACACATTCTCACCCCCATGCCCTATCTGATTTCTAAGGGTATCGTCACCGACGGCAGAGAGGTGCCGATGTACATCTTGGCCCGCCTAAATGTGAACGGTCAGGGAATTTGCCTCTCCAACGACTATGCCGATCTAGCGGTAGGTATTGACAGCACTCCACTCAAAGCTGCTTTTGCCCAACGCAAATCCGCCGGGAGTGAGTTGAAGTCGGCCATGACGTTTCCCGGAGGCACCCACGATCTTTGGATTCGCTACTGGATGGCGGCGGGCGGCATTGACCCCGACCAAGATATTTCGACCATTGTGGTACCGCCGCCCCAGATGGTAGCCAACGTCAAGGTGGGCAACATGGATGCCTTCTGCGTGGGCGAGCCTTGGCCCCTGCAAACGGTCAACCAGGATGTCGGCTATAACGCCCTCACCACCGGACAGCTCTGGGAAAATCATCCCGAAAAAGCGCTGGGCATGCGGGCCGACTGGGTCGATGCCAACCCCAAAGCGGCCAAGGCACTGCTGATGGGCACCATGGAAGGCCAGATGTGGTGCAGCCAGCCCGAGAATAAAGAAGAAATGTGTCAGATTCTCTCGGAGCGGGCCTGGTTTAATGTGCCCTTTGAGGACATTATTGATCGCGCCCAGGGCAAGTATGACTTTGGCCTGGGTCGGGTCGAAGAGCTGCCCGACCTGATGCAAAAGTATTGGGCTGACAATGCCTCCTATCCCTTCAAGAGCCACGACCTGTGGTTCCTCACTGAGAATATCCGCTGGGGCTACCTGCCCCCTGACACCGATACCCAGGCCTGGGTCGATGAGGTGAACCGCGAAGATCTCTGGCGCGAAGCAGCCACGGCCCTCGGCCAAGAGGCGATGATTCCTGAGAGCACCTCTCGCGGGGTTGAGACCTTCTTCGACGGCACTACCTTCGACCCCGAAGACCCCCAGGCCTACCTCGACAGCCTCGCCATCAAGCGCGTGTAGGGTGGGCAGTGCCCACCATTCC
>QBMN01000171.1 GCA_003241845.1 Shackletoniella antarctica | reverse complement strand
CGTCGAAGGTGAAGCACCGCCTGAGGGTGAAGCACCGCCTGAAGGTGGCTAACTCAGCCCTAGTGCCCAGAGCCGTCTCGAATCCGTCTCGACAGCCTATCTACCCACCTAGCCCAGTCAAACCCGCGCGGCCCCGCCGCATCTGTGATGGAGGAGTGAACCGTGAACCCTTTAATGAAACTGCACCCAATTCTGCTCAGTAGCGCCCTAATGACCCTGGTAGCCCAGCCGGGCTTGGCCTCGGTGACCAGCATTACCAATGTTCGAGTCAACACGACGGCTACCGGCATTGACCTGGTGTTTGAAACCCAGGGCGGCGACAACAGCAACATTTTCACCGTCAACCAGGGCAACACCCTGCAAGCCGACATTACCCGCGCCCAGCTCAACCTGCCCGACGGCAATGGCTTTAGCCAGGCTAACCCCGCCCCCGGCATCAGCCGGATCACGGTTGCGCCTCTAGATGCCAACAGCGTGCGAGTCATCGTCAGCGGCACTGACCAGTCTCCCATCGGTGAGGTGGCCTCTAACGGTCGCCAGATGGTGCTGTCTATTCGCAACGATGGCGAAGTCGCTCAGGCTCCTACCCCAGTGCCTGCTGAGTTGGTCACTGTACCTGCCCCTGCGACCCCGTCTACCGTGGCTCAAGCAGCACCTGAAGTGCCAACCCCGGCTACCCCCAACGTGCTGGTGCCCAACCCCGAAGTCACCATTGACGGCACTCCAGTGCCTCGGCCTCAGGTGCAGCAAGCGCCTCCATTCTTGCCCCGCGCTGTTGCTCCCCCGGTAGGCGACATCGCCGTGGCGGAGACCCAAGTAGTTTCAGGCTTTATCAATCTTGGAAGCAACGAGCGGATTCCTAGACTGTTGCTACGCGATGCTTCTTCTCGTGAGGTTTTGTCGCTGTTGGCAAGAACGGCAGGACTGAACGTAGTTTTTGCAACTGGATCAACCGACTCTCAGCAGGATGGAGCTGCCAGTTCAGGTGATCCTACTGTTAGTCTAGATATTGAGAATGAATCTGTTCAGGATGTTTTCAACCATGTCTTGAGAGTGACAGGGCTACAGGCTAATAGAATAGGTCGGTCAATTTACGTTGGTTTAGATCTGCCCGATGATGCTCGTAATATTGTCAGCCGAAC
This sequence comes from Shackletoniella antarctica, assembly GCA_003241845.1. Taxonomy (GTDB): domain Bacteria; phylum Cyanobacteriota; class Cyanobacteriia; order Phormidesmidales; family Phormidesmidaceae; genus Nodosilinea; species Nodosilinea antarctica. The sequence goes on along the minus strand of QBMN01000171.1, from coordinate 8,813 downwards.
TCTTCGGCTTAACCAAACAGGCTCAATTGAAGCGGCTGGCTTTTTAGCCTCTCTTGGCGCAGAGGCAACTCAAACTATTGTGCGACCTCAAGTTGAGGTAATTGAAGTTGAGAGTGAAGAAGAAGGTGTCCCTCCGATCAGGAGAGTTATTGAATTTGAAACGACTACAATCGAACAATTGACTTTCAATCCAGCTGGTGAAAGCTTCGTTGCTCAGCCTCTAAGGGGGCTTCAGGTTATTTCTGATAATCGTCTCAACTCATTGACCCTTGTTGGAGAGGCAGATCTAGTTACTTTGGCAAGTGAGTATATAGCCAACCTTGATTTGCGCCTGAGACAAGTAGCAATCAATGTCAAGGTTATCGACCTGAACCTGAATGCCACCGAAAACTTTGGTACTAGCTTTACATACTTGAATAATGGGCTGTCAATTGGGTTTGGGGGAGCCTTTCCTGGAGGTTTGGCTATTGGGGCTAATACCAGTGCTCCCTCACTGAGTTCGCGGCTTATTCTTCAAATAGAAGCGGCCATTCGCAATCAAAATGCGAAGATAATTACTGACCCAACACTTGTCATTCAAGAGGGGCAGACTTCTAGTATTGCCTTAGTTGAGAGTGTGTTGACATCGTTGATAACTCAGGTTTCTCCTGAAACAGGTGCGGTTACCTCTGTCACGCCAGTCTTTGCAGATGCTGGCTTGATTTTGCAAGTTCAAGTTCAGAGGATTGATGATAATGGTTTTGTGACTTTTAACATTGCCCCCCAAATCAGCTCTCCTCAGCCCCCTGTTGTTTTTGCCTCAGCCGCTGGGCCACAACAGTTAACGCCTATCTCGCGGCGAGAAGTTAGCTCAGGCTCAATACGTGTTCGAGATGGACAGACTCTTGTTTTAGCTGGGATTATTGCTGAAAGTGAAACTGCTTCTACTACTAAGATTCCTATCCTGGGTGACTTGCCTATTCTCGGTGCCTTGTTTAGGAGAATTGAAACAACTGGCCGTCGTAATGAGGTAGTTATCCTACTCACACCCCAGATTCTTGATGATTCTGATCAAAGCGTTTGGGGCTACCGTTATGACCCCAGTGAGCAGGTGCAAGAGGTGCTAGAAAACCGTGGTCGATAAGGATTCTTGAGCACAGCTTTTAAGGATTTACGGTTATTCCTTAAAAGGAAATTTCAGGAAAAAGTGCTTTAGAGCGGAGATGAACAGGCGCAGTTTCATCTCCGCTCTTTGTATTGGTGGCCATATCTACTCGGCGAAGTATGAGCCATACATGATGTATTCGTCGCTTTTGAGCTGGCTGGCGTCGCTGTAGAAAGCTACTTCTAGGGAGCCAGCGGCATCGTTGGTGTCGGCTTTGGGGACGAGCTTGATGTACTGGTTTTGCGTGTCGTAGAAGCTGGGGCTAGGCTCTAACTCAAGCAGGTAGCCGCCCTCAGTGCTGATCAATCTGTAGGGGCTGCTTTGGCCGCTGCTCCACTGCACCCGATCTGGGGTAACGGTCATGGTGCCAAAGGCCACCAGCACATTGCTGAGAGGTTGCCACTGGCCAATTAAAGCGTTAGGTAAGGTGGCGGACGTATTGCTAGGGGCTACTGGCGTTGGCTCTGCCGAGGAAGCAGGCTTCTCTGGCTCGGGCTGCGTTGTTTCTGCGGGCGCAGGGCTTTCAGCCTGGGGCGGGGGGCTGGGTTGGCAGGCGGCGATCGCCCCCACCATCGCCATCAGCAACATCCTCTGAAATACTCTCTGGAGCAGAGCCGATCGCCGCTTTACCGAAGCTAGTTTTACAGCCATATCTGCACTCCAGGGCACCATCTGGTGACATGGTAGCGCGTCGCTCGGCCGCTCAATACCTGTAGTAGGGCCTCGTAGTAATACCAAATCCGAATCACATAACCCCGATTCCCAAAACGCCAAACCGTAGGGGCGCATCGCATGCGCCCGGTTGAATCAGGGGTAGACAAGCAGGATTTGGTATAAGACATTGTCTAAGGGTAGAAGTGAGCCAGAAGTGAGAGTATTTTGATTAGAGAATGCGTCGCCTCGGGTCAGGCTGGGTAAAGTATAGGCAGCGGCTTGGGCAACCCAGGCGCGATCGCTACAGTTGGGGTGAAATCAGGGAGACAGAGCCATGGCTCAGACGGTGCGTGCAGCGACGGCGGCGGCGGTCACACAGACCCAGCCCGATGTAGAACTGCGCCAGGTATTTAAGACCTTTGGGGCAGACCTGGCGGTGCGCCAGCTCGATCTAGCCGTGCAGCCGGGCGAATTTTTTAGCATTCTAGGCCCCTCGGGCTGCGGCAAAACCACCACTCTGCGCCTAATTGCAGGTTTTGAAACCCCCACCGCTGGCGACGTGCTGATTCAGGGGGCCAACGTCAGCGCTGTGCCCGCCCACCGCCGCCCGGTGAATACGGTGTTTCAGAGCTACGCTCTGTTTGACCACATGACGGTCAAAGACAACATTGCCTTTGGTCTCAAAATTCGCCATTTGGCGGCGGCTCAGGTGCGCGATCGCGTCGGCGACGCCCTGCGCCTAGTGCGCCTAGAACCCATGGCCAACCGCTACCCGGCCCAGCTCTCTGGCGGACAGCAGCAGCGGGTGGCTCTGGCCCGTGCCCTGGTCAATCGCCCGGCGGTCATGCTGCTCGACGAACCTCTGGGTGCCCTCGACCAAAAGCTGCGCAAGCAGATGCAGGTCGAGCTGACCACCCTGCACCGCCAGTTGGGCATCACGTTTATCATGGTCACCCACGATCAAGAAGAAGCCCTAGCGCTCTCTGACCGCATCGCCGTCATGAATAACGGCCAAATCGAGCAAATTGGCACCCCCAGCGACATCTATGACCGCCCCCATACGCCCTTTGTGGCCGATTTCATCGGCGACACCAACCTGCTGCCGGGCCGCATTGACGAAGCCCACCCGGCCCAGGTGCGGGTCACCACCGAGAGCGGTCTGCGGGTGCTGGCCCGCGCTGGGAATATGTCCTCAAATCAGGCGGTGGTGGTGAGCGTACGGCCCGAAAAAATTAACCTCAGCCTGGGCGCTGCCGGGGGCAATGGCAACTGCTACCAGGGGCAGGTCAGCCACCTGATGTATCTGGGCACCCACCTGCACTGCATTGTGCGCCTCAGCTCGGGAGAATCTTTAACAGTGCGTCAGCCCAACCGCGCCGACACCCCCATCGCCGTAGATACCCCCGTGTATGTCCACTGGGCGGCTGACGACTGCCTCGCCCTAGAAGCCGCCTGAGTCAGGGCAATGTAGCTCTGGGGCATCTCCACCATGGGCCTATGCTCCTATACTTTTAGAGACCAATAGCCTAGAATCGCTGCTTTGGCACCTATCTCTAGGCCCAAAATCGCCCCATACTAGACACCCTGGGAGACTATCGTGCCTGGAATGCAAAGACTGACATCCTCATCCCTGCGTCGCTCAACCCTGGGTCGGCGACGATTTTTGCAGGGGTCGGCAGCGGTGATGGCGGGGTTGGCCGCCACTAACTGCCGCCAAAATCTCTCTGGCCCGTCAGCTGGCGGCGGCGGTGGCGACGACGGGGCGCTGCATATCTACACCTGGGCCAACTACACCGACGACGGCCTGGCCGATGCCTTTACCGAGCGCACGGGCATTCCGGTGGTGGTCGATATTTTTGACTCCAACGAGATCATGCTGACCCGCATGCAGGCCGGGGGCGGCGACGCCTACAGCATTCTCTACCCCTCTGACTACATGGTGTCAGAAATGCTTGAGCTAAACCTGCTCACCGAGCTAGACCAGAGCCGCATCACCGGGCTAGAAAACCTCAAAGCCCAGTGGGCCAACCCCGCCTACGACCCCAACAACGCCCACAGCATTCCGTTTTGCTGGGGCACCACGGGCCTGCTCTACAACCGCGAAGTCTCCCCCGGTGAACCCATCGACTGGGACTTTCTTTGGGAAAACCAGGACGCGCTCTCGCGCCGCATTACGATGCTCGACGACATGCGCGAGACCCTAGGGGCTACCCTCAAGTCGCTGGGCTACTCCTACAACTCCAGCAACCCAGCCGAAATCGAAGCCGCCTACAACCGTCTGCTGGAGCTACAGCCCCACATTGCCGCCTTTAAGACCACCGGCTTTGAGAACGAGCTGCTGGGCGGCGACCTAAGTGTGTCGATGGCCTACTCCAGCGATGCGATCGCCCTCACCCTCGAAGACGATCGCATGGAGTACATCATTCCCGACAGCGGGGCGTCGCTGTGGACCGATACCCTGGCGATTCCCGCCACTGCCCCCAATGTGGATGCCGCCTACCAGTGGATTAACTTTTTGCTCGAACCGGAGACAGCTAGCGCCGCCGTAGAGCGTTTGTATTTTGCCACCGCTAACCAGGCTGCCTTTGAGCGCTTGCCCGCTGACATTCAAAATAACCAAGACCTCTACCCGCCTGAAGAAGTATTGGCTAAGAGTGAGGGCATTGTCGCCGTTGACGCCGACAGCACCGACCTGTTTGATCAGTTTTGGACTGAAGTCACCAGCGCTTAGAGAATAATGACCCCTGCTTCCGCCCCCATACCCTCTACCACCTGGGCCGCTCGCCTCGCTCCCCGACGCTGGCTGGGGCCAGTGGTGCTGCTGGCCCCAGCCGGGGTCTGGCTGCTGCTGTTGCTGGTGCTGCCCACGCTGCTGATTCTTGAAATTAGCCTGGTGCCGGGGCTGCGGCTGGGGCAGCCCAGCGGCGGCTACGGCCTGGGCAACTATCTGCAAATTTTGCAGCCGGTGTATCTGCGGGTGATCGGGCGATCGCTGGCCTTTGCGGTGGGGTCTACGCTGCTGTGCCTGGTGCTGGGCTTTCCGGTGGCCTACTGGCTGGCGCTGTTGTCGCCCCGGCGGTGGCGCAACCTGCTGCTGGTGGGGTTTATCTTGCCCCTGTGGACCTCGTCGCTGCTGCGGGCCTATGCCTGGACAACCATTCTGCGGCCCAGCGGTGTGTTCAACACCATGCTCACCACCCTGGGGCTGCCCGCCCAAAACTGGCTAAATACTCCCACGGCGGTGTTTATCGGCCTTACCTACAGTTTTTTGCCCTACATGGTGCTGATTCTCTACGCCTCTCTAGAGAAGCTCGACACCCGCCTGCTAGAGGCTGCCGCCGATCTGGGGGCTACCCCCCGCCAGAGCTTTTGGAAGATTACCGTGCCCCAAACTCTGCCCGGCATTGCGGCAGCCAGTCTGCTGGTGTTTATTAGTACCCTGAGCGACTTTGTGGTGCCCACTCTGCTGGGCGGCGCGTCATCGATGAATATTTCGCGGCTGATCTACAACCAGTTTCTTGGCCCCACCCGCGCCTGGGGCTTTGGCTCAGCCCTCAGCATGGTGCTGATTTTGGCGGTCAGCCTGGCGATCGCCCTGCTGCTGCGCTACGGCGATAGAAATACCGTCACCGAAGCCTGATTCCCGTAGGGGCGCACAGCAGTGCGCCCCAACAGCAGTGCGCCCCAACCCGATCCCACCCATCCACCCATTCCCCTCATGCCCCGCCTCACCTGGCCAAGCCTCTTCACCGCGCTGATGTACGCCTTCATGTACTTCCCCATCATTGTGCTGGGGGTGTACAGCTTCAACGACTCGCGCTACAGCGCCAGCTGGGATGGGTTTAGCCTGCGCTGGTACCGGGCGCTGTTTAGCGATCGCCGACTGCTCTCGGCCCTGCAAGACAGCCTTACCATTGCGGTGGTCGCGGTGGCGATCTCGGCGGTGCTGGGCACCCTGATGGCCATTGGTTTGGCCCGCTATCGGTTTCGGGGTAAGGCGCTGTATCGGGGGGTGTCGTATCTACCGCTGATTATTCCTGACATTGCCATTGCGGTGGCCACCCTGGTGTTTTTGGTGTCGATGGCGGTGCCCCTCAGCCTGGCGACGATTATTGCCGCCCACATGGTGTTTTGTCTGGCCTACATTGCGGTGGTGGTGTCTAGCCGTCTGCAACGCCTTGACCCCAATCTAGAAGAAGCGGCCCTCGATCTGGGGGCTACCCCCACCCAGGCGATGATCCAGGTGCTAATTCCCCAGCTGGCACCGGCTATTTTTGCCGGCTGTCTGCTGGCCTTTGTGCTCAGCATGGATGATCTGCTGATCTCTAGCTTCACCGCCGGGGGCGGCGCTAACCCCCTGCCCATCGAAATCTTTAGCCGGGTGCGCACTGGGGTTAAGCCCGATATCAATGCCCTCAGCGTGGTGCTGATCTTAGGCTCGGCCCTGCTGGCGGGCCTGGCTGAGTATGTGCGCTACCGCAGCGATCGCATCCGTCAGTCAACCTAATCCATCGAAAATCTGCGCTGCCCAAGCCTAGCGTGATCTAAACCACAAGAGAAGACGATATAGATCACCTCTGGCCGAGCTTAGAATCATGCCTGACCAGAGGTATGGTCACGGTGCGCTGGGTCGACTCGGGTGATAGTAGACATAGCCTTAAATCGCGCAGGTCGTCACTATGTCTAAAACCACCAGCCAATCTCTTAAATCCATCGTCGATCAGATATTTTCTCAGCGCCGGATTAGCCGCCAGGTGCAGCGAGAGTTGATGGATATTTTGCTGAGCCAGCCCACCCTCAGCAATCAAGACCACGCCACCGCCCAGCGGGTGTTCGATGCCATTCGCCAGGGGCAGCTGCGGGTGATTGACTAATCTCCTGTCGGTGCGCTTGCCCGCTATCCTCAGGTCGGTACTGCCAACCTTTCCCCTGGGCAGTGGGTGGTCCCATCTCTGCCCAAATGCCAACGGCCAGGGGCAAAGATCTCTGTCTTCTAGATGAAACCAGCTCACTACATTGAGCGAGTACGGTCGTAGGGTCTGGTCGTTAAAACATAGACGTATGTTATGACCAACAGGAGACCTAAAAAACCATGGCTTCAACCTACAGACGAGCCGTAGGCGTTTTTTCTAGCCGTACTCAGACTGCCTCCGCCCTGCAGGCGCTGAGCGATTCTGGTTTTTCAATGGGCGATGTATCGGTGATCGCTAAAGACGCTGACCATCAGAAAGACATTGCCGGTGTCACCGTCCGAGACGAAGTTACCAACCAGGCCGACAAAGGTGGAGCCATTGGCGCACTGACAGGCGGCGTCTTAGGCGGCGTTACTGGGCTACTGGTGGGCCTGGGCACTTTAACTATTCCGGGGCTAGGCCCGGCGCTACTGGCGGGAGAGGCTGCTGCCGTACTGACAACTGTGGTCGGCGGCGCTGCGGGAGCCGCTGCCGGAGGCCTGGTTGGCGCTTTGGTTGGCCTTGGCATTCCTGAACACCGCGCGGTGCGCTATCAAGACCGGGTGGCCCAAGGCGACTATCTAGTCATGGTTAAGGGCGATGAGAACGAAATTATTCGCGCTGAACGCACCCTGGGGGACGCTGGTATCGAAGACTGGGGCGTTTATCAGGCAGATGACGACGCCAGTCGGGTCAGCCCTGCGGCCACCGCTGCAGCTAGCCCTGCCCATGAAATTCACCGAGAAACTCCCCGCGACTTAAGAGCGATTGACGGGCGCGATCGCACCACAGATCTGCCACGTTCGTCTAGTTCATCAGTGGCTGGTGCTGTCTCTGCCGATGACACCTACAGCCGCAGCAATGCGGGCAATACCCTCGACAGTCGTCGAGATCTCAGACAGGCGGATGCTCACTACCGGACGGCAGGGCTGCCCCATTCTTCTAACCCGGTCGCGGCTGGCTCGCCACAGACTGGTGCTGCCGCAGGCGATACTTCCGGCAGCGCAGAGCGGCGAGTGGTTGGCGTGTTTCTCAACCAGCGCCAAATGGATGAGGCCCTAGCCCAGCTTCAGCAAACGGGGTTTCCTGTGCATAGCCTGTCGATCGCAGTTCGAGAAGCAGAGACTCCTAGCTCCGGGCAGCACCGAGACTCCGGTGGCCATTCTCTGTCAGGGGCTACCCAACTGGTCGCAGGTCTTGATCGCGTCCTGTTGCCCGACGTGGGCACGGTAATGGTCATGGGGCCAGATGCCCAAGCGCTCTCTGACACCTTGATACAGGATCGCTCGGGTTCGAATGATCGCCCAGATCGCTCGACCATGGTGGCAGATGGCCTCGGCATTGCCCCCGAGTCGGCTCGGCTCTATCGTCGTCACTTGACCGATGGTGCTTACTTGGTAACCCTGCGAGGGAATAACCAAGACGTGCTTGAGGCCGCTTCTACCCTAGGCAAATGGGGCATGCATGACTGGGGCATATACGATGTCTGGTCTAGATAGATCTTAGTTGCCCATTACAAAGGCCCCAGGAAAGCTAATTTCCTGGGGCCTTTGCTGTGTTGTTTAGGGCTGTGCTTTTCACAATCGTAGGCCCGTGGGTTAGAACATTAATCGTCCCTAGAGACATCTGCAACGTTCAAGCGTCTGAGCGTTGCTAGAAAAATACCTTCACCAGACTGACTACAGCCATAGTCCTTGGGCCAGCTCTGGCGCAGTGGTGGGTGAGATCGCCTAGTTCTCCTCACTCTCTTCTGCGTTCACAGTAGGTACAAAGTCGGGTTTTTCCTTGTCTTCCCAGCCAGCGGGGCGCTTGGAGTTATACCAGGCAATGGAGCCAATGCTCACTGCGGCAACAAACCCCACCACATACACCAGCACAAAGGGAGACGGAAGACCCCCATCAGCGATCGCAAAAAAGAGTGTCATGACAATTAAAATCCTCAAAAATTTAGCTGCCTAACATTCTACGATGCCAGGTTTGCCGGGCAAATCGACCCCTGGGGATAAATTTACGCTGAGAATGCTTTAGTCTCCACCTAGGGCAGGGGGTGGAGCCGCTAGGGG
>QBMN01000170.1 GCA_003241845.1 Shackletoniella antarctica | reverse complement strand
GGCCTCATACCCGGCTTGTTCGAGCTGATAGCGTTCCTCGGCTCTGGCTTGCAGCACGGTCTCGGCTTGGGCTAAGTGCTCCGGCGGTAGGCACTCTCGTATACTGACGGTCTGATCCAGGGTCGCTTCATAGTCAACGGTCTTAAATTTTCGAGGCATGGGGGCGATGATCAATGGCCTACCTTATTATGGTCAACACAGAGATTACTCCGACAAGCTGCTAGGGAGGTGTATCAAAATAGTCTCACCACTGAATCAGAATCAGCACACGCTTGAATGGGGCATCAGGGTAAAGCTTTCAGAGCTTAAGTTCCCTTCAGAACTGTCCAACCACCTGGGTTCACTTCAAACCTTACAGAAGCAATGACCGAAAAGAGTCAAGACTACCCATCCAATAATCCTTGCATACTGTACACAATCTTCTTGTCTTTTTCAATAACTGCGCAGTGGCGATAGCTATAGCCATCGCCAGAACTGTTAGGCGGTCTCCAGGAAAGAAGATATCCCCAGGTAGGGGCGCAGAGCCTGCGCCCTTAGGAGGGTCCACTGCTGAACTTGGATGAGGTTAAGCAATCGCTGGCTCTGCCCACTAAAACTGGCGGCGCGAAAAAATGACGATCGCCACGGTGAGCAGCAGCGCTGTGTAGAGCAGCCCGTACAGCCCGTGGCCCAATAGCTCTGGGGGGCTGGGCAAGAGGCCCATGCCGTAGACGGCTTCGTTGCGCAGGTTGAGGCGCTCTAGGTCGGGCAGCACCAGGTACAGGGTGTTGGTCAGCCGCTGCACCGCCGGGTTGTCGCTGAGGTCGCCAAAGGCCACCAGGTCTTGGCTGAGGTGGCCCATCAGGTACACCGCAAAGGTGAGCAGGGTGGCCAGCAGCGAGCTGGTAAACACCCCAAACACAATCGCCACCGCCACCAGCAGAGCCGTTTCTAGCACCATAAAGACCAGGGAAAGCGCAATGCTGCCAAAATCAAAGGGGATGCCGCTGACCCCCAGCACCACCATGAAAATTAGCCCCAGGGCGGCGATTAGCACCGCCAGCACGGCGGTTAGCCCCAGGTGCTTGCCCACAATAAATTCGGCGCGGCTGACGGGCTTGGCAATTAGCACCAGCACCGTGCGCTTTTCGATTTCTTTGTTGACCAGGCCGGTGCCGACAAATACGGCAACAATCACGCTCAGCAGGTGAATGCCCGCCAGCCCTAGGTCGAGCAAGATTTTATCCTGTGCGCCGGCGGCAATGTCGGGCAGCAGCACGTTCGCAATCACGAGCACCAGGGCAAACAGGGCCACCAGGTAGAGGATGCGATCGCGAATCACCTCTAGAAATACCGTGCGGGCAATCACCCCAATCCGAGATAGCACCATGGATTTTGCCTTTCCCCCCATTGATCTGATCGCTCTCATCGCTAAAACCCCTCCCGCCTAGCCGGTGCGCTGTATGTCTCTAGGGTGCCCAGCCTGGCGCGGCGTGGCGAGATCGCAGGTGAGGCTGCCCCACTGGGTGGTGGCATATCCCGGTGCAGCGGCCTCTGGTGCAGAGGCCTCTGGCACAGCGGCCTCTGGGGCACCTAGGCTGCCCTGGCTGACCGGCATCAGCAGGCAAGATTTCTCTAGGTAATAGCCACTCTGGTTGGCGGCGGGGCCAGACCAGATGGCCCAGAGTTTGAGAATGTAGCCATTGCCGTTAGACAGGGGCTGAAAGTCAATGCGCCACAGGCTGTCTTCCAGCGATGGGTCGAGGCCCATGTGGCTTTTTACCTGGCGCTCCATGGCCTGGCGCTGGCCGTCTAGGTTTAGCAGCCAGCGCTCCACCGAGGGCCAGGGCTTGTTGTGTACCTGTTCTCGCAGCATTTCTTCGGCCACGGTGAGGTGGTTGACCCCGGCGGGTAGGGCAACGGTTTGCCCCGGAAACCGATAGACAAAGGCGCTGTTTTCAACGCTGTCGGCCACCAGGCTGGGGTAGTCGCGCACCCAGGTTTGAATGCGAAAGTAAAACTGAAACCAGCTGCTAAACAACAGGCTGAGGCAAAATAGCAGGGCCAGCTGCTGACGCACCTGGCCGGGCGGGTCTTTGAGGTTAAAATCCCAGCTCACCAGCTTGGGGGCCGCCACCACCGCAAAGGAGACCAGCGGCCAAGACACCAGGGCGGGCTGAAGCCAGCGACCGCCCCAGGAGCCAAACAAAAACAGGCAGAGGATCGCCCCCGACACCCAGGGCGCAATGGACACCCCAAAGGGGCGAATTTTGTTGGCCTCTAGCGCCCAGCCCACCCCTAGGGCGAGGCAGATCCAGCTGATTGTGGCCAGTAGACCCACGGTGAAAGCCATGGCCTCTACGGTGCGGGCTAGCAGCGACATCAGCCACGAAAACAGGCTCATGTAGATCACGGTCTGCCAGGCAAAGTAGCGCGGCGGCAGCAGCACCGCCTTTAGCATCTCTAGGGTTTGGGTGAGCCAGGCTACCATCCGATCACTCCAGCCTGGTTCACCAGCAGTAGCAGAACTAAAATAGCCGTGAAGCTGGCGGCGTTGGCCTGGAGCACCGCCAGGGCACGGGGTGAGCTGCCCTGCTGCCCATCGGCTTGGCCCCGGCGCTGGCCCTGACGCGCCCACTCGTAGCGCTGGCGGCGGTTGATTTCTACGGGCTGTGGGTTGGTGTCTATGGGCTGCTGGCCCAGCAGCTGCTGGAGCCAGGTCAGACCCTGGAGCTTGATCCAGTAGGTGACGAAGAAGGCGGCGATCGCCGTTACCACCACCACCACGGGCAGCACCTCGCGCCAGCCGTTGAGGTAAAACCGATTGAACAACACGTAGCTGATCACCTGGCTGCGCAGCGACAGCGGCAGCACCGCCTCAAGCGCCAAAAATGCCACCCAGCCCAGGCTGGTGGCCAGCAGGTTGAGGGTGGCGGCGTACTGCATACTGGTGCGATAGCCGAGACGCAGCTGCTGGCGCAGCACCATGGCTTCGAGCACAATGGCCAGCATGAGCAGCAGGGTCTGGAAGGCGATCGCCCGCAGCGGCAAAATACCCAGTTCTGACAGCAGGTTGGTAAGCGGCATGGGGGTGGGGGTGAGCGCAGGGGGCGGCCCCTAGTCGCGGGTTCGCGGTGCAACCTCAAGGGTATAGCCTTGGCCCGCCTTTGGCGTCTAGTTCGCTAAAATCTTAGATCGTTAAAGCTCTAGATTGAGCCGCTCCATAAAACGCAACACCCAGCACAGCACAGCACACGGCAGCACCCAACACAGCACACAACACCATGGTCAGAACCGGCATCGGCATTCGCACCGCCCAGCAGGGCAACGAGCGGCTCACAGGGCAAATTCACGTCTACGACGGCGAGGGCAAGGGCAAGTCTCAGGTGGCCCTGGGGGTGGTGCTGCGCTCCATTGGCCTGGGCATTCACCACTTTTTAGAAAGCCGGGTGCTGCTGCTGCGGTTTCTCAAGGGGCCGGGCCGCACCTACGACGAAGATGCGGCCATTGAGGCGCTCCAGCGGGGCTTTCCCCACCTGATTGACCAGGTGCGCACCGGGCGAGCTGAGTTTTTTGGCCCCGAAGAGATTACCAAATTTGATAAGCAGGAGGCCCAGCGGGGCTGGGATGTGGCCAAGGGGGCGATCGCCTCGGGCCTCTACTCGGTGGTGGTGCTCGACGAGATCAACCCGGTGCTCGATCTGGGCCTGCTCGACATCCATGAGGTGGCCCGCACCCTGCGCCACAAGCCCGACCACCTGGAGATCATCGCCACCGGGCGCGGTGCCCCCCAGCCCCTGCTCGATGTCGCTGACCTGCACTCAGAGATGAAACCCCAGCCCAAAGCCGAAGGCATCGAAGGCATCGAGGGCATTGAGATCTACACCGGCGAGGGCAAGGGCAAGTCGACCAGCGCCCTGGGCAAGGCGCTCCAGGCCATTGGTCGGGGCATCAGCCAAGACCTCTCCCACCGGGTGCTGATTATTCAGTGGCTGAAGGGGGGCAATGGCTATACCGAAGATGCGGCGATCGCCGCCCTGCGCAAGATCTACCCCAACCTGGTCGACCACCAGCGCTGTGGCCGCGATGCGATCGTCTGGCGCGGCCAGCAGCAGGAAATCGACTACGTGGAGGCAGAAAGGGGCTGGGAGATTGCGAGAACGGCGATCGCCTCGGGCCTCTACAAAACCATCATTCTCGACGAGCTCAACCCCACGGTGGATCTAGAGCTGCTGCCCGAAGACCCGATTGTGCAGGCGCTGCTGCGCAAGCCTCGCGGCACCGAGGTGATTATCACCGGGCGCTGCAAAAATCGCCCCGCCTACTTTGAGCTGGCCAGCACCCACTCAGAGGTGTTTAACCACAAGCACTACGCCGAAAAAGGTATTGACCTCAAGCGCGGAGTAGATTTTTAGGGTGGCAAACTGTTGCTTTTCCTGGACGGGGTCATTTTTTTGAAAAACAGCCCTTTTGAAAAACAGTCCTTTTGAGGAACAGCCTTAGTTCAACCGATTCTGGTGCCGTTGAGCCACCAGGCGATCCTCAGGCGAAATAACTGTCGAAATAGTTTGAAACTATTTGAATGGACTTAGGCGACTTCTGGAAAATAGTTTCTCAATGGTGGGCAGTGCCCACCCTACGGCGGCTACAGTCGCTGAATTAACGCTGGTATCTTCTTTCCTGGAAATCTCCTTAGGCCATGATGCAGACCCAACCCGCGATCTCAACCGATGTGGTGCTGGTAGGCGGCGGTCACACCCACGCCCTGGTGCTGCGGCGGTGGGGCATGGCCCCCATCCCTGGGGTGCGGCTAACGCTGCTGACCGATCTGGTGGATACGCCCTACTCGGGCATGCTGCCCAGCTACGTGGCCGGGCGCTACAGCTTTGACGAGGCCCACATCGACCTGCGACCCCTGGCGCGGTTTGCCCAGTGTCGCCTGGTGGTCGATCAGGCGGTGGGCGTTGACCCTGACCGGCAGCGGGTGCAGTGCGCCCACCACCCGGCCATTGCCTACGACGTGCTGTCGATCGACACGGGCAGCACCCCGGCGACGGTGGCGGTGCCGGGGGCGGCAGACTACGCGATCGCCGCCAAACCTGTGCCCACCCTGCTGCGCCAGTGGCAAGAATTTCTTGCAGAAGTCGAAGCCCACCCCCAGCGACCGATCGCCCTGGCGGTGGTCGGCGGCGGCGTGGGCGGCGTCGAGCTGACCATCGGCCTGCACGAGCGGCTGGTAAACCTGCTGGCCGATCTGGGGCAGCCCTCGTCAAATCTCACCCTGCACCTGTTTCATCGGGGGCCAGAGCTGGCGGCAGAGCGCAACCGCTGGACGCGGCGACGGCTAGAGCAGGTGTTGCGATCGCGCGGCATTCAGCTCCACCTCAGCGACGCGGTAGAAGCAATCTCGCTGGATGACGCCACGGGCCAGCGGCTGGTGCGGGGCGCGTCGGGAGTGCAAGTGGAGTGCGATCGCGTCTTTTGGGTGACCAGCGCCAGCGCCCCCGACTGGCTGCAAGACTCTGGCCTGTCGCTGACTGCCCAGGGCTTCATCGCCCTAGGCGACACCCTGCAAACCCTCTCTCACCCCAATGTGTTTGCCGCAGGCGATGTCGCCACCATGGTGCACCATCCCCGACCCAAGGCCGGGGTGTTTGCCGTGCGCCAGGGGCCACCCCTGACCGATAACCTACGCCGCTACGTGCAGGGCCAGCCGCTCCAGCCCTTTCGCCCCCAAAAGCAGTTTCTCACCCTGATTGAGACGGGGGATGGTAAGGCGATCGCCTCCCGTGGCCCCTTTGCCCTGGAAACTTCCTTGGCCCACCGCTGGAAAGACCACATCGACCGCAAATTCATGGCCCGCTTCCGCGACCTGCCCGTGGGGCAGATGGCGGCCCCAAAAAATTTCCCCACGGCGGTGGCACCCCCGCCGCCCCAGTGCGCGGGCTGTGGCTCCAAGGTCGGCAGCACCGCGCTGTCAGACGCTCTCCGCCGAGTCCGAGAAGATTTCCCCAGCATCCCCAGCGAGGCGGTGCTGATTGGCCTCGATGCCCCCGACGATGCCGCCGTAGTCGCCGTGCCCCCCGGCCTGGCGATGGTACACACCGTCGATTATTTCACCGCCCTGGTAGACGACCCCTTTGTCTTGGCCCAGATCTGCCTCAAGCACTGCCTCAGCGACCTCTACGCCATGGGTGCCCAGCCCCACACCGTGCTGGCCCTGGTGCAGGTGCCCTACGCCACCCCGCCCAAGCAGGCCGAGATGCTCTACCAAATTTTGGCGGGCACCCATAAAGGGCTGCTGGCCAGCGGCACTCCGCTGGTGGGGGGCCATACCACCGTCGGCCCCCAAATGGCCCTGGGCTTTGCCTGCAACGGCGTCGCCGACCCCCAAAAGCTGCTGAGAAAAAACGGCATGCAGCCCGGCGATCAGCTGATTCTCACCCAGCCCCTGGGCACAGGAACATTATTCGCGGCGGATATGCGGGGTAAAGCCAAGGGGAGATGGATCGAGGGGGCGATCGCCGCGATGCTCACCCCAAACCAGGCCGCCGCCGAGATCTTTCGCGCCCACGGGGCCACCGCCTGCACCGATGTCACCGGCTTTGGCCTGGCCGGGCACCTGCTCGAAATGACCCGCGCCTCCGGCGTGACGGCCACCCTTAATTTAGCAGCCCTCCCCGTGCTCACCGGGGCCGTAGACACCCTGTCCGCCGGCCTGCTCAGCAGCCTCCATCCCCAAAACCTCCAGGCGGGTGAATTCATTGACCCTAAGGCAGCCAGCCACGCCCTCTACCCGCTGTTGTTTGATCCCCAAACTGCCGGGGGCCTGCTCGCCACTGTGCCCGCTGCCGCTGCCCAGCAGTGCCTAGACGACCTGCGCCACCACGGCTACCCCGCCGCCGCACTAGTAGGAGAAGTCAGCACCGCCGCAGAATCTCAATATCTCCTCAGAGTAAGGGCCGACCGTGACTGAGTCCGGTTCTTAGAACACCGGTACAGAAAGCCGGTTTTGGGCCACACTGCACCGATGCCCTAGCCTGGATTATTCACAAGGATGGCAGCGAACGGCTGTCATTCCCGCGCAGAGCCTGCCCCCGCGAAGGCGTGGGGCGGGAATCCACTCGAAAGAGTGCTACTTCGGCTAGATTCCCGTTTCCACGGGAATGACGGGCATTTCCTAAAGGTCATGAATAATGCAAGCTAGGTTCTAGCAGAGGTAGATCTAGCAAATTTGCCAGTTTTTTTGGCGGGGTGTTAAAAAGTGGCGCAGCCCATATGCTATGTTTATAAGCCGTGTCTGGTTTATAGCCAAACACAACTTCCCCTTGCGGGGGTCGCTAGCTCAGCGGTAGAGCACTCGGCTTTTAACCGATTGGTCCTGGGTTCGAATCCCAGGCGACCCATTTTTTGATATATCCCTGCTTAAAGCGCCCTAGTAGCACAACCGGTAGCACAACCAGTAGCGCAACGGGCAGACTGTGCGCCGCAGTGATCTATGATGGGTCAAAGAAAAGGGGTTTACACACCCTGGCCGAGTGGGGAGTTCTTTTAAGCTTAGTTTTAGCTTATCCAAACATTTCGTTATGGATCATCGATCTATTCTAAGATTGGTGAGTAAGGTTACCTACTCAGAGTGTTTCGGCTAATGCTCCATTCAGGATGTTGGCTAGGCCAGTACATCTGGCTACCGCTGCCGACCTGGACTCGGATAATTGTTAGATGGAATGCTCTTAAACGTCTTGAAGGCCTAACGGCGAGAACACACTAGGAGGATTTTTATGGCGCTTGTCTCACTGAGATTACTGCTGGATCACGCCGCTGAGCATGGCTACGGCATCCCGGCTTACAACGTAAACAACCTAGAGCAAATTCTAGCCATCATGAAGGCGGCGGATGAAACCGACAGCCCCGTGATTTTGCAGGCCTCTCGCGGTGCCCGCTCCTACGCTGGCGAAAACTTTCTGCGTCACCTGGTGCTGGCGGCGGTCGAAACCTACCCCCACATTCCCGTGGTCATGCACCAAGACCACGGCAACTCCCCGGCCACCTGCTACTCGGCCCTGCGCAACGGCTTCACCAGCGTCATGATGGATGGCTCCCTCGAAGCCGACGCCAAGACCCCCGCTAGCTTTGAGTACAACGCCGCTGTCACTGGCGAAGTGGTGAAAGTAGCCCACTCCATTGGCTGTAGCGTTGAGGGTGAGCTGGGCTGCCTTGGCTCCCTCGAAACCGGCGCGGGCGAAGCCGAAGACGGCCACGGCTTTGAGGGCACCCTCAGCCACGACCAGCTGCTCACCGACCCCGACGAAGCGGTGCAGTTTGTGGAAGCCACCCAGGTCGACGCTCTGGCCGTTGCCATCGGCACCAGCCACGGGGCCTACAAGTTTACCCGCAAGCCTACCGGCGAAATTCTGGCCATCAGCCGCATCGAAGAAATTCACCGCCGCCTGCCCAACACCCACCTGGTGATGCACGGCTCGTCTTCTGTGCCCCAGAAGTGGCTCGATATGATCAACGAGTACGGCGGCAACATTCCCGAAACCTACGGCGTACCGGTCGAGGAAATTCAAAAGGGCATCAAGAGCGGTGTGCGCAAGGTCAACATCGACACCGATAACCGCCTGGCGATCACCGCCGCCATCCGTGAAGCGGCCTTCAAGGATCCGTCCAACTTTGATCCCCGCCACTTCATGAAGCCCTCAATGACCTACATGACCGAGGTGTGCCGCGATCGCTACAACTCCTTCGGTAGCGCCGGCAACGCCAGCAAAATCAAGCAGGAACCCGTGGAAGTTTACGCAGTTAAGTACGCCAAGGGCGAACTTGATGCCAAGGTGGCCAAGGTGGCTGCGGTCTAGTCATTGACCGATTTAATTCTCCAGGGAATTTAATTTGCCCTAAAGAAGCAGAGTAAAAGGCAGGATTTCTTCGTCGAAGAAATCCTGCCTTTTTGTTTAGCTTGCCGTACATTAGGGGTGCTCTGCCACGGAAGGTGTCCCTATGCTATCTGCCTCTACCTCCAAAGCTCCTCCCATCGCTTCGCCCAAAGTCACTCCCAGGGAAATTCTGGCGGCGCTGCTGCCCTACCTCAAAACTGCCGGGGCCTACGCCCAGCAGATTCAGGCCCAGATTGCGGCCCAGCCCGACAAAGGCGGCAAGGGCGACAACTTTTTCGCTTCGGCCCTCAGCGACGCCGACCTGTCGATTCAGACCATGATGGAGGTGGTGCTGCTGGGGCTGTTTCCCCAGGCGCGGTTTTACGGCGAAGAGCACGAGCAGACCTACAATACCAAGTACTTTCGCGCCCTTGATCTGGGGCCGCAGGACGACTACCTGATCACCCTCGACCCGATCGACGGCACTCAGTTTTATCTCGATGGCCACTCCAACTATCAGGTTATTTTGGCCATTCTCAATGCCGATGAGTACGAGGCGGCGATCGCCGTCACCCCCGGCCAGGGCATCTACTACTACGCTCTGCGGGGCCAGGGCACGTTCAAAGGCACCCTCGATCAATCCCTAGAAGAATGCACCCAGATCACGGTTGACAGCCCCACTCCAGCGATCTGCCTGGGCTGGCAAATGGGGGATGTGGTGCCGCACATTGGCGATCGCTACCGGGTCTACCACACTAAAACCGCCTACTCCAAAGAGACTCAGATGCCCAATTTCAACGGCCTGCTCAGCGGCGACCTGGCCGGGGCGGTGCTGGCGAAGGGGCAGTTTATTGATGGAGCGGCCCTGGCCTTTATGGCCCAGGAGATGGGGTTCATTGTCACCAGCTTCACTGGGGAGCTGCTGCCGCCGCTGCACACCTGTAGCGACTACCTGCGGCCCGGCATGGTGATCGGCAGCTCGAAGGTGGTGCACGGCGATCTGCTGGCCGCCGTCACCGCCGCCAGAGTGGCAGGGTCTTGATTTTTTCTGCTTGATGAGAGGACGATCCCCCCTGCCCCCCTTTTTAAGGGGGGTGCCTTTGGTTGATCTCCCCTGCCCCCTCTAAAAGACAATCCCCCCTGCCCCCCTTAGAAG
>QBMN01000016.1 GCA_003241845.1 Shackletoniella antarctica | reverse complement strand
TCACCCAGGTGATGCAGGCCGTGGTCGCCGTGCTCGACAACGCCACGGCAAACACCGGCAATGCTGTCGTCTCTAGGTTTCAGCCGCTGTTTGAGCCAGTGACCGCTACCGTTGGCAGCGTGGTTGGCCCCATTGCCAACCTATCGTTTATTCGATTTGCTACCGCGCTGCCGGGCATGAAGTGGCTGCTGGCCGCCCTGGGCCAGGTGAATGTGGCCGAGGTGCGATCGCAGGTGGACGACCTTCGCCAGCAGTACCCCCAAGAAGATAAACGCGCCCTGGCCCAGCGGGTAATGGCCGAAACCGCCCTCAGGGCAGCGGGGGTGGGTCTGGCCACCAACCTGGCACCCTCCATAGCCTTTGCCCTGACCCTGGTGGATATTGGGGCGATCGCCGCCCTCCAGGCCAATATGATCTACCGCATCGCCACCATCTACGGCTATTCGCCCACCGACCACGACCGCCGGGGCGAGGTGCTGGCCATCTGGCTGCTTTCCTCCTCCACCGCTGGCATGGTCAAGTCGGGGATGAGTATCCTTGAGTTAATTCCTGGCCTGGGCGCGGTGCTGGGCATCGCTACCGACACATCGCTGGTCTACAGCGTTGGCTATTTTGCCTGCCGCTACTACGAAACCAAGCGATCGGCCCCGACAGAGATCGCGGTTTAGGGCGACGGCTGAAAGATGGACAATGTGTGGGGCGATCACTTTGCGATCGGCCCACACATTGCTAACATAGTGCCATATATCAAGACTGATATACATGGACGCTGACGATAAGCCTTTGGTTTGGCTGCATGGCCAGGTCAAGACTCCGCCCTTTAGCCAATCGGCACGGCTTGAAGCAGGGTTTTTGCTCAGAAGACTTCAGCAAGGAGAAGCCTTGTCGTTGCCTCAGTCGAGGCCTATGCCTAGCATTGGGGCGCGTTGCCATGAGCTTCGAGTTCGTGATGCCGAGCAAAACTGGCGAATTATCTACCGTATAGACAGCGATGCCATTCTCATCTTGGAGGTCTTCAACAAAAAATCTCAAACTACGCCAAAGTTGGTCATTGAAATCTGTCAGCAGCGTCTCAAGCAATATGAGCGAGATAGACAGGAGTAAACAGGAGTGAAGCGATGGATCAATCAACGCGTGAGCAGTTGGCTAAGCGGGGGTGGCAGGTAGGTACGGTTTCTGAATTTTTAGACCTCAGCCCAGAAGAAGCGACCCTGATTGAAATCAAGCTAGCCCTAAGTCGGGCCCTGAAGGAACGCAGGCAGCAGCGCATGACCCAAACCGAGCTGGCTGAGAAGATGCACTCTAGCCAACCTCGGATTGCTAAGGCCGAGAATGGAGATGCTTCGGTCTCTATCGAGCTGCTGCTAAGGGCAATTTTGGCGACGGGGGCATCCCCCCAGGAGATTGGTCGAGTGATTGGGGCGATCAGTGGCCCTTAGTGGCCAATCTCTGACCAGCGGTCAGTGGAGGTTTAACGATGACGAAGCCTGACTTTAGCCAACTGTCACGACAGGAGCTGAGAGCCTATGTTTTGGCTCATCGAGATGATGATGAGGCCATTGAGGCGCTGATCCACAGGGGAAACTCCAATAGCGCAGTCTATCCGTTTCCCCAGACAGAGAATGACTTGAAGGTCATGGAAGTCATTCTGCAAGAGAAGCTAGCTAAAAACGGTTAAGGGCTCTATTGCCCTACCCCAGCAGCTCAAACAGGCCGTCATCGATTTCGTAGCCCAGCATTTGAGTCATAAACTTGAGCCGAGTGAAGTTGGTCAGACCCTGGGATTTTTGCCAGGCGGCGATCGCAAAAATCTTCGTCATCATAAAAATCTCCAGCCCCTCGGGGTTGTAGCGAATGCCCTCGATCGGGCTGAACTGGTGGGGCACCAGCATGGCGGCGTAGCGACCTAGCTCCCCCGCTTCCCAGTCGAGCACCAGGGGCAGCCAGGGATAGACCGTATCGAGACGAATGAACCACAGCCGCACTTCCGGCAGCTCCGACAGCTCTCTGGGGTCGGTGGGGTCGCGGCTGATGCTGATTTCAAAGCGCAGGGCTGGCTCGCCCTGGAGCACCTTACCTTCTGCGAGCAGCGGCTCCAGCACCGCCTGGGCCGGGGTCAAATCCAGCGTTTGCAGGTGAGACTCATGCAGGGCAATGGTGTGGGCCATGGGGCAGCAGCGAGGCGAGACTACAGTTACTTCCATTGTCGCAGAGCCGGCCCCCTAGCGCTCCAAATTTTCGCCCAACCGGGCCAGGGCGTAGTCACAGGGTGGAGGCCGTGCAATTATAGATATCGCCTTGGGGATATGGCTTGGGGCCTCAGCCCGGTGGCGCGCTGCCCAAAGCCCGATCTAGAACCCCGATCTAGAACCTTATGTTGTGACCTTCATCGCGGCGGCCCTATGTCTGACTCTTCCCTGCGCCTGTGCATTGTCTTGGGCACCCGGCCCGAGGCCATCAAACTGGCTCCGGTGATTCGTGCTTTTCAACAAGACCCAGGTATTGACACCCAGGTGGTGCTGACGGGGCAGCACCGCGAAATGGTCGACCAGGTGATGTCGCTGTTTGACCTCAAGGCCGATGCCGACCTGGCGATCATGCAGCCCCAGCAGACCCTCACCGACATCACCTGCCGCAGTTTGCAGGGGCTAGAGGCCTATTTTCAGACGCAGCGCCCCGATCTGGTCATCGTCCAGGGCGACACCACAACCGCCTTCTCCGCCGCCCTGGCCGCCTTTTACCAAAAAATTCCGGTGGGTCATGTGGAGGCGGGCCTACGCACCGACAATATCTACAGCCCCTACCCCGAAGAGGCCAATCGGCGACTGATCTCGCAGCTGACCACCCTGCACTTTGCCCCCACCACCACCGCCGTGGGGCACCTCAAGGCCGCTGGGGTGGTGGGCGACATTCACCACACCGGCAACACCGTGATCGACGCGCTGCTGACAGTGGCGGGGCAAAACCCCGACTGCCCCATCGACGGCCTCGACTGGGAGCGCCATCGGGTGCTGTTGGCCACGGTCCACCGCCGCGAAAACTGGGGCGAACCGCTGGCCGAGATCGCGGCCGGGTTCTTAGCCGTGCTCAATGACCAGCCCGACACCGCCCTGCTGCTGCCCCTGCACCGCAACCCCCTGGTGCGCGAACCTTTGACCAAGCTGCTGGGCGACCATCCTCGGGTGTTTTTGACCGAGCCCCTCGACTACCACCGCCTGGTGGGGGCGATGAGCCGCTGCTACCTGCTGCTCACCGACTCGGGGGGCCTGCAAGAAGAAGCTCCGGGCCTGGGTAAGCCGGTGCTGGTGCTGCGCGATACCACCGAGCGCCCCGAGGCTATAGAGGCGGGGACGGCTCGACTGATTGGCACCAGCGCCGAGGCCATAGGCCGCAACGCCATTGAGCTGCTCACCGACGCGGTGGCCTACGGCACCATGGCTCGGGCCGTGAACCCCTTTGGCGACGGCCACGCCTCCGATCGCATCTTGGCGATCGTCAAGCAATATTTCTTGAGCCAGGCGGCGGGCTGATCACCCCAGTTAAAATCTGGGGCAAAATCCTGGGAATTGTCACAGGGATTTGACATTAAGTTAGTTTCCTCGGTAAATTCTCGATTGTGTCCTGATGCAAAATCCAAATTTTATACCAGCCTGAAACCTAAATTTTTCCCTTAAGGCCAGGGCTTCCGTCAGTTTTCCCTAAGGGTAGACCCGTAGCGCTGTGATTAGCATCACGATATGACCTCCGAAGAATCACGGAGCTAGCAGGCGCGATCTCACGCTTTACAGAAACTTGATGCGGCTACATTAGAACTTAACGGTGGTCATCTACCTCAAAGTTATGCCTTCTCAACACCCAGCCGAAACGCAGCAGTTTAATCGCGATGTGCAGTTTCTCCTCAAGCCCAACAACCCCCACGCGCGATCGCTGCTGGCCTTTATCAAACGCACCATTCGGCAGTTTGAGCTACAGGGCTACGTCACCGAAATCGATATTTTTGTCGAAGCTTACCTGCGGGGAGTGCGCCACACCCAGCAGCGCCAAGAGCAGATTCACCAGCCCAAGGCCTGGATGCGGAGCACCGCCTACAACATCATTCGCGAGTGCAAGCGCGATCGCCTCCACTACTCAGCCCTAGCCTTTGACGAACTGATGGAGCAGGGGCATGGGGCAGATACGACCTCACCGCCCGCCGTGGATGATGATGCTATTACCAACGCCATTAATTCGGTGCTGCGGGTGTTTGAGGCGCTGTCGGTCGGCGATCGCAACTTGATCCAGTGGAAGGTGATTGACGGTCTCTCCTGGCAGGAGGTGCAGACCCGGCTGGTGGCCGAGGGAGAAGACCGTTCATCCCAAGCCACCCTGCGCAAGCGCGGCCAGCGCGCCCTAGAAAGACTGCGGCGGGCCTACCATATTTTTAACGGCGAACCCGGCTCCCCTGACCTCGCCCATTACCTGTTCGATCATCCCGACGATCCGTCTTAAACCCCATATAAGTTTAGAAGAGCACATCTCTCCGGCGATAGGTTGTCAGAAATACCTAAATGGGCAAAATAGATTGGATCTGGGAAGTAAACTTTACGGAAGCTCTCTGTGTGGATGCTCTAGGGGTTTACGCCTAGAGATCATCTGAGTTTGGCAGCAGGGTCTCGCAACACCGCCTAAAATCACCGTCTGAACTGGGTGAACCGTTAGAACTCCATGGCCAACACCATTAGCCCATCCAATGCCCTGTCTCCGGCTTGCGCCGGAGACGCCGCCCAGGCCGAGCAACCCGTTTCAACGCAGACCTTTAGGCTCAGGTTTTGGGGCGTGCGCGGCAATATTCCGGCACCGGGGGCAGACACCGTGCGCTACGGCGGCAACACCGCCTGTGTCGAGGTGCTGGTGGGCAGTCAGCGGCTGATTTTTGACGGCGGCAGCGGGCTGCGGGTGCTGGGTCGCCATCTGGTAGAGCAGGGGCAGCCGGTCAACGCCCACCTTTTCTTTACCCACACCCAGTGGGATCGAATCCAGGGTTTTCCGTTTTTTGCCCCGGCCTTTGCTCCAGAGACCCAGCTCGACATCTATGGTGCCCCGGCCCTCAACGGTGCCTCCATCAAACAGCGGCTGATGGATCAAATGCTGCGGCCCAATTTCTTTAAGCCGCTGCAAACCATGGCCGCTACCATGACCTTCCACAACATTGCCGCTGGCGAGCCGCTTACTTTGGGGGAGGTGCTGGTCGAACCCTGGGGCCTCAACCGCCACACCAGCGCCCTAGGCTATCGAGTCACCTGGCAAGATCGGGTGCTGGTCTACGCCACCGACACCGACCCTAGCCAAACCAGCGTTGACCCCAACCTGCTGCTGCTGGCTACCGGGGCCGATGTGCTAATTTTTGACGGCACCTACGCCGATGCCACCTATTCAGATTACGCCGTTTCCAATGACGGGGCATCAGCACCCTGTCACCTGGGTATTGAACTTGCTAAAGCTAGCCAGGTGAAGCATCTGGTGCTGTTTCACCACAACCCTTGCCACAGCGATGATCAGCTCGATCAGCTGGAGTGCCAGGTGCAGGCCAGCTTTGCCAATGCCTGTCTGGCCAAGGAAGGGATGACTCTGGATCTGCTGTAGCTGCCTATCAAGGGGGGCTAATGGGCTAACAGGCTTTCTAAAGGGTTTACGGTGCAAGGTTCACGGCAGGCCTTGCACCGTCAGTCTTGTAAAGGTGGGGCCAGATTCAGGGGCGATCCCTGAGATTGGCCGCTGAGCCCAGGGCTAGAAGTCCAAGGCTCAAAGCAAAAATCCTCTGAAGAGGATTGGCACTGACATAAGCTAAAATTAGCCCTTGCAGATCGCCAGAAGCCTTGATCTGCCGTAGGGTGGGCACTGCCCACCAGCCTTAATTCAGTGACATTCCTCTGAAGAGGATTGGGAACCGAGTTCCCCAGGCTGCTTCAGCAGACTTTTGCAATGAGCCAGGGAGTTCACTCCCTGGTGGTTGTGGCCGTAGTCCCTAGCCTATAGAGTTTCGGGAATAGTTTGGTCACTTGACAGGGCAGGCCGTGAACCGTGAACCCCATCCCCTTCCCATCCCCTTTGCTGTCGCCGAGAATCATGTCGGCTGAAGCAGGTCGCCGCGCACCCAGCCGGTGGTGCCCTGGTAGACCACCTGGTACCAGATAAAGCTGTCATCGGGGTTGCCGACTCGGTCGACGACATCGACTACGGCGCGGCGGCGAGCTGTGCCGAGAATAGTGCTGCCCAGGCGCGGGGACGATCGCAGCCGCGCTGATTCTGCCGAGAGCACCAGGGCTGGGGTACCGGGGGCAAAGTTGTTGCCGCGAAAGTCGCTAGAGCCAGAGGCCACCCCTACTACGATGTTAAAACCTGGCTCTTGGAGAACCACGGTGCCGTCAGCAGCGACAATCTCTAGCTCAGTTTCGCCCTGCACGTTGATGCGGGCATAGCGCTGAGCCTCGCCCTGGGTGTTGGTGTAGACGGTTTGGTCGCGGGTGCTGGGCACCAGCTGGGCTGGGGCACCCCGCACCTCAACCGCGTCGGTGGCTTTGTTGTAGAGGTTCATAAACAGGCCAGACCCGCTGCGGTAAATGCGTACCGCCATCGACTCGGTTTCAAAGTTGAGCACTGTTTCTACCGTGCCAGCCTGGGCCAGCCGACGGTCTGGCACCGCCCCAGGGAAGGGCGCGATCGCCGGGGGCGCAGCCACAGCCGGGCTAGCCAGCAGGGCCAATGCCGCCAGAGATAGGCAAACTCGTTGAGAAACCCGATTCATAGGAGCGTGACCCGAAACAATGACAACGGATAGAGGCAGGCGCGCCGCCCCCATAATAAACTTAACCGGCGATGCGTTGGGGCGATCGCTCTCCTAATATGTAGCGCCTAATATCTAGCGCCTAATATCTAGCGCTTAATTCACCAACGGCATCGACAGCGCATTGGTCTGGTGGGCGATCGCCGCCTCTGGGCGCTGACTTGGGTACAGCCGCACTCGCCCAGAGGGCACCGTCACCCGAGCCTGACTGCCGATCTCAATTGGCTGCCCCACCGGCAGGCGAGCGTAGAGCCACTGCCCCGAGGGAGTTTGCAAGCAGTACTTATACTCGCGGCCCAAAAACTGGCGATCGCGCACCACTGCCGCGCCCCCTGCATCCTCCACCAGGGCAATATCCTCTTGGCGCACCATGAGATCCATCGGGGTATGGTCGGCGGCACTGGTCTCTGTTGCAAAGCAGCCCACCTCGGTTTGCCAGCCCTGGGGGCTGGGCTGGGCGGGTAAAAAATTGGCCTGGGTGACAAACTCGGCCACAAAGCGCGAGGCTGGCTGGCCGTAGACCACCTCTGGGGTATCGATCTGCTCCAGGTGGCCCCGGTGCATCACCGCCACTCGGTCTGCTAAAGCCAGGGCTTCTTCCTGGTCGTGGGTGACAAACACCCCCGAGGCCCCCACCTGGCGCAAAATATCGCGCACCTCCTGGCGCAGGTAGAGGCGCACCTGCACATCTAGGTTGCTAAACGGTTCATCGAGCAGAATAATCGCCGGGCGCGGGGCCAGGGCACGAGCCAGGGCCACCCGCTGCTGCTGCCCCCCCGACAGCTCGTGGGGAAAGCGGTGTTTTAGCCCTTCTAGGCCGACGAGGGCGATCGCCGCCCCAGTCTGCTGCTCGATGTCTGCCGTTGATAGCGCCCCGCCCCGCCCCGCCTTTTGGCCAATGGCCTTGGCCCCGCGCCGCTGGAGGCCAAACGCCACATTTTTCTCCACCGTCAGGTGCGGAAACAGCGCATAGTCTTGGAACACAATGCCCACATCGCGCCGCTCCGGCGGCAGCCAGGTGGCCCCAACCACCGCCTGACCCGATAGATAAATACCGCCCCCATCGGGCTGCTCAAACCCGGCAATCAGCCGCAGCAGCGTGGTTTTACCGCAGCCCGACGGCCCCAACAGCCCCAAGATCTCTCCCTGGCCCAGGGTTAGGCTGACCCCGTCTACCGCCGGAGGCAGCTGGGGGCTGTAGTGTTTGGTGACAGCATCGAGACGCAAAATATCCGTTGGGGGCATAGTCTAGGCAAGTAAGGGGCCGCAGGGGCCGCTGTGAGCATTGTTATTGCAAATCTTCCTCATTAATACTACTGCTTGATGAGTTAGCCGCCGCTCGCTAGGCCCATGGATAGCGCTGTGGTGATCGTCCAGGCATCGACCAAGAGCAGCAGCAGGGTAAACCCCAGCAAAATGAAATACATCCAGGGCTGGGCCAGGGGCTTTACAGCTTGGGTGTCGATGCCGGTGTAGGTCTCAACCAGCTCCACCAACCTGGCAAACCCTGCTACCCGCATGGGCAGCAGGTAGGCCCGCTGCTCGGCCCCCTCGGCTCCTACAAAGTAATAGACAAGGCCGCCCTGACCGGTGGATCGGGGCTTCAGCGCCTGCACCTTGGCCCAGGGCAGCCGCCAGCCGCCGCGAAATAGCCAGCGAACCCAGGCCGGGTAGGTGACTTGAATGCCCTCACCATCTACCGCAACCCGCTGAGCAAGGGCACCATAAATGCCCACGGCCCCCAGCAAAATGCCCGTCGTTAGCCAGGCTGGGGCTACAGCCGCCTGGGTAGCCTGGGCTAAAAAGGGCAGCGGCCCCATCAGCGCCAGATACAGCAGCAGCAGGGTCAGGCGAATCAACGGTGAAATATGAAACACCTGCGGTGCCATTGCACCATCGCCCGCACCTGAGAGAGCCGGGGCTAGGGATGAAGACTCAGCCATAGAGCATAAAAAGACAGAAGAAGAACCGGTGCGATGGGCATAGCCCTGAGCAGCAGAGGCAAGCTCGGCTCGTTGGGGCGATCGCGGTAAGGCCCAAAGGAGGTTTACCAAGTGCAGCTCGAGATCTGTAGGTTTCCCCCCCGGCAAAACTATACCTCTGGACTTGGCTGGGGTTGATTTAGGAGATTTCCAGGGAAGCAGATACCAGCTTTAATTCAGCGACTGTAGCCGCCGTAGGGTGGGCACTGCCCACCATTGGGAAACTATTTTCCAGAAGTCGCCTTAGCTAGAACGCTCTAGGGCAGGTACTTTTGCACCACCTGCCAGCCCGTCAGCCCCACTGCCGTCAGCCCCAAACCCAGTACCCCATTGAGGGTCAGGTGCAGCCGTCTGGCCCAGGGGCGCTCTGCATCGATGCGGCTGGCGCTCCAGGCTGAGGTCAGCACCAGGGCTACGACCAACAGGCCAAACAGCAAATGCAGCGAGTGCCCCAGGGTGCCGTACTCCCCTAGGGTGCCAACTATGCCAATGGTGAGCAGCCCCAGCACCAGGAGCACCAGCACTGAACCCAGGGCGATGTGCAGCGGGCGCAGCCAGGCCGACCGCTCTATGGGCTTAGAGCGGGTGTAGGCCAAAACCCCGCCCGTCACCGCCAGCAGACTATAGCCCGTAAGGGTCAGCCCCATGGACCAAGCGGCTATGCGCCACAGCCATAAAAACGAAGGTAGGTTCACCGTCTCTCCTAAATGTCCATCACCAGCAGCGCCCCGATGACCTATGGCCCGATGACCTACAGGAGGTAGGCTACCTACCTTTACCATGCTGTAACCAGCATCAACCATGACCGGGGTGCCCTGGGGCTAGACCACCAATGTAGCAGCCTAACTAGCGGGAGAAACGGCGATCGCCGCCGCATCGTCTAAAGCCTCAGTCGCACTGCTCGCCTCAAGCTCAGCGCCTGAGGCCGGCTCAAAAACCGATGGCTCAGCTGCCTCAACCTCAAGCTGCACACAGGGGATGCTGTCAGACAGAATGGAGCTGGCCATCATGCCGGTGTGAATTTCTAAAATTGCCCTTGGAATAGTTTCAAAGAGCAGTCGCTGCCCCGGAAAGACCACCCGCTCAAAGTACCAATCAGACACGTTGGTAATGCGGGCAACCTGAATCTTACTGGTGGCATTGATGTAGCAACAGAGGATCTGGCTCTGCCCGTCGAAAGGAAGGGGATCAAGGATTTGTGCCATTGATGCTTTACGGCAATACTGCAAGAATCACTGCGCAAAGCCTAACACCTCGCGATCCCCAGCTGTTGTAAAGGCGACTACCAACCCTCACAACACCTTAACTATTCGAAATATTCAGATATATTGCTTCAAGCTTGGATCAGGTCTGGCACTGGCCCCAGCCTGAGGCAATTTCTTAGGCCATCTACTCTCCATAGCCGATGTGGATGGCTGCTAACTATGCTTTTATACCACGGCTAGAGAGTTTTATGGCTTTCTGTGGATGCCCCCGACTGTTTCAGATGCTCCACCCTCTGAAGGCAGGGCACCACGCCGATGGAGTGAGGTCTATAGCCCCAGCGCTAGGAGGTCTCCAGGCAAGAAAGTACCACCAGTAGGGGCGCAGAGCCTGCGCCCTTTGAAGGCGGCAAAATTCTTGGGTATTTTCGTTGCTAGAATTGTCCTTAAATCTGGAGCCATACCCACAGTCATGGGGTAGTCATGGGGGAAAAGACGTGACCGGAGAGAGCCCTCACGGGGGAGAGATTTGTGTCTCCCCCAGCCCCAGCAGAGGGACGGTGCTATCGTAAACATACATATCAAGCCTGAGAATAATGCCTCTTAACACCATCGGTCAGGCCACCGTCAGTCAGGCCCGTGTGCTCTACGTGCGGCTGCCCTGCAACCCGATCTTCCCCATTGGGGTCGTGTATTTAGCCGACCACGTGCACAAGCTGTTCCCTGAACTAGAACAGTGCATTTTTGACCTGGGGGCGGTGCCGCCCCTCGACTATGGAGCTGCCCTAGACCGCTGCATTGACGACTTTAAGCCCACCCTGCTGGTGTTCTCCTGGCGGGATATTCAGATTTTTGCACCTGTGGGCGGGCGCGGCGGCAACCCGCTGCAAAATGCCTTTGAGTTTTTCTACGCCCGCAACCTGTGGCTCAAGGCGCGCGGTGCCCTGGGCGGTCTACGCATGGCCACCACCTACCTGGCCGAGCTATGGCGCAACCAGGGCCTCATCAAGCGCGGTTTTAAGCGCGCCCAGCGCTACAGCAAAAATGTCACCACCGTAGTGGGCGGTGGCGCAGTGAGTGTGTTCTATGAGCAGATGCACAACCGCCTGCCCCAGGGCACGATTATTTCTGTGGGCGAAGGGGAAATGCTGCTGGAGCGGATTTTGCGGGGAGAAGATTTCTCTGACCAGCGCTGCTATATCGCCGGGGAGACCACACCGCGCGATCGCCTGATCCACGAAGAGCCTGCGCCCCTCGAAAAAACGGCCTGCAACTACGACTACATCGAGGCCATCTGGCCCGAATTTGACTACTACCTGCAAGATCAAGATTTCTATGTGGGTGTGCAGACCAAGCGGGGCTGCCCCCACAACTGCTGCTACTGCATCTACACCGTGGTTGAGGGCAAGCAGGTGCGCATCAACCCCGCCGCAGAGGTGGTGGCCGAAATGCAGCAGCTCTACAAGCGCGGCGTGCGCAACTTCTGGTTTACCGATGCCCAGTTCATTCCCGCCCGCCGCTTTATGAAGGATGCCGAAGAACTGCTGGAGAAAATTCTCGAAGCGGGCATGACCGACATTCACTGGGCGGCCTACATTCGCGCCGACAACCTGACGCCGCAGCTCTGTAAGCTGATGGCCGACACCGGCATGAACTATTTTGAGATCGGCATCACCAGCGGCTCCCAAGAACTGGTGCGCAAAATGCGTATGGGCTATAACCTGCGGACGGTGCTGCAAAATTGCAAAGATCTCAAGGCCGCCGGGTTTAACGACCTGGTGTCGGTCAACTACTCCTTTAATGTGATTGACGAGCGGCCCGAAACCATTCGCCAGACCGTGGCCTACCATCGTGCCCTAGAGTCGGTGTTTGGCCGCGACAAGGTAGAGCCTGCGATCTTCTTCATTGGCCTTCAGCCCCACACCCACCTAGAAGAGTACGCCTTTGAGAAGAACATGCTCAAGCGCGACTATAACCCCCTCGATATTCACCTGCCCTGGGTGTCGAAAAAGCTGCTGTGGAACCCGGAACCCCTGGGGTCGTTTTTTGGCGAGGTGTGTCTGGAAGCGTGGCAGCGCAACCCCGATGACTTTGGCCGCGAGGTGATGGATATTCTTGAGGAACGCCTGGGTCTCGCGCCGCTGGAAGAAGCTCTGAGTGCGCCGATTGGGGAGGGCGATCGCCGCCCCTTGGCTGCGGTGACCGCTTAAACTGTCCGCAGAGCTATCTCTCGGGGTGGCCATAAAAATACCCCACCCACAGGCTAACAAAAGGCAGTGGGTGGGGTATTTTTATGCTGAACTGGCGTACCAGCTAAAGCCGCACTAAGCGCTACTTTCTAGAGCCTTTAGAGACTAGCTCTTTGTCGCGCTTGCCGCTAGATTCAAAGGCTTCGCCGTCGAGAAAAGATCGCAGCATCCAGGCCATTTCTTCATGCTCTTGCATGAGGCCGGTTAGAAAGTCAGCGGTGCCTTCATCCTTAAATTCTTCAGAAGTTTGTTCAATGTACCCGCGCACATTGCGAATCACCTGCTCGTGATCGACCACCAGCCGCTGCACCATCTCTTGGGCGCTGGGCAGATCGCCAGAATGCTCTTTAATAGAGGCGTGCTTGATAAAAGCGGCGGCGGTGCCGAGGGGATAACCGTTGAGCATACGCACTCGCTCAGCGATCGCGTCAATGCTGATGGTAAGAGCCTCGTAGTGCTCTTCCCACAGCTGGTGAAGAGTGCGAAACTGAGGCCCAATGACGTCCCAGTGATACTTTTTGGTTTTGATCAGCAGCAGGTAGGCGTCAGCTAAAACGTTGTTGAGAATGTCAACCACGCCTTGGCGTTCCTTTTCAGACAGACCAATGTTAATACTCATATGCTTCAGTTATTTCCCATGGCGTTCTGTTACATCTAACCGCAAATTATTCAATAACCCATCTGTCTTCTGCGTGAAATAGCGGCGTGAAAGGTTCTGCCTTTAGATTGGTTTCGGGTTGTAGGTCTTTCGTTAGCTAGATGCACAGACGGGCCGTCGATGGGTAACTTAGCAGCCAGATGTTATAGAGGTCTGCACTATGGCTAGCTCATCTCCGCTGACCGGTGTGATTTTGGTGGATTGTGCAAGGGCAAATGCTAGCGGCGGCGTGGCGATCGCCGCCGAGCGCTGCGGCTACGGCACCGACACAGCCCAATTCCAGTCGGCGCTGAAGTCGGCCTGTAGCGAGATGAATGTGACCATCGACGGTCTCTCAGATTTAGACGATGAGCCGTCTGCTCCATGGCATCCAGCCCCCGGTATTGAGGTCGCCCCCGATACGCCCAGTGAGCTGTAGAAAATTCATTAGCCTCCAGAGCGCCCCAGAGCGCCCGGTTCAGGGTCTTGTTTTGGAATAGCTGAGTGGCCGCGCTGGGGCACACCGCTGGTATCGGTTGCCGACTGCATGGTTCAAGCGACTCAGGCTAACCCTGTATCATAGAGAAGTTACATGTCGTTACATCTCTGGTCATGGTCGCTGAACTGGTTTCTCTGTCGCTGGCATCGCTACAAAAGCACACCTGGATTTGGCGCGGTCATGCGATCGCCTACGCCGTAGCGGGCGAAGGCACCCCCATCGTTCTCATCCACGGCTTTGGCGCTTCCCTGGGCCACTGGCGCAAGAATATTCCGGCTCTGGCGGCGGCGGGGCATCGGGTCTATGCGATCGACCTGCTGGGCTTTGGCGACTCCGATCAGCCCGAGCTATCCTACACCCTCGACCTCTGGCAAGACCTGCTGGCCGACTTCTGGACCGAGTTCATCAACACCCCGGCGGTGTTTGTGGGCAACTCCATCGGCGGGCTGCTGACGCTAATGATGCTGGCCAACCATCCCGACAAGGCCAAAGCCGGGGCCGTGCTCAACTGCGCTGGGGGCCTCAACCACCGCCCCGAAGAGCTTTACCCGCCGCTGACCTGGGTGATGGGGGCTTTTACCTGGCTGGTGAGTTCGCCCAGGGTGGGGCCACTGGTGTTTAACCAGGTGCGCCGCAAGGGCCGCATTCGCAGCTCGCTTCAGCAGGTCTACAGCGATCGCGCCGCTATCACCGACGAGCTGATCGAGATGATCTACACCCCCGCCTGCAAGCCCACGGCGCAGAAGGTGTTTGCCTCCATTGTCACCGCGCCGCCGGGGCCAAAGCCCGACGACCTGCTGCCCCACATTACCCAGCCCCTGCTGGTGCTCTGGGGCGAAGACGACCCCTGGACGCCGATTAAAGGGGCCGAGATCTACCGCAAGCTGGCCGAAGAAGTAGCTCGCCCCGGCCTAGTCACCTTCCACAGCATCGCCAATACCGGCCACTGCCCCCACGACGAGCGCCCCGAGGTGGTCAACCCGCTGCTGGTAGACTGGCTAGGCACGCTGTCTTAAAGCTTAGTTATTAAGCAAATCGTAGGTTGGGTAAAACGAAGTGTCACCCAACGACAGATCTGGCTTCGTTGGGTTCTGCTGGCGCGCCACCCAATCTACAACTACCAATCTATGGGTGCTGCAAAGAGATCTGTCTCAGAGAACGGGCAGGACTGAGGCAGACTTTTAGGGTCAAGCGGTGTTTCTTGGCCCACCAGGTTTAGCCCCTTCTCGTAACCCACCGCGATCGCCTCGCTTAAGTAGGGCTTCAAGCTAGGGTTTTCTTTGAGGTGACGCCGAATCTCTTGGCGTTGCTCTTTGATAGTGTAGACCCAGCTTTTGGAGCGAGCCTCGGGCTGGTAGTACCACTTGAGCAGATGCCCCACCAGCACCCCCAATCGATTGCGCAACTCCTGCCGCTCTTGCCGCCCCAATGATTCGATCTCCTCAATTAAGTTCTCAATGTCGAGTTCCCTGAGCTGACCCGCACGCAGCAGTTCAGCTTGACGCTGAGTCCAGGCGTAAAAGTCTTGCTTGTAGAGAGTGGTGGTTGGCATTGGTAATACCATGCTGGTTTTCTCTCATCTTAAGAGGGCTGACAGGGGGAATATACGGTGCCCTATGAATTTGCGCCCAATCAAAGTTAGAGGGCGCAGTTCAGACTTCTGCTTAGCAATGCCCCATGCTCAACTATCAGAATTCTGTAATCTCCGTGACTACTATCTAGCCGATCGCCCGTAGAGTAGGTTAAAACCCGATTAATTTCCTCCCCTGTCGTTCCCCTTGCCATCGCCTATGTCTTCAGCCGCCCTTCAAGAGCAGCTTGATCGCTACTACAGCCAGGTCAAAACCGTGATTTTGGCGCGGCAGCACCCGGTGAGCGGCCTCCTGCCGGCCAGCACGGCGGTCAACATCCACGGCGACTACACCGACGCCTGGGTGCGCGACAACGTGTTTAGCATTTTGGCGGTGTGGGGGGTGGCGTTGGCCTACCGCCACCTCGACGACGACCAGGGCCGCACCATCGAGCTAGAGCAGAGCGTGGTCAAGCTGATGCGCGGCCTCTTGCAGGCCATGCTGCGCCAGTCTGAGAAGGTGGAGCACTTTAAAGAACGGCAGGACCCGCTGCAAGCGCTCCACGCTAAATACGATACGGGCACCGGGCTGCCGGTGGTGGGCGATGACGAGTGGGGCCACCTGCAAATCGACGCCACCTCGATCTTTTTGCTCATGCTGGCTCAGATGACGGCCTCGGGGCTGCAAATCATCTTCACCCAGGATGAAGTCAATTTTGTGCAAAACCTGGTCTACTACATTGGCCGGGCCTACCGCACCCCCGACTATGGCATTTGGGAGCGGGGCAACAAAATGAACCACGGCAAGCCAGAGCTAAACGCCAGCTCCGTGGGTTTGGCCAAGGCGGCCCTAGAGGCGCTGCGGGGGTTCAATCTGTTTGGCATGCGCGGCGGGCAAGCCTCCACCATCCACGTGCTCACCGACGAGATTGCCCGCGCCCGCATTACCCTAGAGTCGATGCTGCCGCGAGAATCTGGCTCTAAGGAGATCGATGCGGCGCTGCTCAACGTGGTGGGCTATCCCGGCTTTGCGATCGACGACCCGGAGCTAGCCCGCAAAACTCGCCAAAAGATTGTCGACAAGCTCCAGGGGCGCTACGGCTGCAAGCGGTTTTTGCGCGACGGCCACCAGGCGGTGATCGAAGACACTACCCGGCTGCACTACGAACCCGAAGAGCTGCGGCAGTTTGAGCACATTGAGTGCGAGTGGCCGCTGTTTTTTACCTACCTGTGGCTCGACAGTCTGTTTGCGGGCGACAAAGACCAGATTCTCTTTTACCAAGAGCGGTTGGCGGCCCTAGAGATCGATCGCGACGGGGTAGGCCTGCTGCCCGAGCTGTACTATGTGCCCGAAGAGAAAATCGAGGCCGAGCGGGCCAAGCCCGGCAGCCAAATCCGCCTGCCCAACGACAACCTGCCCCTGGTGTGGGCCCAGAGTCTCTACCTGCTGGGGCAGCTGCTCAACGACGGGCTGCTCAAGCCCAGCGACATTGACCCCCTGGGGCGGTACCGCGCCCTGGGCGATCACCGCTACCCGGTGGTGCAGGTGGCCCTCTTAGCCGAAGACAAAGCCCTGCAAACGGAGCTGGCCACCTACGGCCTGCCCACCCAAACCCTAGAAGAGATTGCCCCGGTGGAGGTGTTCCCGGCTGCGGAGCTGTCGTCGATCTACGCTGAAATTGGCAAGAACGACAAGCTCAGTCTTAGCGGTCGCCCGGTGCGGCGGCTGCGCAGCCTGACCACCTCTCGCATTTTTCGCATCAAGGGCGCATCGGTGGTGTTTTTGCCGTCGTTCTTAGACCAGCAGCGGTTTTACCTCACTCTCGACTATCACTTTTTGGTGGCCCAGATGCGCAGCGAGCTGGCCTACATCTACGACCACTGGCGTGAGCCGGGGCGACCCACGGTGACGTTGATGCTTACCCACGCCATGTTTCAGCTGGGGCGCAAGCCGATCTATGAGTCGCCACTGATGGCGCTCATGCAGGAATTGCAGGGCGATCGCTGTGACCACGTGCCGGTCAAGCTTGGCCCCCTGCACCAGCTGATGATGACCACTAACCTGGAGCGCATCGACAACGTCAACGGCTACCAGCTGGGCAGCACCTCCATAGGCTATGCGCCCCTGTGGACCGCCTACCTGGGCTTCGAGGCGGGCCACGACGGCCCCCTTTCGCAGCTCGAAGAGTACGACGTGGAGAATGAAACCGACCTGGAGCGGCTGCTCACGCAGCTGCGCGAGTCTAGCAACGTCTACGAGCAGCTAGAGCTGCTGGCCACCCTTCAGCACCTGCACGGCAGCGACTTCAACACCGGACTGGGCGGGCCTAGCCACGCCGTCACCATCGAAAGCCTGCTGGATGAGGTCTACGCCAAGGCCAGCCAGCTAGAGCAGTGGAGCGTGCTGCGCCGTGCCGCCGGGCTGCTGGGCAAGGCCGACATCACCCTGTCAGACGCGGTGACCGAGCTGCTGGTGCGCCAAAAGCAAATTTCGGTGGGTAAGTCCTACAGCGAAGCATCGCTGATTACCGAACCCATGGGCCACAGCGAAATTGTCGACAAGATTCGCACCTTCTGCGGCGACGACGTGCGCGACCACGTGCTCACCCAGGAGATTTTGATCGACCTGAGCATTTTGATCAAGGCCGAGCCTACCCTGTTCGACGGGTTGATGACCCTGCGCATTGGCTACCTGCTGCTGTTGATCACCAGCGAGCTGGCCCGCGAGCGGGGCATTACCCAAGACGAGGCCTACGGCCAGCTGATCGACCTCAGCCCCTTTGAACTAAAAACTCGCCTACGCCAGGTGCTAGCCGGGTTCGATGGCCTCAACCAGTCGGTGTTCCGCCGCGAGTCGCTGCACATCAAGCCCCACACCTCGATCAACTGGCAGGTGCTGCCCACCGACATCGAGGTCGAGCCAGAGATTGCCGAGGCCGAGCCCACTGACTGGTGGCGTAAGCGCATCATTGACGGCGAGATTGCCCGCATCTCGGAGGGGTTTTACACCCAGGTGTGGGAAGTGCTGAAGCACTCCAAGGGCATTGTGATTGGCAATAAGTTTGACCGCAAGAATAGATTGGACAGCGATCGCATTCTCTCGGAAATGACCCCCGGAGAGCAAAACTTTGAGCGCCGCATCACCCACCTGCTCAACAAAATCCAGGCCCCAGAGTATCGCCACCTCAACCTCGAAGCCCTGCGAGAGATGGGCGAGATCTTTAAGGTCAACCCCGACCTCTACTTTGAAGACCACATCTACCTCGATGTGCTGATCGGCCACGCCGTGCGCCTGGGCTGGCTCGACCAGCAGCCCGATCGCGCCAGTGCCTACGAGGCTGACAAAGCCGCCGCCTGGCAGTCGTTCTATCGGCTGCCGCCCACCCAGTGCGCCACCTACATGGCCATGGGGCTTCAGTTTCTCACGGTGCTGGGCGAGGCCGAGTCTGGCAACAAGGTGCTGGAAGAGGTAGTTTAGAATGGCCCAGCCTAGCACCGAGATTCTAGCCTTCACCCTTGGCCGGTGCCGAGATTGATGGCAGCCCTGGCCAGCCAAAAACCACAGGGGCAGGCGAGAGGGGGCAGTAGACGCCATCAAATGAACCGATGAAAACAGTCTTTGTCGCTGTATCGCTAGCGCTGGGGCTGCCGGTGGCAGCGCTGGTGGGCACCTTTGTCTATATCAGCGCCCCCAATTGGCCGGTCGCCGACTACGATAACCTGGTCACCTACGAGAGCCTGCCCCCCGGCCCCGACAGCCCAAAGCAGCTCAGCGTAGTTAGCTACAATATTGGCTATCTGTCGGGGTTGACCAACCAGCAGGCGGTAGAGCGCGACCAGACCCTACACGAAAGCAATCAGGTCACGGCAGTCGAGGCGCTAGCAGCCCGATCGCCCGATATTCTGGCGCTGCAAGAAATTGACTTTGACGCCTACCGCTCGTTCAATGTCAACCAGCAGGAGGCTGTTTCGATGGCCCTGGGTTTGGCCTTTGGGGCGATCGCCCTCAACTGGGACAAGCGCTACGTGCCCTTTCCCTACTGGCCGCCCAGCGCTCACTACAGGCAGGTCATCTCTGGGCAGGCCATTCTCAGCCGCTACCCCATTCGCCGCAACGAGCGGCTGGTGCTGGAGCAGGTGCCGACAAATCCGTTCTACTACAATGCCCTATACCTAGACCGCATCGCCCAGGTGTCTGAGATCGACGTATCCGGTCAATCTCTCATCGTCATCAACGTTCACCTCGAAGCCTTTGATGCCCCCACCCGCACCCGCCAAACCCAGGTGGTGCGCGACCTAGCCGAAGGCTACGCCCAAGACTTTCCGGTGCTGCTGCTGGGCGACTTTAACAGCAGCCTCAACCGAGATGAATCGGAGGACAGTCATTCAATTCAGATTTTGCTCGATTCCCCGGTGCTAGCTACCGCGCCGCCGCCCCAGGCCGAAGGTTTTACTTTCCCCTCTGATCAGCCTCAGTACCGGCTCGACTACATCTTCTATACCCCCGCTACCCTGGAGGTGGTCGATGCCGAGGTAGTTGCCGCCGCCGCTCAAGCGTCTGATCACCTGCCGATACAGGCCCAGGTGAGGCTGCGCTGAGCCCTAGTAGAACCTCAGGTTGGGATCACACCTCCACTCCTTGGGGGGGGTGCCCGTTCGCGCAGCGTTTCGCAGAAAAGGGCGGGGGTCAAATATTTCAGAGTTGATTGTCTAGGTACTAAAATACTGGGATAGGCAATTAGGGAGCATCTTTGCCGCTGGGCCTGAGATTCTTCAGGTGAATATTCTTTAGGTGAACATTCCTTGGGTGACTGTTTAAACGTCGCTAAAAGACGGCTGTTTGACCAATAACCTCACCCAAGTCCAGACGTGGAGTTCTACCTGTGGGAAAATTACAGATTCCGAGCTGGACTTGGCATAGTCTTAGTCGGTCATGGGAGAAAGCGCTGTGTTTACTGGCTTTGACGTAGTTGTAATACTGATTGTGTTTTTCGCGTTTTTCTACGCCACTGGCTCGAGCGGCGATTCGGAGTTTAAGCTAGAGCCGCTGACGCTGCTGGTGGTAGCCATTGTGGTGGGCATGGTCGCGGTCTCACTGCTGCGCTGACGGCTGATCTTCAAGGACGCGAACTCGGCCCGCTGGGCCGGTTGCGGTAAGGGACGTGCGCCTAAATAAAGTAGCGGAAGCTTTGGTCACTGTAGGGTGCATTCGCGAAGCAACGCACCAATAGGAAAGATGGCAATTGGTACCTTATTTTCTTGCGTGTCCCTAAGCTCCCGGATAAGTATTTAATTGGAATATTCATAGAAAAATCGAGAGGGGTTGCAGAAAGCTGGACAACCTGCTGTATGCAGCCTGAATATTGTCGCCCTCTAGCACGACTTCTTCGGTGGGGTAGTTTTGCAGCACCTCTAGCAGAGTGATTTGCTTGTCGTCGCTGGCGGAGAGCACCAGGGCCGATCGCAGCGCCTGACGGTCGGCTTCGCCAGTGCCGGTATGAATCGATTGCCCTAGGTAGTCGAGCACCCAATCGCCGGGGAGGCTGTTGATGGCGAGATCGAGCACGACGGGGTCGGCGGAGAGCGGGCGGGTGAGCAGCGATCGCAGTTCGCCCCCATCTTGCCCCGCCTGGTTGAGCAACCCGCCCAGCACCCCAGAGGATTCGCCTGTTTCAGCCAGCAAGACCAGCAGAGGCACCGGCACTGTGCGGCTAAAGCCCCGGTAGTTGAGGCGCACCCGCTCGGCAGCATGGGCAGGGCTGAGGGCCAGGGCGCTTAGCCCCAGGCAAGTTAGGGCAACTGCCGCAAATATACGCTGCTTCATGGGAACCTCTGGCCAATGACGTTAGTAACGACGGGCGGCTGTTGAGAATGTTGCCACCCATACATAGTCAGCATGAACGATACCCAGGCGATCGACTATCACGGGGGACATGGGCCATTCTCTCTCAGGTCACCCCGCTAGAGCGGGTGCTGAGGGAATAGCAAAAGCGATCGGCCCGCGAAATCGTCGCCCCGTGGAGCACGGGCTGCTGGTCGCTGGAGTAGGCGGTGTAGCGATAGACCATCAGGGCATGGCCCAGGGGCACCTCCAGATAACCGCTGAGGTCGTAGTCAGCGTGGGTGCACTCGATCAACCCGTCTAGGCGGTCGATCGGGATGTCGTTTTGGGCCAGGGTGGGAAACGTCATTTGGTATTTGAGCTGGGGGGCAAACCGCTGGCCCAGGTCAGCCATGAGGTAAGAAATATCCACAGCGCCCGCCGCCCCATCCATCCGCAGGAGTTTTTTTTGCAGATAGACCTCAGACGGCTGGGAAATCTGCATGGCAGCCGCCACCTCGGCGGGGGCCGGCACCACCTCAAAAGCTAGGTTCTCAAAGGAAAAGGCCACCCCCTGGCGGGTCATGTCTTGCTCTAGAAACACCAGCGGGCTAGAGAGAGAATAGGTGACTTTTTTTTGCGGAGTGACAAAAACGCCCTTGCCTCGGTAGGCGATCACCAGCCCCTGGCTGACCAAGTTGGCCACTGCCTGCCGCGCGGTAATGCGGCTGACGCTAAAGGTTTCCATCAGCTGGTGCTCGCTGGGCAGGCGATCGCCCGCCTGGTACTGCCCCAGTTCAATCTGGTGGCGCAGCTTTTCTGAAATGGTGATGTGTAATGGAGTAGCCATAGTCAGGCAGTGATTAACGGGCGGCGGGCGTGGTGAGAGGCGGATTGGTCACGCCCTGGCAAATGTGCTAAGCTCACTTGTTATAACAAGTTAAGAGTGGCTGTTGAAAGGGGGTCGTTTTGCTGGCCTTTTTGGCTAACGGGTCGTTGGGGGAAAGGTGGTTTGAGATCCTGGGGCGTTGCCCAATCGGGCTGCTTCCCATTTTTCAATTGTCTGATGTTGCCCAAGCATTTTTACCAGAACGTTAACCATGATTACGAATACTACACCTGCTGCCGAGCCGGCTGCCAAACTGGGTTCGTTGACCAGTCAACCGCGCCAGGTTTTATCGGCAGCGGCATTAGCCTCCCTCAACCAGCGGTCAAACGGGGCCGGGGCCGTGCGGTTTTTGGGCCATTTGGGCGCGATCGCCCTGAGTGGCTACCTGTGGGGCACGGCCCCGCTGGGGCTGGCCCTGCCCGCTTTGCTGGTCTGCAGTGCCAGTCTAGCGCTGATGTTTTGTGCCATGCACGAGTGCTGCCACCGCACCGCCTTTGCCAACCCCCGGTTAAATGACGGCGCGGCCTGGCTGGCGGGGCTGCTGTCGTTCTACAACAGCACCTTTTACCGTCGTTACCACAAGTGGCACCACCGCTACACCCAAATTCCGGGCAAAGACCCAGAGCTAGACGACCCCAAGCCCGAGAGTCTGGGCGACTACCTCTGGCAGCTCAGCGGCATGCCCTGGTGGCTGGGCAAGGTGCGCGGCCACAGCAAAGTCGCCCTCGGGCAGCTAGACGACTGCTACTACATTCCTCAAAGCGGTTGGGCTGAGGTGGTGCGATCGCTGCGCCTCCAGCTGCTCACCTACGGGGCGATCATTGCGGTCTCTACCCTGCTGGGGCATCCGTGGTTTTTGCTCACCTACTGGGTGCTGCCCCTGGCGGTGGGCCAGCCGGTGCTGCGGTTTGTGCTGCTGGCCGAGCACACCGGCTGCCCCCATAGCGACAACCCCCTGATCAACACTCGCACCACCCTCACCCTCTGGCCCCTGCGCTGGATCATGTGGAACATGCCCTTCCACGCCGAGCACCACCTGTACCCGTCAATTCCGTTTCAGCAGTTGCCCGTGGCCCACGAGCAGCTCAAACCCTACTTCGAGCGGGTTGATGCGGGCTATGTGCGGGTCAATCGCGGCATCGTGGCGGAGTTTATCTAATGGGTATGGCAACGCCAGGGCGGTTTGTGCTCAAAAAATTTCCGCTCCAGTGCGGCGTTGTGCTGCCCGAGGTCGAGGTGGTTTACCAGATCTATGGCGAGCTGAATAGCGGTTCTGGGGCAGAACGCTCCGCAAAGTGCACCAACGTCATTCTCTACCCCACCTCCTACGGGGCACAGCACACCGATGTCGACTGGCTGGTGCGCCTCGGCGGCATTCTCGACCCCAGCCGCTGGTGTGTGGTGATGGTGAATATGTTTGGCAACGGCCTCTCGGCCTCGCCCAGCAACTGCCCGGCGGTGGCCAAGCCCGGCGTCTACTTCACCCACTACGACAACGTGCGCGCCCAGCTGGCGCTGATAGAATCCTTAGGCATTGAGCAACTGGCCCTGGTCTACGGCTGGTCGATGGGGGCGCAGCAGGGCTACCACTGGGGGGCGCTCTACCCCGACCGGGTGCAGCGCCTAGCCGCCCTCTGCGGTACCGCCAAAACCACCGACCACAACAAACTCTTTCTCTACAGCCTGCGGGCGGCCCTCACCAGCGACCCAGCCTGGAATGGCGAACGGTTTGAGGCCACCCCCGATCGCGGCTTTCACACCTTTACCCAGATCTATGCCAGCTGGGCCGCCAGCCAGGCCTACTACCGGGCCAAACCCTACCTGGCCTGGGGCTACGCCTCGCTCGAAGACTACATTTCGCGAGCCTGGGAGGCGGGCTACCGCCAGCGCGACCCCCACAACCTGCTGGCCATGATCGACACCTGGCTGCGCTGCGACCTGGGCGATAACCCGGTGTACCAGGGCGACTACAACCGGGCAATGGCGTCGATTACGGCCAAAACCCTGGTTATGCCCGCCACCACCGACCTATATTTCACCCCAGAAGACTGCGAGGCCGAGGCGGCGCTGATGCCCAACGCCGAGTACCGCCCCATCCCGTCGATCTGGGGCCACCGGGCGGGCAACCCCTACCAAAACCCAGAGGATGAGGAATTTATCCGGGGGGCGATCGCAGAGTTACTGGGCTAAGCAGTGCTGTCCCCCCTCTGTTCCCGAGCTGCGTTATCATCCTAAATGTGCGGGTTGTAAGGGTCAGATAGAGGGCTGAAATGCTAGACGGGTCAATACTCAAGCTGTTGGTAGACGGTCGCGGCGAGCCAGACACTACACCCCTTAACTACGGCGTTTACTACAAAAATACTCTGGTCGCCCTCTGCCACGCCCTCGAAGACTGCATTTTGACCTCTGGCTCAGCTCCCTTGGTGATCACGGCCTTTCAGCGGGGCAAGTGGTATTTAGAAGAGGCTGATCGCTACAGCGCGATCGCTGACAAAGCTGAGCAAGTTGTGATCATGGCTTCCCCTGAAGCGGGTTTTCACGATCATCCCACCAGCCAGCGCGAGAATGTCGCCCTGGTTGACCTGGCTGACGACGACCCGGTGGCCGAAGAGTGGCACCTGATGATTCTTTCCCCCGACTACACCGCCATGGTGCTCTGCCAGGAACTGTCGGTGGCCGACTACGGCAAAGCCGGGGTGCCCGAGCACGACCTAGAGCGCAAGTTCTATGGCTTTTGGACCTTTGACTCGGCCCTGGTGAGCGAAACCGTAGAGCTGGCGATCGCCCACGTCAATCGCTACAACCCTGCTCTGGCTGCTCAGCTAGCCGAGCACCTCGGCACCCTCAAGCAGCAAAGCCCGGCTCTGCGCGGCGAAGAGTCTAGCGCTGTCAGCCACACCGTCGCCCAGGTGGTGCATTACCTACAAAACAGCCGCAACGACCTCAAGGGCAACCTGGCCTTCAGCCTGGTAGACGACCTCGATCAAAACCTCTTCTCCAACGAGCTGCAAGCATTTTTGCGCATGGCCCAGCTGGTGGATCTTAGCGACCCGGTCAACCCTCTAGCCGCCAGTGAAGTGGTGTCACTGCTCGAAATGATGGGCCAGCTGCTCGATCTGCCCGCGTGGCAGATGCAGCGGCTGCGGCTGGCGGGCATGCTGCACCGCATTGCCCCCGCCCCCGTCGTGGCCAACCTTACGGGCGATGGCCCCAGCTGCCCGCTGATGCCTGAAGTGCAGGCTCTGCGGCTGATGCCCCGCATGCGGGCGATCGCCGCCATCATTGCCCACCAGGGCGAATGCTGGGACGGCAGCGGCTACCCCGCTG
The DNA here is from genome assembly GCA_003241845.1 of Shackletoniella antarctica. GTDB lineage: Bacteria > Cyanobacteriota > Cyanobacteriia > Phormidesmidales > Phormidesmidaceae > Nodosilinea > Nodosilinea antarctica. The sequence continues at coordinate 16,016 of QBMN01000016.1, read as the reverse complement.
GCCTAGAGGGCGACGCCGTACCCCTCGAATCGCGCATGCTGAGCCTGGTGGCCGAGTTTCAACACCGGGTGGCCGAGGCCCGCCACGGCCCGCCCACCGACAACAACACCGCCGCCCTAGGCGAAGTTTTGGCCACCTGTCAGGCCGAAGCGGGCCAGCGGTGGGATCCAAAACTGGTCGAAATTCTGGGCCTGATGGTGATGGGTCTACAGCAGGGCATGAGCCTGCCCACAATACCGACTAAAATTACTCTGGGGTCAGGGCTGCTAAATCCTGATCTTGACGATCAGCCGACTGTCTATCAGCCCTCGTCTCAGCTGACGCCGCGCTAATAAAAAGCCTGACTGCAAATCCTTACCCAAAACCGTCGCCCGTGCCTACAGACTCCATTGACATCGCCGCCCTGCGCCTGGGCAAGCTTCGCCACCTGGCCGGGGCCGATTTAGAAGACGAAGACCTGTCTGGCAGCGACCTAGCAGGCGTTCAGCTGGCCGGGGCCAACCTGATGGGAGCTAACATCAGCCGCGCCTCTCTGGCCCAGGCCCACCTAGAGGGGGCCAACCTGATGGGGGCCAGCCTGGTGGGCAGCGATCTGCGGGCCAACCTGTGGGGGGCCAACCTGATGCAGTGCGACCTCACCGGAGCCGACCTGCGCGGGGCCAATCTGCGCGGCGCGAACCTGATGGGGGCACGCCTGGGCGGGGGCAGCCTGGCTGGAGCGTTCTTAAGCGGCTGCAACCTGATGGGGGTCAACCTCCAGGGGGTAGACCTGCGCGGGGCCGACCTGCGCGGGGCCAACCTCAGCGACACCAACCTCAAGGGGGCCGATCTCTCCCAGACCGATTTGCAGGGGGCAAGGCTCGACAATGCCAACCTCGAAGAAGCCGATCTGCGTCATGCCAATCTATCGGGGGCATCCCTTGGGGGAGCCAACCTGCTCTGCGCCGACCTCTCTAGCACCCGACTCGACGGCGTTAGCCTCACCGGAGCCTGCCTGATTGGCACCCACCTAGACACCTAGGGAGGCCCTCCAAGAAAGAATATACCACCAGGCAGGGGCGCAGAGCCTGCGTCCTTGGGAGGCAGCAGAATCCTTGGGTATTTTCGTTGCCAGAATTGTCCTAGTATGGGCTGGCAGAAAGAGGGAAGCCCTTGATGGGGTTTCAGGCGCTGGGTTTCAGGTTTCAGAATTGGCCGACCTATGCCGTGGAGTAATAGGGCATTTGCTAGAGCATCAACCAAATGCTTAGTTTTATGCTAGAAGCCTGCTGCAAAGCCGATCTAGCGATTCGAAACGGTCATGACCCTAAAACCAGCGCCCGGCTAGTCACCTCGGAAGCAACCCATGAGCTTTGACCACAAGCCCAGAATTTTGTTTCTCTACGGTTCCTTGCGGGAGCGCTCCTACAGCCGACTCTTGGCCGAGGAGGCCGCCAGAATTATTCAGGGCATGGGGGCCGAGGTGCGGTTCTTTCACCCCCACGATTTGCCGATTTTGGGCAGCGTGCCCGACAGCCACCCCAAGGTGCAAGAGCTGCGCGATCTGGTGGCCTGGTCAGAGGGGCAGGTGTGGTCTAGCCCCGAGCTGCACGGTAACGTCAGCGGTCTGATGAAGCACCAGATTGACTGGGTGCCCTTGAGCATTGGGGCGGTGCGGCCCACCCAGGGCAAAACCCTGGCGGTGATGCAGGTGAGCGGCGGCTCCCAGTCGTTTAATGCGGTCAATACCCTGCGGATTTTAGGCCGGTGGATGCGGATGTTTACCATTCCCAACCAGTCATCGGTGGCCAAGGCCTACCAAGAATTTCACGACGACGGCACGATGAAAGACTCGCCCTACCGCGATCGCGTCGTCGACGTGATGGAAGAGCTTTACAAATTTACCCTGCTGCTGCGCGACCAGGTAGACTACCTTACCGATCGCCACAGCGAACGCCAGGCCGCCACCGAAACGCAGGCGAATGCGATCGTCAGCCAAGCCATCGGCACCGGTGCAGAGGCCAGCGACGCTGACGACAATTGATACTCTTTGCTTACAGTATTTTATGACCCAAGTCTCTACAGTTCGTTTGGCTATTGCCCTGCCGTTGGGGACTGCTTTGCTGGCCCTCGCCTGCCAGCCTGCGCCCTCGGCTGATAACTCTAGCGCCATGGATAAAATCGCCTTTGACCTGAGTGTTTTAGATGAGAACGGGCTGTATGGCCCAGGGGACGGAAGGCGATCGCTCGACTACGAGTGTTGCCTCCCCGCCGGCAACCCCTACGCCCAAGCGGTTAGCGCCATTGACCCCTCGGCGCAGTTCTTTTCTCAAAGCCGGGGGCGCATTGGCTGCGGCGACGGGCAGGTGCTGGCGATCGGCAACAGCCACCAGGCCAACCACCAAGATATTCTGCTAGAGCTGGCTAACCTTGACTACATCGAGCGCATCCAGTCGGTAGACTGGGAGTAAAGCCCGATTGTCTACGTGTTGGCCCCATGTGCTGAAATGTATGCTGAAATTCCTTCGGGTTCGCTAGAGTTACAGTACATATTCCTCTGGCACCTTGGAGCATTCCATGTCCGCCATTACCATTAGCCTAGATCCCGTTGGAACGCTCACGGACGAAGCGTTCTACCAGCTGTGTCGGGCCAATCCTGACGTCAAATTTGAGCGTTCAGCCCAGGGAGAACTCGTTATCATGTCACCCACCGGGGGGGAAAGCGGTCGCCGCAACGCAGATATCACCATCGATCTGGGCCTCTGGAATCGCCAAACTCAGCTGGGCTACACCTTCGACTCGTCTACTTGCTTTAAGCTGCCCAATGGAGCCGAGCGATCGCCCGATGCCGCCTGGGTCGAGCGCAGCCGTTGGGAATCTCTAAGCCCAGAGCAGCGCGAAAAATTTCCGCCGATCGCCCCTGACTTTGTAATTGAGCTGCGATCAGCCAGCGATAGCCTGCCCCCGCTGCAAGCCAAAATGCAAGAATACCAGGCTAATGGTGTTCGTCTCGGGTGGTTGATCAATCCCCAAGATCAGCAGGTTGAGATTTATCGACAGAGCAGCCCTGGGCAAGTTCTCAGGGCACCTCAGCAGCTCTCCGGAGAATCTGTGCTGCCAGGCTTTACCCTAAATCTAGCCCGAGTGCTCAGCTAGTTAATCAATGCATTGTCAGAGTAGCTCTGAGGCGGGCTAAGGCAGCCAGTTTTGGTCTAAAGCATCTTTGAGATCAAACCAGAGTTGTTCGGGCACGGTATTAGCCTCAAGCCCGCTGGCGGTTAAGAAGAGCTGTCTGCCATTGCCGTATTCTTCAGCAAAAATTTCTTCCAGATAGCCCCTGAGGCTAGGGCTAGATTTTAGCCGTCGCTGCAGCTGAAGTCTAAAGTTGGTAATTTCGACCGCCCAGCCGCGAAAGCAGCGATCGCGCTCAGAGTCCCAATGTTTCAGCTTCAGAAGATGTTCGCACAGGTGCATGAGGTAGCTGGCAACGGCATGTTTCTCACTTTTGCCCAAGTCGCCGATCTCCTCAATTAGGTTAGCAATATCTAGACCATCAAAATCTTTTTGCTGTAGCTGCTCGGCCACCTGCTCTAGCCACAGCAGATAGTCTTGCTCATAGAGAGAAGTCTTTACATCTGGAGCCAGCGTCATCGGTAAACCTGGAGAACAGCCAGAATCTATCTAAACCTCATCCAAGTCCAGAAGTGAAGTTCTGCCTGTGGGAAAACTACAGATCCCGAGCTGGACTTGGTATGGCTCAATTCTAGCCGAGACGAGAGGATACACTGCGGCGCTGGTCTAGCCGTCCCAGCCAAATCAGGGCTAGGCAAAGAGCGGCAAAGACCGCCAAAATTACCACCGCATTCACCAGCACGCGGGGATAGCCCAGGGCGATGACATCGATAAACGGGTAGGGATAGCGCCCCCGCATTGCCCCCAGCACCAGGGCGTAGACCGCGTAGGCCAGGGGGTAGAGCGTCCAGCGGGGAATGGCGGCGGGGCGCAGGGCTGGCTTGAGCACCGCCCACCACCAGTAGATAAAAAACAGCGGCGGCATGGCGTAGTGCAGTAGCACATCGGCCAGCCATTGCAGGCCCTGGGGTGCCCAGATGTGGCGCAAGACCAAAAAGTAAACGCTGCCCACCACAATAATGCTGGCGGTAATCGCCGTGACCACCCCCGGTCGACGAAAGTACCGCAGCCAGGCGGGAGTGGTTCTCTCGGCCATGGCGGCGGCGGTGAGGGCGATCGCCCCTAGCCCGTTGGTCAAAATGGTGAAATAGCTAAAGAACGACACCACGCCCCCCAGCACCCCGTTGCCGTTGGCAACGCCCAGCTCCCCCGAGAGATAAAATTGCGCTGCCAGGGCAAACCAGCCCACCAGGGCCGCCAGGGCCGCAAACTGTCGCAAGCCAGAAGATCGCGCCATAGGTAAAGAAAATCTATCCGTCAAGCTAACAATAGCCTTGAGCCATAAGTGATTTGTAAGGGGTGAGTCATAGCGTTCACATTGTTTAATTTCTAAACAGCCCGACGGCATCCGAGGGGTTACGGGTCTCGAAGGGCCATACACTAGGAAACATTAGCTAGCGCGGGCGATCGCGCGGCGGGTGTTTTCTGGGTTTCAGGCGTGAGGTCAATGAAGTTTCGCTCGTTTATTCGCCCCCTTGCCATTGCTGCCGGGCTGGTGCTGGTGCTGGGTTTGGGCCTGCTGGGGCGCTTGACCCTCAACACCCCCATGTACCTGATTGAGCGCGGCGGGCAAGCGCAGCCGCTGGCGCTTCAGTTTGTGCCCAAACAGGCGACCCTGGTGGCCTCGGTGCTGGTGCGCCCCGATCGCCTCGCCACCCTGTGGGAATATCTGGCCGCCCCCCGCCTGCGCCAGGAGGTCCGCCGCGATCAGGAGCGCATTGAACAACTGCTGCTGGCCAACACCGGCCTCAGCTACAGCCGCGATATTCAGCCCTGGCTAGGCGAAGAGGTGACGGCGGCGCTGGTCACCCCCGACCTCGACTACGACCCTAGCAATGGCACTACCCCCGGCTACCTGGTGGCCCTGGTGTGCAACGACAGCGCGGCAGCCCAGGCGGCCCTAGAGCTGTACTGGCAAAATCGGGCGATCGCCGGCGACGCCCTCACCTTTGAAGATTTCTCAGGCAATCGGCTGATCTACGCCCGCCGGGGATCGCAACCGTTCCCCGGCGACGCCACGGCCCAGCTGGCGACGGCCCTGGTGGCCAACCGCTACCTGCTGGCCGCCAACGATCCAAACGTGCTGCGTCAGGCTCTGACCGCCGCCCAGTCTAACGACCTCAACCTCCAGGGCGATCGCCGCTACAAGACTGCCCTGCGAGAGCTGCCCCCGCCTCGTGTGGGGCTACTGGCCCTCAACCTGCCCGCCCTCAACCAGTGGCTTTACCCTGACGAGGATGCCGCCGTGGCGCTGGGGCAAATGGGGGCCACCGATGACGAGGTGGGCTGGGGGCTGATGTCGTGGCAGCTGACCCGCCAGGGTCTGCTGGGCCACACGGCGCTGCTGGCAGCCCAGGGCCACCGGCTGCATCCCCAGCGGGCCGGGGCAAACGATTGGGCGGCGATCGCGCCCTACCTGCCCGAGTCGCTGGCGGTGGCGGCGGTGGGGTCTGACCTGGCCACCCTTTCCCAAAACCTCAAGCCGCTGCTGGCGCTGGTTCCTAGGGAGACTGGGGCTAGCCCGCTGGGCAGTCTGATCGACGGTGCCCTGGGGGCAGGGGCCACCGAGCTATTGCAAGCTGGGGTAGATCGCGCCTACGGCGTGGGGCTGGCCACCACCGAGGTTGGTGCGGCTGACTGGCTGGTGGTAGCTCCCCGCAGCGATCGGCTCTCAGCATCGCTAGAGGCCATCACGACGCTGGCCCAGGCCCAGGGGTTGGGGGTCGGTGCCCTCGACCTGCGGGGCACCCCGGCGATCGCCTGGACGCGCCTATCGCTGCCCCAGCGGGGAGCGCAACCCTTGCAGGTGGTGGCCGAGGTGGCCGGGCTGTACGCCCAGGTCGATCAGTACGAAGTGCTGGCGGCGGCTCCTACAACGCTAGCTGCCGTCATGGACATGGGCGCTGCCGGGGCGCGCCCTAGCTGGTGGCAGCAGGTGTCTGAGCTACCCGGCCCCAGCAGTGGCTATATTCATATAGATTGGCCGCAAATTCAGACCAGGTTGGTGGCCCAGCTGCCCCAGGCGCGGCTTTGGGCCGCCGCCGCCCAGCCCGCCCTCAATCATCTACAGCAAATCACTCTGGTTAGCGGCGATCGCACCGACGCCATGCAGACCGGCAGCATTTTGGTGCAGCTCAGCAATCAGTAATAGCTATGACAGACCTGCCAGCAGATTTCAGCCCAGAAGCGCCAGCCCCAGAAACAGTAGTCCCAGAAACAGTAGTCCCAGAAACAGTAGTCCCAGAAGCGCAATACTCCGCGATCTCGCCCCTGCTCGCCGCCCACCTGTCGGGCACCCCTCTGAGCGCCGCCCAGCTGGCTCAGCTCTTGGCCTGGGAACTGGCCGATCCCCGGCGGGCCGCTGCCTGGGGCATTACCCCCGCCAACGGCGAGGCCCAGCTGCAAGAGCGGCTGCACTGGCTGCAAGCCCTGGTGCCCCACCACCGCAGCTTACCCCTGCCGCCAGCGCCCATGGAGCGCTACCTAGAGCTGTACTGGCGGCTGTGGCTACCCCTAGCCCTCACCCTCAAACAGGCCCGCGACCAGCTCAGTGCACCGCTGATCCAGGGAGTGTTGGGGGGGCAGGGCACCGGCAAAACCACCCTCACCCTAATTCTGCGCCACCTGCTAGGGGTAATGGGCTACAAAGCCGTGGGCCTTTCCATCGACGATATCTATAAAACCTACGCCGATCGCCAGCTGTTGATGCAGGCCGACCCCCGGCTGCGTTGGCGTGGCCCGCCGGGCACCCACGACATTGATCTGGGGCTGGCGACCCTGGCCCAGGTGCGCTCTGCCCCCAGGGAGGAGGCCATTGCCCTACCCCGGTTTGACAAATCGCTCCACGGGGGAGAGGGCGATCGCGCCGACCCCGAGTGGGTGCAAAATGTCGATATTCTGCTGTTTGAGGGCTGGTTTTTAGGGGCAAGGCCCACAGACCCCACCCGATTTGACCAGGCTCCAGAGCCGATCACCACCGAGGCCGACCGCCAGTTTGCCCGCGATATGAACGCCCAGCTCGCCACCTACCTACCCCTTTGGGACTGCCTAGACCGGCTGATGGTGCTCTGCCCCGCCGACTATCGTCTGAGCAAGCAGTGGCGCAAAGACGCCGAGCACCAGATGAAAGCCCAGGGCAAAACCGGCATGAGCGACGCCACCATTGACGCGTTTGTGGACTATTTTTGGCGGGCGCTGCACCCCGAGCTGTTTATTGATCCCCTAAAGAGCGACGGTGAACACGTTAATCTTGTGGTAGAAATCGACCGCGATCGCACTCCCAGGGCAATTTATGCCCCAGCATTGGCTATGATCTAGCAGGGGCACTACCTAGCTACTTCAGGAAGTCTTTAAAATGTAAGCCGTTAAATTAGGATCGTATTTTTACTATGAGTTCTGACATCCAAGTTATTGAACCCATTGGCATTCTAGACAGCACCAAGGCCGAGGAGTTTCGCCAGTCGGTGGAAGACCTGCTGCAAAACGGGGCCGAAACTATATTAGTTGACCTTAAAGACATTACCTTCATCGACAGCTCGGGCCTTGGTACCCTGGTCGTGCTGCTAAAAAAGATTCGCGGGCTAAACCGCAGCCTCTGTCTCTGCTCCATCAACGATCAGGTGCGCATGCTGTTTGAACTCACCAGCATGGATCGGGTATTTGAGATATACGAAGACCGTCAGGCCTTCGCAAACGCCAGGCTGAAGGTATCTTAGATGCCGGCAAAAGAGAGGTTTAGGGTTCAAGGCTACCCCTGTTAAGGTGGCTGTGGAATACAGCAAAATCTCCAGAACGGTGATGATTTGCCGGTCTTCGGCTACGACCACCAGGGAGTGAACTCCCTGGCTGATCGCTCAAGTCTGCTAAAGCAGACTGGGGTAGTCGGCCCCCAATCCTCTTCAGAGGATTTCTGCTTGGAGCCTGGGACTTTCAGTCCTAGGCTCAGCGGCCAATCTGGCGATCCCGACCTGCGGTCTGGGCCACCTTAACAGGGGTAGGTTCAAGGCTTAGGGTCGAGCCTTGAATCCTAAATTTTGGCTCCTATACGTCGCCAACATTGCCAGGGTGTATCGGGTCAAGCCATTGCTCAACGGGCCGCTGCGATACCCAGGCCTAATCTAGGTGAACCATCATCAGCGACATATCGTCGCTGGCGACATCTCCTGACTGGCGCTGAATGACGGCATCGAGAATATAGTCAAGGCTTTGGTCGCGTTTGGCCAAGGCCAGCAAATCGACAAAGTCGTCGAGGCCAATGTACTGCTCGTTGTCTTGCAGCACCTCGTAGAGGCCGTCGCTAAACAGGTAGAGGTTGCTGTTGGGGGGCAGTTGGCAGCGCTGCCACTGATATTTGGCGTCGGGCAGCATGCCCACGGGCATACCGGGGGTGCGCAGGCGGGTGGTGGTGACCTGCTGGTGATCATCAACCGACACCAGCACCGCTGGGGGGTGGCCCGCGCTGGCGTAGAGCAGTTGGCGATTGGCGCAGTTGAGCACCCCGTACCAGATGGTGAAATATTTTTGGTTTTGGTCGCTCATCTGAAAGGTTTCGTTGAGCGCCCGCAGCACCTTCTCGGGGCGATAGAAGCTAACGTCGGGCAGCGACTGCGATCGCAGCACATTTAGCACCGAGGTTGACAGCAGCGCCGACCCCAGCCCGTGGCCCGACACGTCAAGCAGATACATCACCAGGTAGTCGGGGTCAAGCCAGTAGTGGTCGTAGCAGTCGCCACCCAGTTGCTGAGACGGCAAAAACCGCGCCTGAATCGGCACCCTGCCAGTGCGATCATTAGGCAGCAGCGATCGCACGTAGCCCTCGGCCTCGGCCATTTCGGCCTCCATGCGCTGCTTTTGCTGGCGCAGGTCTTGGGTTAGCTGGTAGATACGCAGCCCTGCCCGCACCCGCGCGTTCAGCTCGTTGATATCCACCGGCTTTGAGAGTAGGTCGTCGGCCCCCATCTCTAGACCCTTCACCCGGTCGGCGGTGCTGTAGCGGGCGGTCAGCAGCAGCAGTGACGAAATCGACAGCACCGGATGATGCTTCAGCATGTGGCAAATGGCCAACCCATTGACAGCGCCCGGAATATTCCAGTCGCAAATGATCACCCCCGGCAGCAGCTTTTCAGCCATTGCCAGCCCCTCGGCCCCGCTGCGGGCGACGGTCATACTGTAGCCCTGCTGCTTCAGAACGCTGACCAGAAACTGCTCCGTGGCGGCATCGTGCTCAATGATGAGGATGTCGATCATGCTGCGCTTTGGATCGAGGAATTAATCGTTAACGGCGAGAGATAGAGCCTGGGGATAGATGACTAAGATTGCACTGTGTTTACGAACGTAACTAGTTCAGCCCCAGTGTAGTCAAAAAATTTCATATTCAGGTTTAGCCTAACCCTAAACCACCCCCCCGAGAGAGATTCATCACGATCCTACGCGATTTAACCGGGGGCGTCTGCTGGCAGGGATATATGCAGCTTGCCCCCACCCCCAAAAAGCTCACAGCAGGCTCAACGGCAAACTAGCCAACTTTTTATGAAAGGTGCAGTGAGCTACTGTGATCTCCGTGGCAGTCTGTTATGCATAGTCAAACTGGCCAGGCTAGCCATACATTAAGCCAGCCCCCGTCAATTCCTGACATCTAGCCCTGAGAACCCGGTTGACCTGCTTATGGATACTTTGGTTATGGATACGACCACCTATCCGCTGCCCACCAGCTGCGTTGTCGCGGTTTATAAGTCGCCCAAAGACTACCAGGCCTTCCGCATTAGCCCCGGCGACAGCAACCGCCTGGCCCTGGTGTTTGGCCCCACCGTTGCCAACATGTCGCTGACCTACTGCGTCGAAATCTTTGATGTCGGCGGCAAAACGCCCCCCAACCGCCACCAGGTCGCCGTCGAAATGTTTTTTGTGCTCAAGGGTGAAGGGCTGGCCACCTGCGACGGCAAAACCGTAGCCATTCGCGCTGGAGACAGCATTTTAGTGCCCCCCAACGGCGTCCACGTGGTTGAGAATACTGGCCCAACGCGGCTCTATACCCTGTGCATCATGGTGCCCAACGAAGATTTTGCCGAGCTGATTCGCAGCGGCACTCCGGTGGAGCTAGACGACGAAGATTTGGCGGTGCTGGGGCGGTACGATGACCCTCGTTCGGTGGCCTTGGCTTGAGGCGGGGGGGATGGGTAGATGGGTGGGTGAGACCCAAGACTCCAGCCACAACCACCAGGGAGTGAACTCCCTGGCTCATAGCGGAAGTCTGCTGAAGCAGACTGGGGAGTTCGGCTGCCAATCCTCTTCAGAGGATTTCTGCTTTGAGCCTTGGACTTCTAGTCCTGGGCTCAGCGGCCAATTGAAAGGGATCGCCCCTAATACCAAATCCGAATCGCATAACCCCGATTCCCAAAAGGCCAAACCGTAGGGGCGTTGGCGCAGCCGAGCCAGAGGCTCTATGGTATTCGCCCGGTTGAATCGGGGGTGAACAAGCAGGATTCAGTATAAATTTGCCTCACCTTGGCAGGGCTGAGTGGGCCAGGCCCACCATTGCCAAGTCAAGGCCGTTTACCCTGACCCCAAGCGGTAAAATCCTTGCCTGTGAACCATTCCCCTGGCCCCTATGCCGTCGCCCCCAAGCAGACCCTCAGCCTGGCGGTTCCTAGCGTCTCTGCCACTGAGACCAGTATTCGACTCGATGCCGATGTGTACTATCCCATCGGGGAGGGGCCGTTTCCGGTGCTGCTGATGCGGCAGCCCTACGGACGGGCGATCGCCTCCACCGTGGTCTATGCCCACCCCACCTGGTACGCCAGCCACGGCTACATTGTGGTGATTCAAGACGTGCGGGGGCGGGGCACCTCTGGCGGCGAGTTTGACCTGTTTCGCCACGAGGCCGACGACGGCTATGCCACGGTGCAGTGGGCGGCGGGGCTACCCCAGAGCAGCGGTGCGGTGGGCATGTATGGGTTCTCTTACCAGGGCATGACCCAGCTGTATGCGGCGGCTAAAAAACCGCCGGGCCTAAGGGCGATCGCCCCCGCTATGGTGGGCTACGACCTCTACGCCGACTGGGCCTACGAAAACGGTGCCCTGCCCCTGCAAGTTGGGCTGGGCTGGGCGCTCCAGCTCGCCGCCGAAACTGCCCGCCTGAAGGCCGATCAGGTGGCCTACCAAGCCCTGCGCCAGGCCGCCCACGCCCTACCCCTAGCGGATGCCGTTCCGGCTTGCCCCCAGGTGCTCAAGACCTGTGCTCCCGATTCGTTCTTTCACCAGTGGCTGGATCACCCCCGGCCCGACGATTACTGGCAGGCCTTGCAGCCAGATTTGAGGGGTGTAGATCTACCCATGCTGCACATCGGCGGCTGGTATGACCCCTACCTGCGCGGCGATCTGCGGCTTTATCAGCAGATGGTTGCCCAAAGTCGCGCGCCCCAAGCCCTGTGGATTGGCCCCTGGGGGCACCTGCCCTGGGGCCGCCGGGTGGGGGCAGTAGACTTTGGCCCCGAGGCCGACAGCCCCATTGATCGGCTGCAAATTCGCTGGTTTGACCAGTTGCTAAAGGGTGCCCCCTCGGCGCTTGAGCCAGCCCAGGCCCCGATCCAGCTCTTTGTGATGGGGCTAAACCAGTGGCGGGGGTGCGATCGCTGGCCCACCGCCCCAGGTCAAGCGTTCTATCTCAGCAGCACCGGCCTGGCCGGGATGCGGCAGGATGACGGTCTGCTCAGCGCCGAGATACCGCAGCCCCAGGCAGGCACTGCGTTCTGCCCCGACGTGATGGTGCACGACCCCTGGAGGCCCGTGCCCTCCCTCGGGGGCCACTGCGGGCTGCCCCCTGGCCCCTTTGACCGGGCTGCGATCGACTGCCGCACTGACGTGCTGACCTACAGCACCGCTGCGCTGCCCGAGGCCTTAACCCTGGTGGGCACCCCCACCGTCACCCTCTACTGCCGGGCTGATGCCCCCAGCTTTGACCTCAGCGTGGTGCTCTCAGAGGTACATGGCGATGGCCGGGTGCTGAACCTCACCCAAGGGCAATGCCGCGTCGATCATCCCGCTACCCCTGACGCTCAGCCCCAGCCGATCGCCCTGGCCCTACAGCCCACCGCCTGCCAGCTGGCCCTCGGTGGGCGGCTGCGGCTGAGCGTGGCGGCGGCCTGCTTTCCGGCCTACGCGGTGAACAGCGGCACCGGAGCGGGGCCGGGGGAATGCCCTCAAATCGACCACAGAATTATCACCATATCCCTTGCCCACGGGGCTTTGTACCCTTCGTCCATCAGTCTGCCCCTGGCGGGCGATCGCAAAGGTAAAGAATAAAAAAAATCGACCCCCCAAAGGCAGCCGATTAGGTAATACTAATATCTACGTTGTTCTCTCAATCTGGAAGAAACCACCAAAAACTTTGCGCTCATGTCAGCGCTGGGCTCTGATACTCTTTTCCTGGAGGGCTCTCATCTCCTCCGTTGTTCATTGTAACAACAAGTACAAATTTTCTTTAACACAATGCCTGCTGGTTGTGTGTTGATTCCATAACTTAAGCTGATGAGCAAATGTACTCAGTATTTTTGCGGAGTTCTCAGCTTGCCTACGGCTGGCAGCATGCCTAGACCTGTGTCAGCTCTGCGTCTTTAGCGATCTGCTCTAGCGACCTGCTGCGGCTCTACCCGGCGCGGCTGGCCCCAGATCACCGTCTCCTGCTTGTAAATCACCATGCCGGGGCGGGCGCCCTTGGGCTTGTAGACGTGGCGCGGCTGGGTGTAGATCACGGGCACCTGGTCAGACTGGCGGGCGCGGCTGTAGTAGGCCGCCAGATCGGCGACGTAGGCCAGATCGCGATCGCTCGCCACATCCCCCGCCCCTAGCCGCAGCAGCACGTGACTGCCAGGGATTTCTTGGGTGTGAAACCAGAGGTCGTAGTCGGTGGCCACCGTCGAAATCAGCAGATCGTTTTGGCGGTTGTTGCGGCCCACCAGCACCGGCAGACCGTCGGGGGTGCGCCGCTGGCGAAAGCCCTCGTCGCTGGGGTGGCGGTCGCTGGCTTTGCGATCGCTGGCTTTGCGATCGCTGGGCCGATGGTCGGGGGTCGCCATATAGCCCTGCTGAATCAGCTCGTGGCGAATGTCGATCAGGGCTTCTAGATCCGCCGGTTCCTCGTAGGTTTGGGTTTGGGTCAGGGCCGCTTCCACCTGCTCTAGATAGGCCAGCTCGGCCTGCACCGCCGCCAGCAGCGGAGAAACGGCAGCTTTGGCGCGCTTCAGCTTTTGGTGCTGTTTGTAGAGGCGCTGGGCCTGCTGAATGGCGGTTTTGTCGGGGTCGATGGCGATCGCCATCGGTGCGCCAGTTTCAAAGTCATCCACGGTCATTTGGGTCATGCCCGGCTGCCACTGATGGCTGTAGGCCATGAGCAAATCGGCCCGCTGGCGGTGCTGGTCGGCCTGGGCCGACTGGTCAAGGCGCTGCTCAAAGGTGCTGGCCTTGAGCCGCAGCTTGTCGAGTACGCCCTTGAGCCGCTGCTGAATCTGGTTTTTGAGACGCTCAAACTGCTGCAGGGCGATCTCGCGGCCATAGTACTGGTTGAGCAGCCCATGGACATCCGCCACCGGAGCCGCCCCCTCCCAGTCGAGCACGGTGTAGCCCCCCTCGGCCCAGCCGGGATAAAAATCCCGCTTTTCTAGACAGGTTAGCCAGCGCTGCCAGACCCCAAACAGGCGATCCCAGTCGGCCTGGGTGATGGTGTCGGCGGGTTGGTCGGGGGCTAGATGGGCAGAGGAGAGGAGCGATCGCACCAGCGACGAGCTCAGCCCCCCGTAGCTCTGCATCAGCATTTTTTTGAGCGTGGTCGGCACCAAGGTCACCCGCTCCTGCCAGGACGCTTGAGATTCCGTTAGGCTCGGCAGCGTATTCAGCATCGCCGGAGGCAGCACGTAGGGGTCGCCGGTCTGGATGGGCCGCACCCGCGACTGCTGATCGCTGACCTGGTGGGCGGCGGTGACGATCTGGTTTTGGGCGTTGGCCAAAATCACGTTGCTGTACTTGCCCATGACCTCGACGTAGAGGTGCCACTGGGGCGGGTCGCCGGGGCGGGGGCCAAACTGAAGGTCGATGGCCCGCTCCCAGGGGGCCACGGGGGCGATCGCCACCAGCGCCAGCTGGTTGATCTGGTGCTTGATCTGCTGGCTAAAGGTAAAGGTGTCTTGCCCCTTGGGGGGGGCATCGCCCAGGTGCAGCCGTGCCGCCTGGGGGTGCCAAGAAATCGTCAGCCAGCCGCGTCGATCTAGGGTTCTTAGCCCCAGTGCCAGGGTGGTGGTGTCGCTCTGCACCACGGTTTCGCACCGGGCAGGCACCCAGTCGGCCTCAAGGCTCTGGCACAGGGCCATCAGGGTAGTAAAGTCGACCGGCTGCACGGGCAATTCTCCAGACAAAGATATCAAACTCAGCGGTGCAGACCCCCTGCTTTTTTTATGGGGCCTTTTTTTTGGGGTCTTTTGGGGTGGAGCTAGCGCTAAAGCGGTTGAAGCGCTAAAAACTATCGCTGGGGAGTTCTTGAGGCCGCAAGATGTAGCCCAGTGAACGAAAACGCCAGAAAACTGAAGTTTTGCCGGATATCAACCCTCAGAGCCAGATAGATTCGTTAACATGACAATTAAGCCTGATCTAAGCTCAAAGACAGAGTATTGTGCCAAAAAAGCCTTGGGTTTTCTGGCCAGTTAGGGGCAGCCCTGGCGTCACTACCAGAACCTCCCGTTATCGCTCCCTACCTATATTATGGACATCAAGCTCATCAACATCGGCTTTGGCAACATCGTATCGGCCAATCGGGTGATTGCCATTGTTAGCCCCGAGTCTGCCCCCATTAAGCGCATTATCTCCGACGCCCGCGAGCGCGGGCAGCTGGTCGACGCCACCTACGGTCGCCGCACCCGCGCTGTGATCATCACCGACTCGGGTCACACTATTCTCTCAGCTATTCAGCCTGAAACCGTAGCCCATCGCTTTGTCAGCGGCAAGGATGGCGACGCGAAGGGGTAGGTAGTAGCTTCGATAAATTAAACAAAAGCCCCATGATTGCCGTACTGGACAAAGCCCCCATTACCTTTGACGAATTCGTGGAGTGGTATCCAGAGAATTCGGAGTATCGCTACGAACTGCGGCGGGGGATGGTGGTCGAGATGCCCAAACCAAGGGGAAAGCACTCTAAGCTGGCAGGCAATTTGGCCTTTGAGCTGGGTGCAGCCAATCGCAGCGCTAGCCAGCCCCATTTCATTCCCCCCTATTTCATTCCGAAAGACTGTGTGACTAAACTCTCGAACGACGTGGGCTATGAGCCAGATATTGTCGTTTTAGATGAACTGGCGATCGCCGACGAACCCCGATGGGAGGGAGAATCGGTGATTACCAAGGGCCAGTCGATCAAACTGGTGGTGGAGGTCGTGTCTACTAACTGGCGAGACGACTATCTGCTCAAGCTGGCTGACTATGAAGCCTTCGGCATTCAGGAATACTGGATTGTAGATTACCTGGGGCTAGGTGGTCGGCGCTATGTTGGTTCGCCGAAGCAACCCACCTTTACTCTTTGCCACCTGGTAGATGGGGAGTTTGAGCTACAGCAGTTTCGAGGCAGCCAGCCCATCGTTTCCCCCACGTTTCCGGGGTTGTCGCTGACCGTAGACCAGGTGTTTGGCTAGGCAAAAAGTAGGGTGTGTCACGCCGCGCGATGATGCACCGCTGAATAAAGTTATCCAATAAATAATCTCAATTAATTACTGGTTGGCTCAGGAAGCATTGTTTATCAAATTATTGGCAAAATGCATTTTCTCATAACGATTGAGCTCACCCGCCGCTATGGAGCGCAGCGGAATAGT
>QBMN01000169.1 GCA_003241845.1 Shackletoniella antarctica | reverse complement strand
CCCACTCACTCACCCATCTACCCAAAATTCCCTGCGCAACATCAGGGCAGACCCATGTGTCTGCCCTGATGTTGCGCAGGGAATTTTGGGTAGATGGGTGAGTGAGTGGGTGGGGTGCTGTTGTTTTTGGGTTCACCCTTTCATCGTTCTATTCGCTCCCGGTAAAGGGCCACAATTTCCTCCACCACACCCTCAATGGAGAGGCCGTCGGTGATTAACTTGATCGCATCGTCGGCCTGGCGCAGGGGGGCCACGCGACGGCTGCTGTCTTTGCGATCGCGCTCGTCAATGGCCTGCTCCAGCTCGCTGAGATCTACCGGCGACTGCTGCTGGGCCGCCAGATCGCGCTGGCGGCGGCGGGCCCGCTCTGCCACTGAGGCGGTGAGAAAAATCTTTAGCTCCGCCTGGGGAAACACCTCGGTGCCAATATCGCGGCCCTCCATCACCACACCGCCGGTCACCCCATACTGCTGCTGCTGCTGAAGCAGGGTTTCTCGCACCGTGGGCTGGGCCGCCACCACCGACACCTGAGCCGTGACCCCTGGGCTGCGAATCAGCTGGGTGACCTCCTGCCCGTTGAGCCAGATGCGGCTGGGGTAAGCAGCAAAGGCAGGGTCATCGCCCGAGGCGGTGAGGTGCAGGTCGCAGTCTTGGACTAGCTCGGCGATCGCCACCTCGTCCTGCACATCGACTCCCCGCTCTAGGGCTAGCCAGGTCACCGCCCTGTACATGGCACCGCTGTCGAGGTAGAGCAAACCGAGCCGCTGGGCGACCTGGCGGGCCACCGTAGACTTGCCCGCCCCGGCGGGGCCGTCAATGGCCACAATCGGTTGGCGATCGCGCAGCAGCACATTGTCAATCAGGCGGGTGTCGCCTAGGTGGGCGGCCACCGCCAGCATTCCCAGGGTTTCAATAGAGTCCAGCGGCAGCAGAGTCTCAGGGTGCACCACCTCTACGTATTGGGGCCGCAGGGCCGACGACTGGGCCAGCTCTTGCCGTACCGCCGCCACCAGCGCTGAGCAGTGGCGCTCCCCGGCCTTAAAGTGATCCTGGGCGGCCATCAACCCCCGATAGAGCGCCGCCGCCTGCTGTCGCTCAGTAGCGCTCAAATAGATATTGCGTGAACTCAGGGCTAGGCCGCTGGCCTCCCGCACGATCGGGCAACCGACGATCTTGCCAGGCAGATTCAAGTCCTTGGCGAGGCGTTTGAGAATCGCCAGCTGCTGCGCGTCTTTATAGCCAAAGTAGGCCCGGCTGGGGGCCACCAGACTGAGCAGCTTAGTCACCGCAGTGGTCACGCCCTCAAAGTGGCCAGGCCGATGAGGGCCGCACAGCGCCGCCAGCATGCCCCTGGGAGGAATTACCTGGGTGATGTCTGTCGCTAGAGGGGCACGGTGGCCGTAGAAGACCTCTGGAGTGGGCATAAATACTGCATCGACCCCGGCCTGCTGACAGAGGTGCAGGTCTTGTTCTGGGGTGTGGGGGTAGCGGGCTAGGTCTTCCTGGGGGCCAAACTGGAGCGGGTTCACAAATATACTGACTAGAGCCAGGGCATTTTCTCGCCGGGCTCGTTCAATGAGGCTGAGGTGCCCCTGGTGCAGGCTGCCCATGGTTGGCACCAGACCCATCGCTGGAGCCTCCTCTGCCGCTATAGCTTTGCCGTACTCCTGGGCCAGATAGCGCCTTAACCCGTCAACCGTCTTGAGTACCCGCACAATGTCCTACCTTCGCCGCGTGACTATGGATAACAGCTGAGTGTGACAGCTGAACTTCTGGCCACCCCTTTCCAGCGGTAATACCCTACCAGATTTACAGTCGAGAACATATTGGTTCAAGCGCTGCCCTGGAACGTCTTTTGCATGACCTCATTTTGTTTTATCTCCAGACCTCAGGCTAGAAACTCTCATCCAAAAACCCCTCTAGCCGGGGTAACTAGGGGGGCTTTGGCAGACTCACAACTGCATCAAACGGAGCAACAGCGAGGGACGCAGCAGCAGCCAGGGACGCAGCAGCAGCCAGGGATGCAGTGTCAAGAAACGTTGGGTGAACGCGGCTATTGGGCCGACAGCACCTCAAGTTGTACACGGCCAACGCCGCTGGCCCTCAAGCCAATTTGGGCAGCGGCAGCCGCTGACAGGTCAATTACTCGACCATGGCCAAAGGGGCCTCGGTCGTTGATACGCACCACCACGGATTGACCTGAGGCCAGGCTAGTGACCCTCACCTGGGTGCCAAAGGGCAGGGTACGGTGGGCCGCCGTTAGCGCATTTTGGTTAAATACCTCACCGCTGGCGCTGCGTCGCCCGTGGAAGCCAGGGCCATACCAAGAGGCCATGCCGCTTAGAGTCGATGTCACGATTCCTATACGCCGATCAGGGGCGGAGGGTTGGGGCAGCCCTTCAACCCGCGCCAGGGGTGGCGCATCACCCAGTAGTCGCCGCAGCCGATTGGCAACTTGCAGGGCATCTTCGCCGGGGTTTCTAGTGGTGTCGGGCAAGATGGTTTGGTCATCGAGGGTAAGAATAGCCTCAGTGCCCCAGGCAACTACAAAAGCATTATCTTCGCTATCCCAGCGGGCCTTGATGTCGGCAGCATCGCCATCGGCCGCTAGCTCTTGCAGGTGAGCTAAGATTTCGCTGGCTCGCTTGGCCGGAGCCTCGTGGTCGGGAGAACCCGCAGCGGGGCTGCTGCTGGCGCTAAGAGTTTCTAGCTCGTCGCCCAGCACAGTCACCACCGGAATTGACCGGATATAGAGCGTAGCGGCCTGCCGGGTATCTAGGGCGTGGGGGTAGACCGTGGCTAGGTCAACGGCTGATTCGGTTTCGTCAGAAGGCTGAATGAGTAGGGCTGACTCAGGCTTGTCGGTCTCAGGGTTTGAAGGGTCGGCGTCGACCAGTACACCTGGATCAGCGGGTTGAAGGAGAGTCTCTTGGGAGATGGATAGGGCATCGGCATGATGTTCGGCTTCAGTGTCTCGGGAAAGACCGCTGGCGCTAGTATCCTGAGCTTGGCTGGGCAACGGTGCTCCGAAAGCGGACATGGCGACGGCAACCGTCAGCCCGCCCAATAGGGAATGTTTCATGTATACCAAAAGAATTCAGCAGGAAGAGCAGGAAACAAATTCTGGCCCCAGTGAGAAGCAGCAGAACAGGCAGCACAGGCACTGCCTTGCGTCCCTTACCCGTTACAGATCGGTCTTCGGTTTTTGTCGAAATGTAACTTAGCACGTTGAAACAGCATTGCGAATCCGGGGAGATTCGGTGGACTTACCTTTCGGCTACAAAATAAAAAAATAGCTACTCACACAGAAATCCCTCAAGCTGGCGCGGTGGCTGGACTTTTTGGGGCTAGCGACACTTGAGTTGACTTTTAAATTTGTTATGGGTCAGACCACATTAGTTATGTAAATACAATCAGTCTATTTGCGGATTTGAGCGGTTTTTGTCAGCAAAGGATCAAGATTCTGGAACAAGAGCGGTTCCCGTAACGGCAAAATACTGGGCTGATGGTGGAGGATTCGCGGTGCGATCGCAGAACTCGGATCCCGAATCCTCCACGTTTTTATAGGGTTGAGTGTAAAGGCTTTGGCATTGCCATCACTGCTTTTGCTGCCTTGAATACCCTCCCTTTTTTTAATAATCCATTAGTTGGATAACCGATTGACACCCATTGACGAAGCTGACCCCTGTTTCTAAGGTAAGAGACTGGCCACACGTAAGGATTAACCCCATGGACTATCGGGATGCTGGTGTAGATGTAGAGGCGGGACGCAGCTTTGTACAGCGCATTCGCACCATGGTAGAGAGCACCCGCCGTCCTGAGGTGCTCAGCGGGTTGGGCGGGTTTAGCGGCCTCTGCGAGCTGCCCACCGGCTACCGCGAGCCGGTGCTAGTGTCGGGCACCGACGGGGTGGGCACCAAGCTCAAAATTGCCCAAACTACCCAGCGCCACACCACGGTCGGCATCGACCTGGTGGCCATGTGCGCCAACGATATTCTCACCAGCGGGGCCGAGCCGCTCTTCTTTCTCGACTATTTGGCTACCGGCAAACTGGAGCCGGCGGCCCTAGCTGATGTGGTAGAGGGCATTGTGGCCGGGTGCCGCCAGGCGGGCTGTGCCCTGCTAGGGGGCGAAACCGCTGAAATGCCGGGGTTCTACGGCCCCGGTGAGTATGACCTGGCCGGGTTTTGCGTGGGCGTGGTGGAAAAATCGCAAATCTTGGATGGCAGCCAGGTGCAGGTGGGCGATCGCGTGATTGGTCTAGCCAGCAGCGGCTTGCACAGCAACGGCTTTAGCCTGGTGCGCAAGGTGGTGGCCGAGGGCGATCGCCCCGGCGGCGGCTCCGGCTACCGCTGGGACGAGTCGGTGCCAGCCCTGGGCGACCTCAGCCTCGGGGAGCTGTTTCTCACTCCCACCCGGATCTATGTAGACCCAGTACTCAATGCCCGCCGCGAAGGCTTGACCATCCACGGTATGGCCCACATTACCGGTGGCGGCCTGCCCGAGAACCTGCCCCGCTGCCTGGGGTCAGATCAGAGCATTCACCTGACCATGGGCAGCTGGTCGGTGCCGCCGCTGTTTACCTGGCTAGCTGAAGCGGGGCAGGTGCCTGAGGCAGATCTTTACCACACCTTTAATATGGGCCTGGGGTTTGCCCTGGTGGTGCCCCAGGCCGAGGTAGACCAGGCAATGAGCTGGCTGGCCCAGCATCAGGTGGCGGCTTACCTGGTGGGCGAGGTGGTGGCCGGGGCGGGCCAGGTAACCGGGCTACCCGAGTAGCGGGTGTGGGCGCGAGATCGTCAGCATTGGTGAAGAACTCCCCCGCCCTGGCCCAATAGCCGATACCTTAAAGGGGCAGTGTGATAAGGATCTTCCGTTGAAATCTTCGACCCTCAACTGGCCCCCCGTGGTGCTCAGTGTTCTCGCCATCGTGGCCCTGGCCCTGGTGACCAGCAGTTTTGTGATTATTAACCCCGGCCAGGCCGGGGTGCTTAGCGTTCTCGGTAAATCTCAGGAAGGTGCTCTACTCGAGGGCCTTCACCTGAAGCCGCCCCTGGTGTCCAACGTAGACGTGTACGACGTGACGGTGCAGAAGTTTGAGGTGCCCGCCCAAAGCTCTACCAAAGACCTGCAAGACCTCTCGGGCCGTTTTGCTATTAACTTTCGCCTCGACCCCACCGAGGTGGTCAATATTCGCCGTACCCAGGGCACCCTCGAAAACCTGGTGTCTAAGATTGTCGCGCCCCAAACCCAGGAGTCGTTTAAGATTGCCGCCGCCCGCCGCACCGTTGAAGAGGCAATTACCCAGCGGGCCGAGCTAAAGCAAGACTTTGACGACGCCCTCACCACCCGCTTGGCCAAGTACGGCATTCTGGTGCTTGACACCAGCGTAGTCGACCTAAACTTCTCGACCGATTTTGCCAAGGCCGTAGAAGATAAGCAAATTGCCGAGCAGCGCGCCCGCCGGGCCGTCTATATTGCCCAAGAAGCTGAGCAGGAGGCCCAGGCTGAGATCAACCGAGCCATAGGCCAAGCCGAGGCCCAGCGTCTGATTGCCGAAACCCTCAAGGCCCAGGGGGGCCAGCTGGTGCTGCAAAAAGAAGCGATCGAGGCCTGGAAAGACGGCGGTGCCCAGGTGCCCAAGGTGCTGGTGATGGGCCAGGGCGGCAACCTGCCCTTTATTCTCGACATGCAGCAGCTGGAAGGGGGTGAGACCACCGCTACCCCCATAGTGAACTCGCCCTCAACCAGCTCGGTGAAGAAAAAGTAGCCTGGTAAGGGGACGCGCACTAAAAAAATGGCCCTGCGGCCCGAGTACCCCTTTGGCTGGGGTGCTGAGGCCGCAGGGCTTGAGAGTATCTCAGCTAAAAAAACATTCCGAGAATGCGCCCAAGGACGTGCCGAGAATGCGACCTTGGCACGTTGGGCTGATCGCGGGGAGATCCCGAATAAGGAGGTCTCCAGGAAAGAAGATACCACCAGGTAGAGGCGCAGAGCCTGCGTCCTGAGGAGGCAGCAAAACCCTTGGGTATTTTCGTTGACAGAATTGTCCTAAGTCTTTAAGGGCTGGCGTTGAAATAAGATACCGACGGGCGCATCTAGAGGTTGGGGGACTACCTACTAAATCTAGTGATCCCCCTAAATCCCCCTTAAAAAGGGGGACTTTGAATCGGACTCAGACCCCCCTTTTTAAGGGGGGCAGGGGGGATCCCCCAACTGTTGTATATGCCCGATACCGACGTTAGCAGAAGACCCATGATGGATTTCCGCCCCACGCTTTCGCGGGGGCAGGCTCTGCGCGGGAATGACGCTGGGATGTTGAATTGCTGATCCCTTAGTTGGGACACTCTTAGATTGATTGTGATGATTGGCTAGACGGTTAGAGGTGCTACACCAAGTACAGTCTAGGGTCTAGTGTTTTGTCATAGGCAGAACTCCAGATCTTAGGTTTGAATTCTGGACTTGAATTTAGCTTGTCTACCAGGCGAGGCTGATGGCCTCACCGGGAGAATAGGTGACTTCGCGCACCATGCCGGGTTGGCCTAGGGCCTCTGCCTCTTTGTTGTTGTAGCTGACCATGACGCCGCCCGCGTTGCCCGCTCGAATGGTGAGGGCCTGATCGGCCAGCAAGAGGCGGGTATCTCCCGACTGCAAAATGCCTTCAAATTCGGTTTTGCCGTCGGAGGTGATCCGGAGCCACGACTGGCTGGTGAGGGTCATTTTGACCTTGATGGGGGCCTGAGGCTCGTTGGCCTCTGGGGTCAGGGCCGTCGTGCTGTCGTCGGGAGCATTATTTGTGGTGGCGGTTTCGACCTCGCTGAGGGGGGCCAGGGGCGGCAGCATGGTGGCCTCGGGCGCGGCTTGCTTTAGCACGTAGGACAGCCCGCTAATGGCGGCTAACAGCAGCGCAAAGTAGGCGCCGTAGAGGTGCAAAGGGCGCAACTGGGCTGCGGGAGACTCTTGCCAAGAGCGGCGCTGAATGCTGGGCGGGGTAAAGAACTGGCTGGCCAGGGTTTCGCCGTCGAGCTGAAGGGCGTCACCGTAGCGGCGAATTAGCCCACGAATGTACACAGGCTCGGGCAGGCTGTCGAGGTCGCCCTGCTCGATCGCCGCTAGCAGGCTGGGCCGAATCAGCGTCTTGGCCGCCATCACCTCAAGAGCTAGCCCCTGCTGCTGCCGCGCGGCCTGTAGCAAGGTGCCGAGTTCTGTGAGCTGCTCTCGGTAGAGAGCATTGGGATTGACCAAGTCTTTTGTCTTCATATAGAGAAATTTTGGCTCAAGATGACGAATGGCTAGCTGATGGCTGGGGCAGATGGCCTAGGGAGGCTGATGAAACCGATGACTCAGCTAATAATGCCTCAATTTCGGCAGATGATAAAGCCCTGTAAGCCCCCACATCTAGGCGGCCCAGGGAGACCGAACCAACCGCAACCCGATGTAACTCTAGCACCCGATGCCCTAGGGCCTCAGCGACTCGACGAATTTGTCGGTTGCGCCCCTCTTGGAGAATAATCTCCAGCTTAGTGTAGTGGTTGTCAGCGGCGATCACCCGGACGCGGGCGGGTCGAGTGGGCCGGTGGTCTAGCTCAATGCCCTGACGCCAGGTGGCTAGAGTTGCGGGTGAAACCTGCCCTTCTAGGCGCACTACATAGGTTTTGGAGACGTCGTGGCGGGGGTGAGTGAGGCGAAAGGTAAAGTTGCCGTCGTTGGTGAGCAGCAGCGCCCCAGTGCTGTAGGCATCGAGCCTGCCGACGGGGTGAATGCCGATGTTGTGCAGGTCAGGGGCCAGGGCGCTGAGTACGGTGGGGCGGCCCTCAGGGTCGGCACAGGTGGAAACCATGCCCAGGGGTTTGTGAAGCAGCAGATAGTGCTGGACAGGGCGATGGTTAGTCTGGATCGGCTGATGGTTGACCTCAATGCGATCGCACTGGGGGTCGGCTCGCTGGCCCAGGTGGGCGACGGCTCCATTGACCTGCACCTGCCCAGTCGTAATTAGCTCCTCGGCCTGCCGCCGAGAGGCAACCCCGTACTGGGAAAGAATTTTTTGTAGCCGCTCTGCCATACCTGGCACCAATTACTGCGGGTAGCCCACCGGGTTTGGGTTGACCCGCTCACACAGTATGACAGCAATTAATGGAGACTGAGTATAAGTTCTCAATCGGGACGATTTGGTGTTTGTAATTTGGTGTTTGTATAGATTGCGGGGTGTGAGTTACGGGTTTGAGGCTAAGATCTAGGCGGGCTTTTGGGCGGCGATCGCCCCCTTGGGCTGGTCTAACATGGCCTCAGCCGGTAGGTGCAGCTGTAGCCAGGCCCCGCCCAGGTCAGGATGGTTAGCGGCGGTAATGGTGCCGCTGTGGGCCTCTACAATCTGGCTGACAATGGCCAGCCCCAGGCCAGAGCCGCGACTCACCGCCGGGGTTAAACCAGGGTCGGTGGGGGCTAAATCTGCCCCCGATCCGCTGCGGGTGCGCGATGGGTCGGCCCGGTAAAAACGATCAAAAATGTAGGGTAAATCTTTGGGGCTAAAGCCTGCCCCGGTGTCGATCACCTCTAGGAAGAGGCCGGGGCGATCGCCGCCGTCGGCTGGGGTCGCCAGGGGATTGCCCAGACTCAGACGGGCGTAGATGGTGGTGTGGCTGGGGCTGTGTTTGATGGCGTTGTCGAGCAGATTAAGCAGCACCCGATGAAACAGGGGTTCATCGAGGTTCACTAGGCACTGGCAAGGGCCTACGTAGGCCAGCTCTAGCTCCTTTACCTGGGCCAGAGGTTCTAGACTGTCCCAGGCTCGCTGAATCATCTGGGGCAAATCGACGGGCTTGAGATTGAGGCCCTGGAATTGATCGCCCTGGAGGCGGCTGAGGTTGAGCAGGTCTTCGACCAGGTTGCTGAGGCGGATGGTTTCGTTGACCAGACGATCAAGCCAGCGCCGCTGGGATTCGTCAACTCGGGGCTGGAGGGTTTCGGCCACCAGGCGAATGGAGGTCAGGGGGGTTTTAAGCTCGTGGGCGACGTCAGAGGTCCAGCGATCGCGCTGCTGCACCAGCAGGGCTGCCTCCTGGCGGTTTTCGAGAAATACACCCACCTCGCCATTGTCTAGGGGAATGGCATAGCCCCGCAGCGGATAGGTCGGTTCTTCTTTGGGATGGAACGGATCAGGGGAAATTTGATAGAGCATCCATTCCTGCTGACAGCAGGTTTGTCGTTCTCTAGCCTCTTCAATCAGGGCATCGAGTTCGTAGGAGCGGGCGACCTCTAGCAGCAGTCGCCGCTGTACCGACCCGGTCAGGGGTTGGTTCATCTTCAATAGCCGGTTGGCCTGGGCGTTGCACCAAACCAGCTGATTTTCTTCGTCAACCTGCAGGTAGCCAATGGGGGCCTTTTGCAAAATGTGCTCTAGGGTATCGCGGCTGGTGCCCAGCGATCGCAGCTGGCGCTGCTGCTGAGGCTGGGTCTGCAACAGCTGCTCAACCTGCCCTAGGGCCGTGGGCCAGTCGGTCGCTTTGAGGGTAGCCATGAGCCGTTGTTCACGGCGGCGTTGTCGGCGCTGCTGCCAAATTAGCAGCAGCGCCCCGGTAACTAAACCCAGCAGGTAGACCCCAATGACCAACGTTTGCCCTACCCGTAGCGACTTGCTTTAGCTGTAAGCCTACCGCACAAAAAAGCACCCCCGCAGGGGTGCCTTCTAGATCAGAATTACAATTCAGGCAAAATTACGATTCAGGAAAACCCCTGCCCGCCCGGTAAAAAGTCAGACGGCGTCAGGTCATACAACAGCCCCGACTGCTAGCATCTGGGGCCATTGCTTAGCCTAACCGGGCAAACTTAATCTATCGAACCACCGCCCCACGGTACTTTAGACCTTGGGGATGATCGGCCTTAACCTGCTTGGCTACGTGGCGAGTAGCCACAGCGCCACGGTAACGACCAATCACTTCTTCAGATACGGCTACCTGGGAGGTAGCTGGTTCATATTCAACGCCGCGATACTTCAAGGACATCTTTCGCCTCTCCTTAATGAGTGAAGGTGTGTAAACAGAGGCGCGTTCCTTCGAGCGATTGCTCTACTTCCGTCTCTTGTGAGAGAGATGAACGATTTGTTTCTGTATTCATTGTTACTGTTTATCCCATAACTGTCAAGGCTATCTCTGTTAAGAATCTGTAGTAGGGGCGCACTGCTGTGCGCCCCTACCCGATATCTCACCCATCGTAGGGGCGCACCGCTGTGCGCCCCTACCCACCCACCGTACGGGCGCACCGCTGTGCGCCCCTACCCACCTACCCAC
>QBMN01000168.1 GCA_003241845.1 Shackletoniella antarctica | reverse complement strand
TAGTGGTATATCTGTGGGGCCATGGCCAACGGTAGCCAGCGCTCAACCACCACCTCGCTAGGGTAAGCCAGAGCATGGGCGATCATATTTTTATCTCCCATTCCACCCAAAACGACTCCATAGTCCAGCGGCTGCGGCAAATGCTAGCGCTGCACGGCCAGCTACCCTGGGTAGATTCCCGCGAGATCACTGGTGGTGATGATCTAGAGGCTGTCATTGAAACCAGCATTCGCACGGCCCGCTATTTTTTGGTGGTGGTCAGCATTGAGGCCCTGAGCTCTGCGTGGGTGCAGCGAGAGCTGGGCATCGCCCAGGCCACGGCCCAGCAGCGCACCGACGGCTACAAAGTGATTTCTGTGGTGCTGCCGGGGACGCCGCTGGGATTGCTGAAGCCCTTCTTCCCTGGCGATCCGCTCCACATTGTGGTGAGTGATGCCCCCAACGGTCTGACCGAAGCCATTCCGCAAATCTCAGCGGCCCTGGGGCTAGAGCTGCCGACGGATAGAGATTCGGGTCAAATCGTTGAGGTTCAGCCCGTCGAAGAGCTGCTGCTGAAGCTCATCGACCCCCACATTACCGAGCAAGACGGCATTCGCCGCGCCGCCGCCACCGCCGAGCTTATCTACATCCCCGCCGACCACAGCCGCGAAATCACTAGCCGCCGCTACCGCTTTACCGCACCCCTGGGGCCAGTGGAGCTAGATGACCTTCGCTGGTACATCGAGAAGTATTACCAGTGGCCAACGGGGGTGTTTAAGCAGCGGGCGAACCAGACAGAAGCGGCCCTACCTGCGTGGGGTCAGGCGTTGTATCAAGCTGCCGTCAGTGGCGAGTCGGCCCGAGAACCGCTAGAAGCCTGGCGACAAAAACGCGGCAGCCGTCGCTTTTCGGTGCAGGTGGATAGTGACCCTGTGGAAGGCACCCCCGACAATGAAGCCGACCAATTTCGCGCAGCCGCCAGCGATTTGCTGTCGCTACCCTGGGAAATTTTGCACGATGGCAAGGGCTATCTCTCCCAAGGGGCAAACGGGGTGCGGGTGCGGCGGCGACTGCCAAATCGGGAGCTAACCCAAACCCTCAAGGCCGACCTGCCCATTCGAGTGCTGCTGGTTAGCCCCCGCCCAGAGATTGACGAGCAGGGCAGCGCAGTGGGCTACATCGACCACCGCATCAGCGCCCTGGCCCTGGTGAGTGCCGTCGAGAACCTGGGCGAAGCCCTGGTAAAGGTAGACCTGTTGCAGCCGCCTACCTTTTTAGCGATGCAGCAGGCCCTCCAGCGGGGCATCGCCGAAAACGACCCCTACGAAATCGTCCACTTCGACGGCCACGGCGTCTATGACCGGCAGGTGGGCCTGGGTGCCCTATGTTTTGAAGACCCCCGCGATCACCAAAAGCTGGGCCAGCGCCTGCTCAAACTCGTCCACGCACCGGAGCTGGCGGCGGAGCTAAACCAGTACGGCGTGCCGCTAATTTTTCTAGAAGCCTGCCAGACCGCCCAATCTACCGCCGACCCCATGGCCTCGGTCGCCGCCAAGCTGCTAGAAGAAGGCGTGGGCTCGGTGGTGGCCATGAGCCACTCGGTGCTAGTCGAAACCGCCCGCCGCTTTGTGGAGCGGTTTTATACCAGTCTGGCGGAGGGCAAGCGGGTGGGCGATGCCATGCTGGCCGGGCAAGTCGCCCTCTACGGCGACCCCTACCGATTCAAGATTATGGGGGCAGGCAACCTGGAGCTGCAAGACTGGTTTGTGCCGGTGCTCTACCAAGAAAAAGACGACCCCCAGCTGTTTACCGTGACGGTGGGAGAAGCGGCGGATCGGCTAGGTCGCCAACGGCGACAGGTGCAGCTCGGCAACCTGCCCAACCCCCCAGAGCACCACTTTGTGGGGCGCAGCCGCACCCTGCTAACGCTGGAGCGCTTGCTACAGCAAGAGCCCTACGCCGTGGTGTGCGGCAGCGGTGGCCTGGGCAAAACCGCCCTGACCACCGAGCTGGCCCGCTGGCTGGTGCGCTCTGGCCGCTTTGGCCGCGCCGCCTTTGTCAGCGTAGAGTCGCAGAATGTGCAGGATGTGAAGGGCGTGGTGGATGCGATCGGGCGGCAGCTGTTGCCCCAGTACACCGTGGCCCAGTATGGCGACGACCTGACCGCCGCCCTGCAACCCATTGAGCGCGCCCTGCGCGACCACCCCACGGTGATCGTGCTCGACAACCTAGAGAGCGTGCTGCCCGATGCCCAGGGCAACAACCCCGCCGGGGTGGCAGATGTGACCGAGCTGCTGGCCCTGGCGAGTCGCCTGCTGGCCGCAGACAGCCGCTGCCGCCTGCTGTTGACCAGCCGAGAGCCACTGCCCGCCCCCTTTGACAAGGCCAAATGCACCGTAGAGCTGGGGCGGCTGAGCGAAACCGAAGCCATACAGCTGGTGGAGCAGGTGATGGCCCAGCACGGCTGGGAACCCCCTGCCAGCGACAACGCCACCACCCCCGCAGAGATTGCCGAACTGGTGGATACCGTGAACCACCACCCCCGCGCCCTGGTGCTGCTGGCCCGCGAAGTGGCCCACGGGGTGCGGGCCACCACCAGCACTGTGGCGGGGCTAATGGCCCAGCTAGAGAGAGCGAATGCGGGCGACAGAGAAAACTCGCTCTACGCCAGCGTAGAGCTGTCGCTGCGGCGGTTGCCCGATGAGGTGAGAGAGCGGGTAAACCGGCTGGCGGTGTTTCACGGAGGAGGACAACTCAGCATCATCGCGAGAGTAATGGAGATTGATGAGAATGCTGTGGATGAATACGCCGCATCTCTGGTGAATGTTGGGATGGCTGAGTTGCTGGAATATCGCTACCTGCGGCTCGACCCGGCTTTGCCCACCTACCTACAGCTGGGGCAACCCCCAGAGCACCTGGCCCAGCTCACCACCACCTGGGCCGAGGCCATGGTGCAACTGGTCGCTTTTCTGTACCAGCAACGTTTCCAGGACAGCCGACTGGCTCAACGGTTGGGGTTGCTAGAGCTGCCCAACCTAATGGCCCTGCTCGACTATCTGGGGCAGCAGGTGGAGGCTGATCGCTCCCTGGCCGAGCCGGTAGCCAACACCGCCGCAAAGATTGAGCAACTGCTGGCCCCCCTCAACCGCCCCCAGGCCCTGGCGCGGGCGGTGGCCCTGCGGGAGCGAGCTGCCGCAGCCCTGCCCGAGTGGGGCCACGCCCGCTTTGAGAATGAGCGCCTGCAAATTGAGCGACTGCTGGGGCAGGGGCAACTGCCAGCCGCCTATGACCAGGCCCAGGCGCTGCTGGCCACAGCCCAGGCGGTGGGGCCAACCGCCTATCGCGGCGCGGATTATGATTTGGCGATCGCCCATTTTCTGCTCGGTCGGGTACTGAAGACAGCGGGGCAGGCGGCCCCGGCGCTGGAGCGGTTTATAGAAGCCCAGCGGCTGTTTGAGGCGCTGGGGCAGCGGGGAGAACCTATGGCATCCGTCGCCCTGACCGAACAGGCCGACTGCCTGCAAGCCTTGGGGCGACTGGAGGATGCGGCGGCTAAGTACGAGGAAGCGATCGCACGGGCTGAAAATCTGGAGGATTTTCGGCAGGTGGCGGTCGGGAAGGGAAATTTGGCCACGGTGCGAACGATGCAGGGGCGGTATGGGGAGGCGATCGCAGAGTACGAAGCTGCCCGCACCCTGTTTGAGCAGCAAAACGAACCCCAAACGGTAGCCGGCACCTGGCACCAGACCGGCATGGTGTACCAAGCAGCCAAACAGTACGACGCGGCAGAAGCCGCCTACCGCCAGTCCCTGGAGATTATGACTCGGCTTGGCGATCGGGCCGGGCAGGCGATGAGTTTGACTGAGCTAGGGAGTCTCTATGACGAAGGCTTCAATCGCCCCGAAGAGGCAGTGACTTTTTACCGACAGGCGGTGGATATTGCCGTTGAGCAGGGTGATTTAAAAGGTGAAGGTTTACGCCGCAGCAACATCGCCAGCACGCTGTGCAATCTCCAGCGCTACGACGAAGCGCGAGGGGAGATCCGGCGGGCGATCGAGTGTAAACAGCAATTCGGCCATGCAGCTGAACCCTGGAAAACCTTCGACATTCTGCACGACATCGAAACCGCAACGGGCAACCCAGCGGCGGCGCGGGCGGCGTGGCACCAGGCCCGCGATGCCTACCTGGCCTATCGGCAGCAGGGCGGCTACGCACAGTCTTACGGCGGCAAGCTGGTCGATCAGGTCTCGGGGCTGCTGAGCCAGCAGTCAGATATCCCATCTTTGTGCAGCGAACTGGTTCAGCTCGCTAACGAACCTGACACCTCAGCCTCACGCAAGCAGCTCATCCAGGCGATGGTCACAATCCTCAACGGCTCCCGCGACCCGGCGCTGGCCGACGACCCCGCCCTCTATTACGGCGATGCCGCCGAGGTGCTGTTTCTCATTCAGCAGTTGACCTCGTAGGCTGGGCAACCTAACTCGTCTCCACCCTCCAGCGCTCCTGCGCCCCCCTAGACGCTCTAGCGTCGCCTGCTATTGGGGCGCAGGAGCGCCGGGGCAGCAGAGCGTGGGAACGATAGCAGCCACCAAAAAGCCCCAGTGGGAGCGAAGTAACATGTCTGCGGGTTCTCTCCAGGTATTTGATTTGACGCAAGATCACCATCAGCGAATCGTACCCGCCGCCACTGATCGCTATGATGGGGAACATCGCACCAGTGCAGCAGTAGGAGCCAGGGACGTGGAGTCCAATAAATATTCCCCCGCAGACATCGAGACCAAGTGGCAGCAGGCCTGGGCTGAGCAAGGGCTAGATAAAGCCGTCGAGAACCCCGACCAGCCCAAGTTCTACGCGCTGTCAATGTTTCCGTACCCCTCGGGAAACCTGCACATGGGCCACGTGCGCAACTACACCATTACCGACGTGGTGGCGCGGGTGCGGCGCATGCAGGGCTACCGAGTGCTGCACCCCATGGGCTGGGATGCCTTTGGCCTGCCCGCCGAGAATGCGGCGATTGACCGGGGCATTCACCCCGCCCAGTGGACAGAGCAAAACATTGGCCAAATGCGCGCCCAGCTCCAGGAACTCGGCCTCTCCTACGACTGGGAGCGAGAAGTGGCCACCTGCGCCCCCGACTACTACCACTGGACCCAGTGGATTTTTATTCAAATGCTGCACATGGGCCTGGCCTACCAGAAAGAGGCGGCGGTAAACTGGGATCCCATCGACCAGACCGTGCTGGCCAATGAGCAGGTCGATAGCGAGGGCAAATCTTGGCGATCGGGGGCGATCGTCGAGAAAAAGCTGCTGCGCCAGTGGTTCCTCAAAATCACCGACTACGCCGAAGAGCTGCTGCAAGACCTGGATAAACTGCCCGGCTGGCCCGAGCGGGTGCGCACCATGCAGGCCAACTGGATTGGCAAATCTACGGGCGCGCAGGTGGTGTTTACCACCGAGGGCGGCGATGCGCTGCCTGTATTCACCACTCGGCCCGATACTCTATGGGGGGCCACCTTTATGGTGCTCTCGCCGGAGCATCCTTTGGTCGAAAAGCTGACCAGCCCCGATCGCGTCGCCGCCGTAGACGACTATCGCAAGGCCGCCGCCGCCAAGAGCGAGATCGATCGCACCGCCGAAGACCGCGAAAAAACTGGGGTGTGGACGGGCAGCTATGCGCTGAACCCGGTAAACGGCGCAAAAATCCCCATTTGGATTGCTGACTATGTGCTGATGGGCTATGGCACCGGGGCGATTATGGCGGTGCCCGCCCACGACCAGCGCGACTTTGAGTTTGCCCGCAAGTTTGATCTGCCGGTGACGCTTGTGGTGCAGCCAGTTGGGGAATCCATTGATGGCGACACCATGACCGCCGCCTGGGCAGGCGAGGGGGTGATGGTCAACTCTGGCCCACTAAATGACATCCCGGCGGGCAAGGGCGAGGCCGAGAGTGTGCCCGCCGCGATCGCCTGGCTGGAGGCCAACCAAAAGGGCCAGGGCGAGTCGAACTATCGCCTGCGCGACTGGCTGATCTCGCGCCAGCGCTACTGGGGCGTGCCCATCCCGGTGGTGCACTGCCCCGAGTGCGGCATTGTGCCCGTGCCCGATGACCAGCTGCCCGTCACCCTGCCCGAAGATGTGGAATTTTCAGGTCGGGGTGCGTCGCCCCTGGCGCAGCTAGAGCAATGGGTGAATGTGCCCTGCCCTAGCTGCGATCGCCCTGCCCGGCGCGAAACCGATACCATGGACACCTTCATTGACTCGTCGTGGTATTTTTTGCGCTATACCGATGCGAAGAACCCTACTCAGGCGTTTGACGCGATCAAGGCCAACGGCTGGATGCCGGTGGATCAGTACGTGGGCGGCATTGAGCACGCGATTTTGCACCTGCTGTACTCGCGGTTTATTACGAAGGTGCTGCGCGATCGCGGCCTGATTTCCTGCGACGAGCCTTTCGATCGCTTGCTGACCCAGGGCATGGTGCAAAACACCGCCTACAAAAACCCCAAGACTGGCCGCTATGTCGCCCCTGAGGATGTGGCCGACCCAGAGAACCCCGTCGATCCCGCTACGGGCGACGCCCTGGAGGTGTTCTACGAAAAAATGTCGAAGTCAAAGTATAACGGCGTTGACCCCAAGTCGGTGCTGGCCAAGTACGGGGCCGACACCGCCCGCATGTTTATTCTCTTTAAAGCCCCGCCCGAAAAAGACCTGGAGTGGGATGACGCCGATGTGGAAGGGCAGTTCCGCTTTCTCAACCGCGTCTGGCGTCTGGTGACGGAATATATCACCACCGTAGGGGCGCACCGCCGTGCGCCCCAACCCGAACCCACTGTAGGGGCGCACCGCCGTGCGCCCCAAACCCAACCATCCAAAGACGAAAAAACCCTGCGCCGCGCCGTTCACACCGCCATTCAGGCGATCACCGAAGACATCGACGGCGACTACCAGTTCAACACCGCCGTCTCGGAGCTGATGAAGCTCAGCAACGCCCTGACCGACTCGGTCGCAAAGGATGGCGCAAAAGATGTCGCAAAGGATTCTGTCGTCTACACCGAAGGCGTGCGCGCCCTGGTGCTGCTGCTGGCCCCCTTTGCCCCCCACCTAGCCGACGAACTCTGGCACCAGTTGGGCAACAGCGGTTCTGTTCACCGTGCCCCCTGGCCCGTGTTTGACCCCGGTGCCCTGGTGGTCGATGAGATTACCCTAGTCATCCAGATCATGGGCAAGACGCGCGGCACCCTGGAGGTGCCCGCCAACTCTGACAAGGCGGCGCTAGAGAAATTTGCCCGCGAGTCGGAAGCGGCCCAGCGCTACATCGAGGGCAAAGAGATTAAAAAGGTGATCGTGGTGCCGGGCAAGCTGGTCAACTTTGTGCTGGCGGGGTAGCCGCTGCCGCTGGGGACAGATGCCAAGCTCTGGCCGTGGATAGCCAACCACAGCCAGAGTTTATCTTCGGCCATCGGGTGGCCGATGTAGTGGCCCTGGGCTAAATCACAGCCAATGTCGGTGAGAAAGGCTGACGCCTTCGGCGGTGCAGCGCAGCCCCAGGCTGTGGCCCAGATCGACAAGGAATCTCACCACCGTGCGCCGCTCTAGGGTGGGTCTGGGGTTAGGCATGGTGTGCCCCCGGCCCAACATCAGGGAAAAAAGCCGTAGACTTCAGCATTTCCCTGACGGCAATGGTCGAGTGCAGTCTCTAGGATAAAAGCATAGAACGTGCCCAAGCGTTGGGCCAGACCGACACCGTTTCCGGGGCACAACATCAAGTTTTGTGTAGTGATTGACGCATTTGCTTTGGGCAAGCTGAGGTCAGTGTTCTCCTTGCTGGAAAAGGGTTAGCGGTAGCTTTTTTCAGTATTTACCTAGAGGGGTAGTAACCGATGCAATCTGTACCCTTACCTGCCGACGAGGCCTGTCGTCTAGAGGCTCTGTACCAATACCATATTCTCGACACCCCTCCCAGCAGAGGATTTGACAACCTCACCCAGCTGATCGCCATGGTCTGCCAGGTGCCCATCGCCATGGTCAGCCTGGTCGATAAACAACGACAGTGGTTTAAGGCCCAGGTGGGGCTAGAGACCACCGAAACATCTAGAGACCTGGCCTTTTGTGCCCAGGTCATTTTGCGGCCTGAGCTATTTGAGGTGCCCGACGCCCTGGCCGACGATCGCTTTCGCGACAGTCCTATGGTCACCGGTGAACCCCACCTGCGTTTCTATGCTGGCATGCCGTTGGTCACCGCCGACGGCTACGCCCTAGGCACCCTCTGCGTTGCCGACCGGGTGCCCCGCACCCTGACCGCAATGCAGCGGCAAACCCTCGAGATGCTGGCGGCTCAGGTGGTCGATCAGCTTGAGCTGCACCGTCAGCTAAAGCTGATGCAGCAGGTCGAGGCCGAGCGTCAAACTCTGCAAGCAACCCTGCGGCTCCAGGAGCGGGCGATCGCCGCCAGCAGCAACGGCATTGTGATTGCCGACGCCAGCCAGCCCGACAACCCACTTATCTACGTCAACCCGGCCTTTGAGCGCATCACCGGCTACCCTGCCGCCGAAGTTTTGGGGCGAAACTGTCGCTTTCTACAGGGCGAGCAGAGCGAGCAGAGCGATCAGCCGGGCCTGCAACAGCTGCGCCAGGCGATCGCCCAGGGCACAGACTGCACGGTGGAAGTGGTCAACTACCGCAAAGATGGCGAGCTGTTTTGGAACCAGCTGAGCATTTCGCCGATCTATAGCCCCGGCGGGCAGCTCACCCACTTTGTGGGGATTCAGACCGACATCTGCGATCGCAAACGAGCCGAAGCCCAGCTGCACCAGCACATGCAAGACCTGGAGCAGGCCCGCCGCACCGCCGAAGCCGCCAACCAGGCCAAAAGTGAATTTCTGGCTATGATGAGCCACGAAATTCGCACCCCGATGAACGCCGTGATCGGCATGACCAGCCTACTGCTCGACACCCCCCTCACGGGGCAGCAGCGCGACTTTGTCGAAACCACCCGCAACGCGGGCGACACCCTGCTCACCATCATCAACGACATTCTCGACTTCTCAAAAATAGAGTCGGGCAAGCTTGACCTCGAGACCCAGCCCTTTAACCTGCGCACCTGCCTAGAAGAAGCCCTTGACCTGCTGGCGGCCAAGGCCGCCGAAAAGAGTCTAGAGCTGGCCTATCTGCTGCCCACCGAGGTGCCCCTGCACCTGCTGGGCGATGTCAGCCGCCTGCGCCAGGTGGTGGTTAACCTGGTCAACAACGCAATTAAATTCACCCCCGCCGGGGAGGTGATTATTACCGTCACCGCCAAGCCCCTCAGCCTTGGCCCCGACCCTCAAACCGAGATTCAGGTGGCGGTCAAAGACACCGGCATTGGCATTCCGGCAGACCGCCTCGACCGGCTGTTTAAGCCCTTTAGCCAGGTCGACGCCTCTACTACCCGCCACTACGGCGGCACCGGCCTGGGCCTGGCCATCAGCAAGCGCCTGTGCGAGCTGATGGGGGGCACTCTTTGGGTAGAGAGCAGCGAGGGCCAGGGGTCAACCTTCTGCTTTACCCTGCTGGCCCAAATCGACCCGCAGCCGCCCCAGGCCCTCGCCGCTGCGCCGGCCACCGTGCTCCAGGGCTGCCACCTGCTGGTGGTCGACGACAACGCCACCAACCGCAAAATTCTTGAGCTACAGCTCGGGTCGTGGGGCATGACCACTGTGGCCGTAGACTCGGGTAGCGCCGCCCTGTCCGCTCTGGCGGGGCAGCGCTTTGACCTGGCCATTCTCGACATGCAAATGCCCGAAATGGACGGTCTCACCCTGGCCCAAACGATTCGCCAACGGTTTTCCCAGCGACCGCTGCCCCTGGTGATGTTGACCTCCCTGGGCTGGCCCCACAGCGCGGCTGAGCTCAGCCCCTTTGCCGCTTACCTGACTAAGCCGGTGAAGCAGTCGCAGCTGATGGCCACCCTGGCCTCGGCTCTAGTCGGTCGGCCCCAGCCGGTGCGGGTGATTCCTCGGCCTGTGCCCAATGGCTACGACACTACCCTAGGAGAGCGCTACCCCCAGCGGATTTTGCTGGCCGAAGACAATATGGTGAACCAGAAGGTGGCCCTGCAAATTTTGCGCCGCCTGGGCTACCGGGCCGATGTGGCGGCCAATGGCCTAGAGGTGCTGACGGCCATTGGACAGCAGCCCTACGACCTGGTGCTGATGGATGTGCAAATGCCGGAAATGGATGGTCTAGAGGCGACTCGGCAGATTGTCCAGCGCTGGCCCGGCGATCGCCCTCGGATTGTAGCGATGACCGCCAACGCCATGCAGGGCGATCGCGATCAGTGCCTCCAGGCGGGCATGGATGACTACATCAGCAAGCCCATTCGCATTGCCGAACTGACCCGAATATTGCGGCAATCGGCGGCGCCCCCCCACGGCCCCGCAC
>QBMN01000167.1 GCA_003241845.1 Shackletoniella antarctica | reverse complement strand
CCCTGGTGGTAGGTCACCCCCGCCACCCAGCCCGGAAACACCGACACATGAATCAAACGGCTCATATCCATCGGCATCGACCCCTTTAGCCCGGTAACGACGGCTTAAACCCGCCCAGCAATGTGGGGCCTTCTCAATTTAGCTCATTAATTTAGTTCAAAAGTACTATATTATTGTGATAAAGACAACCCAAGGGCGTTATCTTCACCGCAGCCACCCAGCCTGTGGGTCTTCTCTAACCCTCCCCAGAAAGTAGCTGTCCTGCTCGGCCAGAAGTGGGGTTTACTAAGGGCACCGTTACGCTTCATCTCGATCTCATCCTTGACCCGTCGATTCACCTCTCACCGCAGCTATGGCATCTAAAAACAACGCCGGTTCCGAAAAGCAAAAAGCCCTCTCCATGGTGCTCAGCCAGATTGAGCGCAACTTTGGCAAAGGCTCGATTATGCGCCTGGGCGAAGCCAGCCGCATGACCGTCGAAACCATCCCCACCGGGGCGCTAACGCTGGATTTAGCCCTAGGGGGCGGTCTGCCCAAGGGCCGGGTGATTGAGATCTACGGCCCCGAAAGCTCGGGCAAAACCACCGTCGCCCTCCATGCCCTAGCGGAGGTGCAAAAATCTGGCGGGGTCGCCGCCTTTGTCGATGCCGAGCACGCCCTCGACCCGATCTACGCCAAGGCCCTGGGGGTCAATATTGATGAGCTGCTGGTGTCGCAGCCTGACACGGGCGAGATGGGGCTAGAAATTGTCGATCAGCTGGTGCGCTCTGCCGCTGTGGATGTGGTGGTGATCGACTCGGTAGCAGCCCTGGTGCCCCGCGCCGAGATCGAGGGCGAAATGGGCGATATCCACGTGGGCCTCCAGGCCCGCCTGATGAGCCAGGCGCTGCGCAAGATTACCGGCAGCATTGGCAAGTCGCACTGCACGGTGATCTTTCTCAACCAGCTGCGGCAGAAAATTGGCATCTCCTACGGCAACCCAGAGGTCACTACGGGGGGCAACGCCCTCAAGTTTTACGCCTCGGTGAGGCTCGACATTCGCCGCATTCAAACCCTCAAAAAGGGCACCGAAGAGTACGGCATTCGCGCCAAGGTGAAGGTGGCTAAGAATAAAGTCGCGCCGCCCTTTCGCATTGCCGAATTTGACATTCTCTTTGGTCAGGGCATTTCGACCATGGGCTGCCTGGTCGATCTGGCCGAGCAAACCGACGTGATCACCCGCAAAGGGGCCTGGTATAGCTACGGCGGCGACAACATTGGCCAGGGCCGCGACAACACCGTGCAGCGGCTGCTGGAAGATGCTGCCTTTGCGGCCCAGGTCGAGGCCCAGGTCAGAGAAAAGCTGGCTATTAACGGTTCCCCAGTCGTCGTCGAAGCACCCGACGATGACGATTTAGGCGATTTACCGGAGGATGCGTAGGTCTACTGGAGGCTGACTGGGGCCAATTCTGACCCAGGATAGTGGCGTTTTAGCGTCACTCAGGGGAATATAGGGGTAGCCCATTATTTCAGCCCTGATGGATAATCCTGAAAATCGTTCTAGCGCTGGACTGGGCCTTGCCATTGCGACTGCGATCGCAGTTCTCGGCGCGGTGGTGTTTAACACCCTCTTCAACCGCTTTCCGCCCGGTGGGCAAAGCGTCGGCGAAATTGCTAACACCATCCTGGCGGGGGTGCTGATTACCCCGGCCAACTACGCCTTTGCCATTTGGGGCATTGTCTACCTGGGGCTGTTTGCCTACGCGATTTATCAGTTTCACCCCCAGCGACGGCAAGACCCTCAGCTTCAGCGGGTCAACTGGCTGCTGATTGTCGCCTGCATCGCCCAGTCGGTGTGGATTGGGCTATTTTCAATTCAGCAGTTTGGCTGGTCAATTTTGGCTATGTTGGGCATCTTGATCCCGCTGATGGGCATCTATTTGACCCTGGGCATTGGCCGCGAGCGGGTGTCTCGCCAGCGCCGCTGGATGGCTCACATTCCCTTTAGCCTCTACCTGGGCTGGATTTCGGTCGCCACCATTGTCAACGTCGCCTCGGCCCTCTACGCCTCTAGCTGGGGCGGCTGGGGCATCTCTTCAGTAACCTGGACTGTGGCCATGATTGTGGTGGCGGCCATCATCGGCGAGTTGGTGATCTACCGCCACGGAGATGTGGCCTTTACCCTGGTGTTTGTCTGGGCGTTTGTGGCGATCGCCGTGCGCCAGAGCGAGATCCCCGCCGTGCGGTGGATCTCGCTGATCGTAGCCGGGGTAATGCTGCTGTGGCTAGCGTTGGTAAAGCTGGGTCTGCCCAAGCGATCGCAGGGGTAGACAGGCCGTCACGCCGACAGCAGCACCTCTGCCACAAAACAGCAGCCCACTATGGGCGATCAAAATTATCCAACTTATCCAGTATCTGTAGGCCAGCCTGTGGGTTGCCGGCCGCAGCCATCACCTTAAATCGGGTGTAGGCGTCAAACTCGACCAGCGCCATGGTAGACAGCTCCTCCATCAGCTTATTGAGGCTGATGCCTCGGCTTTGGGCCAGTTCTTTCAGCCGCTCGTGTTTGTCGTCGGGCAAGCGAATCGTCAGAGTTGCCATAGAATCTACCGTTTAAGAATATCTGCTGGGGTCAAAATTTTAAGACTTGGGAACAGCAGCTCAGCGTTTTGAAAGTCTCGAATATTTTGAGTAACTATGGCCGTGGCATTGCCAGCCACAGCTAGCTCGATCAAGTGGTTATCAGCCTCATCTTTGAGATTGGGTCGCCAGGTGTAGTAAATAAACGTCCATCGGCACACACTCAGAAATGCTTGGAGCAACGTGTCAATTTCTGCCTGACTCAGGCGGCACTGAGCCAAAATGCGCTCTCGCCCGATCACAGATTCGTACTCCGAGAAGAGGGCATTGCCCATCAGCGGTTGATAGGCTCCTTGCAGGCAGCAGCGCAATACAGCCCGACTCGGCCCACCCGAGCCCAGCAGCGCCCCCACAAAAACACTGGTATCCACAACGACCCTTTCGGCCATAACCTGATGATAGCTGATGTGCTATCACTCCTTTCGAGTCTTGCCTGGCTTGAATCCCTTAGCCCTGCCCTAGGAGAAGGCCCAGACTGTGTCTTGACCTCAAAGCCGCCAACACAGGCCGATCACAGTGGGATAATAAAAGCGCAGCATTTTTCGCTGCGGCCGTCTTAACTATCCCCATGACCTCTGACTCTGACCTGACTCGACCCTGGCTTTCTCTACGGCGGCTCTTTCTGATTATCGTGACGGCCCTAGTAGGGGTGGTGCTGGTGCAGTCGCTGCTCAGCAGCTGGAACGAGCCTCAGGTAGCCAGCCAGCTTCAGCTCTACCAAACCGACCTGCTGCTCGAGGGCAGCGCCTGGAAGGGGGAGGGCCTACCCGAAGGCCAGTGGCCGAAGATTCGCGCCGGGCTGCTGGGTGACGAGCCTGTCGCCACGGCCCAAAAGCAGTACGAAGAGGTGCGCGCTGGGGCCACTGAGAGCATGGCCCGCTGGGCTGGCGATGGGTCACAGTCCGCCGATTCCCTGGCTGACGAAGCCAATGCGGGTAAACCCCTGGCGCGGCGGCTACAAAATGCCGTCACCCAGCAGGAGATGCTAGTTCATAAGTTAGACCTGCGCCTGGGGCTGATGGAGGCTTACCAGGGCCAGCCCGAGGCGGCGATCGCCCGCTGGACCCAGGTGCGCGACGACACCAGGGCCTCTGCCCCCGCTATGCGCACCGCCGACACCCTAATTCGCCTCTGGCAAGACAGCGCTAGCCCAGAGAACGAAGCCTGGCTGCAAGACTCCCTCGATGGCTGGTTTGAATACCGCGCCCTCGACCAGCTCTACCAGATCCAGGGCCGAGAGGGCGATCGCACCCGCATCCAGACCCAGGAGCAAGACACCGCTCAGGCCAAACTGCTGAAGCTGGCCCTGGTGGGCACCGTGCCCGCCCTGGGCGGCCTCGTCGGCATCGGGCTGATGATCTGGCTGGTGGCCCAGCGGGTGCTGCGGGGCAGCCAGTCGGTGCTGCGGCAAAACGCCGGGCGCGGCTGGGAGATTCCCTGGAGCGGAGAAATCATCTGGCAGGTGCTGATTTTAGGTTTCTTCTTTGTGGGGCAAATTGTGCTGCCCCTGGTGCTGGGGAGCCTGGGCATTGGTGGGGCCGGTCTCAGCAGCCGGGGCCGGGCGATATTTTCCCTGGTCTACTACCTGCTGATGGCGGCGGGGTCGCTGGGGGTGCTGTGGTGGTCAATTCGCCCCTGGCCCTGGCCTCAGGATATGTTCACGTTTACCCCGTCGCGGTCGGCGCTGCTGTGGGGGCTGGGGGGCTACTTTGTCGCCGTGCCGCTGATGTTTGGCGTCGCCCTGCTCAACCAGCAGATCTGGCAGGGGCAGGGGGGCAGCAACCCGCTGCTGCAAACCGTGCTCGAAGAACAGGATGGGGTGGCGCTGCTGGTGTTCTTTTTAACCGCCGCGATCGCCGCCCCGATCTTTGAAGAAATTCTGTTTCGCGGCTTTTTGCTGCCGTCGCTGACCCGCTATACGCCAGTGGGCTGGGCGATCGCCCTCAGCGCTCTGATCTTTGCCGCCGCCCACCTCAGCCTGTCAGAGGTGCTGCCCCTGACCCTGCTGGGGGCGGTGCTGGGGTTTGTGTACACGCGATCGCGCAGCCTGATCTCCCCCATGGTGCTCCACAGCGCCTGGAACAGTGCCACTATGCTGGGGCTATTTATTCTGGGCGGCTAGGAGCAAACCTTTCAAAAAAATCCATTGGGTATGATGGGTAATATATTTGCTCACACTAAAGATGTGCATAGGCCATGGTCGCTCCATCGAACAAGCGTCGAGTCTCAGTCACCATAGATGCCGACCTGCTAGAGGTGATCGATCAAGTCTCAGACAATCGCTCAGCGGTAATCGAAGCAGCCCTGCGGCTTTGGCACATTCAAGCCATCAACGAGCAGCTGCGCCAGTACTACCAAAGCCAACCCCAACCCGATCTTGACCAAGCCGCACAATGGGCTGATTTTGCCCAACATCAACTAGAAGAAACCCTAGACCAAGAAGGGCTCTAGACGATGGCCATGCCCTACCCGCTGCAAGGTCAGATCTACCTGATTAAAGCGCTCCGCAACCTGGGCGACACCAAAAAACGTCCAGCGGTGGTGGTCTCCATCAATTTGCGCAATGAGCTGAGTCAGACCGTGCTGGTGGTGCCCTTCACCAGCGCCATTGACGGTGGCGCAACACCGACCCGCATTTTGCTCCCAGCCGGAGAAGGTGGCTTAGACACAGACTCTTTGGCGACCTGCGACAATATTTTGGCGGTGCGCAAGGCCTATCTAGACCAAGGCCCCTATGGCAGCATCAGCCCGCGATCGCTCCAGCGCGTTCAGCAGGGCATTCAAATCGCCATTGGCATCTATCCCGTCGGCGCTATCATGGCCCCATGATTA
This sequence comes from Shackletoniella antarctica, assembly GCA_003241845.1. Classification (GTDB taxonomy): domain Bacteria; phylum Cyanobacteriota; class Cyanobacteriia; order Phormidesmidales; family Phormidesmidaceae; genus Nodosilinea; species Nodosilinea antarctica. The sequence continues at coordinate 5,231 of QBMN01000167.1, read as the reverse complement.
CCCTGCTTCACCTCTCAGATATCCACATGGGCAGCGGCTTTGCCCATGGTCACCTCAACCCCGAAACCGGCCTCAACACTCGCCTCGAAGACTTCATCGCCGCCCTCACCCGCTGCATTGATCGCGCCCTGGCAGAATCGGTGGATCTGGTCTTGTTCGGCGGCGACGCCTTCCCCGACGCCACGCCGCCGCCCCTGGTGCAGCAGGCCTTGGCCAGCCAGTTTTGTCGGCTGTCGGCGGCGGGTATTCCGACCGTGCTGCTGGTGGGCAACCATGACCAGCACGCCCAGGGCATGGGCGGGGCCAGCCTGTCGATTTACAGAACCCTGGGGGTGCCGGGGGTAGTGGTGGGCGATCGCCTCGAAAGCCACCGCCTCGACACCGCCAACGGCCCCGTGCAGATCGTCACCCTGCCCTGGCTGACCAAATCGACCCTGCTCACCCGGCCCGAAACCGAGGGGCTTTCCATGGCCCAGGTAAACGAGTTGCTGTTAGATCGCCTGCGGGTAGCCCTCGAAGGCGAAATTCGCCGCCTCGACCCAAAAATTCCCGCCATTCTGCTCGCCCACGCCATGGTCGACACCGCCACCTACGGGGCCGAGCGGTTTCTCTCTGCCGGGCGGGGCTTCACCGTGCCCATGGCGATGCTGGCCCGCCCCTGCTTTGACTACGTGGCCCTGGGCCATGTACACCGTCACCAGGTGCTCTGCGAGCAGCCGCTGATGATCTACCCCGGCAGCATTGAGCGGGTCGACTTCAGCGAAGAATCTGAGGAAAAAGGCTACCTGTTAGTGCAGGTGAGCAAAGACAACGCCCAGGCCGAGTTTTGCCCCCTGCCGGTGCGCCCCTTCAAAACCATCCAGGCCGACCTCACCCAGGCAGAAAACCCCCAAGCTTGCCTAGAGAACGCTATTGCCAAAGCTGAGATTACCGATGCTGTGGTGCGCTGCCTCTACACCCTGCGGGCCGACCAGGTCGATCAAATCGACCAGTCCGCCCTCGAAACCGCTTTGGCCGCCGCCCACAGCTACACCCTTCAGCCTGAGCTAAAGGCCCAAACCAGCCGCAGCCGCCTGCCTGAGCTGGGCACCGACAGCGCCCTCGACCCCTTAGCCGCCCTGGGGGCCTACCTGGCCAACCGCAATGATTTGGAAGACATTGCCGAGGGCATGGTGGCCGCCGCCGCCGCCCTCATGGCCGACGAAACTGACGTTGAGCTGCCCCTCGACGAGACCGACCTTGCCCTCGACGACCTAGACAGTCTCGCCCTCGAAGAGACAGCCCAGCAGCTGCGCTTGCTCTAGCGGTCTCCCAGATTCTAAGTCCAGATCCCAAGTCCAGATCCCAAGTCCAGCTCAGCATCTGTAGTTTTCCCCCAGGTGGAATTCCACTTCTGGATTTGGATTAGGCTTAAATACTGCCTTAAGTACTGGCAGAGTGCTTGCAGCGATCGCCCCTTGCAGTAACATTTACCCCTGGCCCCTAGAAACTTAAATTCGGAACCTAAATTCCCTTGAACCCCGTCTGCCCATGAACGAGGGCGAATACCAACGCCGCATTAGCTATCGTCTGCTGCTGACTACCCTGTGGGCTACCCTGCTGCTATTGGCGGTGCAGGCCATTGGGGGGTGGGCCAACCAGTCGCTTACCCTGCTGTCCGAGTCGCTACACACCCTGGTGGATGGCTTTAGCACGGTGCTTAGCCTGGTGGCGGTGACTTCGCCCCAGCGGCAGATGGGCCGTGAGGTGTGGGGCCATGGCCGAGCCGAGGTGGCGGGCACACTGATGCTCTGCGCCTTTTTGGGCTTCACCGGGGTGAGTCTGCTGTTTATTGCCCTGCGCCAGGTGTTTAATGGTTTAACCGGGGCAGCAAACCCGTTCCCGGTGGGGATAGACCCCCAGGTGCTAAAGTTCACGGCAGCCATGGTGATTCTCAATGTGGCCCTGGGCATCTACGCCAGCTACCAGGGCCGCAGCCTCAGCAGCCAGGCGCTCAAGCTCAACACCCGTCACTTTCTGGCCGATGCCTGGCTGAGCATTGTCATGGTGGTGGCACTGCTGGCCATCTGGCAAAACCAGCGCTGGCTCGACCCGGTCTTTGCCCTGGTGCTGCTGCCCCTGGTGGGCCGCAGCCTGTGGAGGGTGCTCAACGATCAGCTGCCGATGCTGCTGCGGCCCACGGCGATCGCCCCTGAGGCCATTGCCCACATTGCCGCCCAGGTGGAGGGCGTCACCCGCTGCACCCGCATTCGCTCGCGGGGCATGGTAGGCCGCCAGGTGTGGGTCGAAATCCACCTGGTGCTGCACCCAGAGTTTTTAGAGGCGTCAGAAACCATTGGCGAACAGATCGACGCCCAACTGCGCCAGCGCTACGGCCCCCTGCGCACCCAGGTTTGGGTCGAGCAAGCCCGCACCAGCCGAGATGCCTATTTTGAGCCGGGCATGCCGAATCACCTGCCGCCCTCCCCAAACAGCGGCGAGGATTGGGCTTAATGCAGAAGATTCTTTCTAGGGTGCATTGCTGCACTTTGGCCTAGCATTGTGCATCCTACGGATGTTGCAACAAGAAATCTGTTAGAAAGGGGGGATAAAAAGATAGCTGGCAAATTTTTAAGTCTTACAGGGTTGAGCCGATGACAGATCCAGTGACGATTACAGCGGCGGTGATTGTGGGCTTAGCGGTCACAAGATTTACCGAGGGCGCAGCAGGCGAGGTCGGGAAGAAGCTGGTGAATCAGCTCTGGGATACCATTGCCGCCCGGTTTAAGGGACGGAAGAAAGCCGAGGCCGCGATCGCCCAACTTGAGGCCAACCAGGGACAGGCGACAGAGGCCCAGGCAAATCTAGTGCGGGTGCTGGATGGCGAGCTGTTTGAAGATGACGGCTTTCGAGTCCAGTTGGAGCAACTTGTTCAGCAAATTCAGGCTGAGGCACCCGCGCGAGTGCAGGATGTTTTGGTGGGTGTGAAAGGGCGCAACATTCGCGCCAAGGATGTGACGGCAGAGGCGGAGGCTGGATCAGCGGTTCAACAGCGAGTGGCTTCCGATTTAGAAGCGACTGAGGATGTAGATCTGGGTAATGTGTCGGCGAAGCAGTAAGAGAAGTCGATGGTAACCCCCGACCAGTCTCAGGACGTTCTCAAGAATCTTAAGGCAGGCCGAGATATCTCCATGGGGGATGTCTCGGTTGAAATGAATTCGTTCCCTGGCCCTCAAGAAATTATTGTGGCCGGGGTGGGGGAGCCGCCACCCAACTTTGCAGCCACCTGGGTGTGCCGAGAGGCCGTACAGAATGAGTTGCGACATCGCATCGCCCGTGACCTGGTAACAGAAATTGTGGCGGTAGGCGGCTTTGGCAAGTCGTGGCTGGCGGCCTGGGCCTATGCCGAGCTGGCGACAGACTTTGACAAGCGGCTGTGGGTCAACTTTCGGCGAGAGCTGTGGCAAGCCTACGGCTTTGATCGCTTTGCTCGCTGGGTACTGCAAGAAATTGGCTTCCCGCAAAAAGACCCCAACGCCAAAGAAGACCTGCTGCTGCGGGAGCTGACCTATCGGCTCAATGACCAAAACCGCCCGGTGAAGACCCTGGTGGTGATGGACAATGTGGAATCGCTGCGGCAGACCAACGACTGGCCCTGGTTTGAGCAGTTTTTGCAGGCCTGGGCAACCCAGGGGCAAGGCAGCCGCATTTTGGTGACCACGCGACCAGATGGAGTCACAGTAGCGCCCCTGAAGCTGGGTGGGCTGTCGCTGGCGGAGGGCACCGCATTCTTGCAGCAGGAGGGTCTAGCGGGAGACCGATTTGCAGAGCTGATTGAGCTGGCTGATGGCCACCCGCTGCTGCTTAATTTGGCGGCGGCCTGGGTGCGGCAAACAACCGGGACTACGGTGAATGAGCAAGCGATTGACTTTTTTAGGCACCTGTTTGAGCCTTACCGGGGAGATGCGGCTAGCCTGGCTGAGGCCAAGGTCGAGCTAATTTTTGAACAGGTGTTTGAGGCTTTGTCTGCAACCTGGCAAGACCTGTTGTTGCGGGTATCGGTGTATCGGCTGCCGTTTGACCTGGCTATGGCCCAGGCTATGGAAGAAACGGTAACGGCAGAAGATTTACAGGGTTTGGTAGCACGAGCGCTTTTGGTGGCGGAAGAAGAACGGTTTACGCTGCATGCCCTGATTGCAGAATTGGTACAGGAGCGCGTTTCGGATGTTGTGCGGAAGGAAGCCCACGAACAGGCGATCGCCTACTACCAAGCCCATTACCAACCCTGGGATGGAACCATTGCCAGTTGTGAGGAAAACTTAGAAGCCTTTCACCATGCCTGTGAGCTAGGACAGTACGCTCAGGCCAATGGCATTCTTAATCGCTGTGTTGGCTTGCTAGACCGGGCGGGATACTGGCGTAATTTATTGCCCCTCTACCAGACCCTAACCCAGCACTGGCAGCCTGTTAATGACGAGGAAACTCGGAATTTGGGTTGGGCGTGGACTCAACTTGCAGGTTTGTATAACAACTTGGGAGATTCTCGATTAGCCATCGACACCTACCAGCGAGCTAAAGCCCTGTTTGCATCCCAGGGTAATCGCATCTAATTTGGTATAAATTGTACTTGACAGAATGCCAGGGATAGATGGCTGAGCATTCGTTGTCCTTGAGACAACGGGAGAGCGGTAAAGGAGGGTTAATAGGAAACCGTACCCCTCATCCGCGTGGAGAGACCCCATGGCTCAAGGCTTTGGTCAACAGGTGCTGAGTCCTCAGCAGACCCGAGAGACTAAGATTTTAAGACGGAGCGTCCTCCGGCATTTTCAGCATCTCCGGGATCCCCGCGTGGACAGAACCCAACACCACAGCCTGGCGTCTATTGTGACGATAGCCATCCTAGCGGTGCTGGCTGGGGCCGATGGCTTTGTGGCCATCGAGCGCTATGGCCGGGCGAAGCAATCGTGGCTAGAGACCTTTTTAGACCTACCCCACGGGATCCCGTCTCACGATACCTTTGGGCGAGTGATTGGGGCGCTAGACCCGCAGGCGTTGGAGGCCGGTTTCTTAGCCTGGGTGAGTGGTGTCACGGAGACCCTAGGCGTGGAGTTGATTCATATTGATGGGAAAACCGCCCGAGGCTCCTATGACCGGGAGGGGAATCTGAAAGCGCTGCACAGCGTGAGTGCCTGGAGTAGTGAGCATGGTCTAGTGCTGGCTCAACAGCGGGTCAACTCCAAGTCCAATGAGAT
>QBMN01000166.1 GCA_003241845.1 Shackletoniella antarctica | reverse complement strand
TTGTTGGGGTATCAGGGGCCGGGCGTCGGCATCCCCGCCTGGGAGGGGTAGGGTGGGTTATTCAGGTGTCGGGTCTGCCTCCTAAAATCTCCGCCTACACCGTGATCGGCGAATCGACGTAGATCGTCGGCTCCTCCAGCTCAAAGGAAATGCCGTAGATTTTGAGCTGGGCAGTGAGCTTTTGGCTGGCAATATCCAGCAGCTGACGGCGAATTTCCATCGAGACTTCTCCAGAACCCAAAATAAAGAACGTAATCTGCACCTGGGTCAGCCGCCCGCCGTCGAGATCGCGAAAGATGATGTCGGTGCTGCGGGGGTCAATGCCAAAGATATCTGCGGTGCTGTCGAGAATTACCTGGCGAATCAGCGCCTGCTCTTCGTCGGTGACGCGGCGGTAGACATTGAGGTGCACCAGGGCCATCACCTTCTTTGCCCCCGAGAAATTTTCCACGGTGGACTGAATAATCACGTTGTTGGGGACGATCGCAATCGTCCCCTTGCCCGAGTTGCGAATCTTGGTAGACCGCAGCCCGATCGACTCGACCCGGCCAAAGGTGCCGTCGGGCAGGCCAATGTAGTCATCTACGCCAAAGGGGCGATCAATGTAGATCACAATGCCCCCCAGCAGCTGCTCTAAGACCTTTTGGGCCGCAAAGGCCACGGCAATGCCGCCGACCCCCAGGCTGGCCACAATACCCACAATATTGATGTGGTGGGTCTGCCCAAAGGAGAGCGTCAGCACCACCACAATAATGACGTAGGCCGAAATCCGCCCCAGCACCAGCAGCTCACTGTTGGTCTTGCGGCCCCGATTGAGAGCCGCATCCAACAGATAGGAGTCAAAGTAGGCCCGAAAGCCGCGAATTAAAAACCAGCCCAGGGCCAGGGTAAAGGCCAGGGTGACAGGCACCTCCACCACCGAGTACCAGGCCACCTTGAGATCTTGCTTGATCACCAGCCATAGGCCCAGATCGAGCAGACCCAGGCCCAAAACTATGCCCAGCAGCTGCCGCTGGGGGTAGAGCACGCGATCGTAAAATTCGTCGGTGCGGTTAGAGGTGAGGCGGCGCAGCAGCGAGTTTAGCCCCCGCGAGCCGAGGGTACCGACAACCCAGGCCACCAAGGCTGTTAACCCCAGCAGCCCCAGCCAAAAGAGAGCCGGGTGTTCGCCACTGAGACGAAAAAGCTGGGTGTAGAGGGCAGACATGGAAATACTCATTGCCGAGAGGATAGAGTTAGCTTAGCAAACCGTCTCGCCGGCAAAATCATTCCGACAGCGTTCTTATTGACCAATCCGTAGGATGGACAAGCGGCACCACGCCTATCTTACAAATCAGTTTAAAGGGCTGTGGCCCCTGGCTCTACCGCTATACGAGACGGCTCTACGCCATCCATCATCGCCAGCAGTCGGAGGGAGGCTTTCAGCGCCTCGGTGCGGGTTTCGACTAGGTGGTCAGGCGGCACCGATCGCAGCGCCCCCAGTTTTTCTAGGCGGCTCAGGGTCTTGTCGCGCGCGCCGACCAAAAACACCTGGCGATCGGCTTCATGGGCATCTTTAATGGCGTTGTCGAGGGCCAGGGCCGCCGTCACCCCCAGGTAGGGCACAGCTTGCAAATCTATGATCAACACGTCGTGGTCGGCCATGGCGGTGTGTTCTTGGGAAATTGCCCGCGCCACCCCAAAGATCATCGGGCCATTGAGGTGGAACACGAGCACTCGACCGTTGGCCTGATCCATCAGCGACTTATCTTCAGGGCTCATGGCCACATCGTCGTCAAAGTCGGTGATGGTTTTGACCTGCTCAGACTGAAGCCTGCTGAGGCGATCAATGGTGAGTATGTTGGCAATAAACACGCCCACCCCCACCGCCACAATCAAATCCACAAACACCGTGAGAAACATCACGCCGTACATGATCGCGGTGCCCTTCCAAGAGACGTTATGCGCCCGCTTCAAAAAGCTCCAGTCGAGAATGTCAAAGCCCACCTTGACCGCAATCCCCGCCAGCACCGCCAGGGGAATGGCCTTAGTCAGCGGCGCAGCCCACAGCACTACCACCAGCAAAATGCCCGCCCGCACTAGGCCCGACAGCGCCGTTTTGCCCCCGGCCTGAATATTCACCACCGTGCCCATGGTGGCCCCGGCCCCAGGCATGCCGCCAAACAGACCAGACATCATGTTGCCAATGCCCTGGCCAATCAGTTCTTTATTGGAATCGTGCTGGGTGCGGGTGACGCTGTCGGCAATCATCGCCGTCAGCAGGGCGTCAATGCAGCCCAGCATGCCCAGCACCAGGCCGTTGACCAGCATGGTCTGCACCTGGCTGACCTGAAAGGTGGGCATCCGCAGGGACGGTAGCCCCGTCGGGATTTCGCCAATCAGCCGCAGGTCGGCGTTGGGAAATAGCACCAGGGCCAGCAGCGTGCCGCCAACCAACACCAGCAGCTGAGGGGGCACCCAGCGCTTGAGCTGCTTGGGCACTAAAAACAGCACCGCCAGAGAAACCACCCCCAGGGCTACCTCCACCGGGTCGAGGGTTTGGACTAGTTCTGGCAGGCTGGTGAGGGTGCCAATCACGCCGCCCTTGGGGGTGGCATGGCCCAAAAACGGCCCCAGCTGCAAGGTAATCAGAATTATCCCAATACCCGACATGAAACCCGAAATCACCGGGTAGGGCATCAGGGTGACGTAGCGCCCCAGCTTGAGAACCCCGAAGATAATTTGAAAAAATCCTGCCAGCATGACCACGGTAAAGGCCATGGCCATACCGTTTTCAGGGTCTGACGCAATGAGTTGGGCAATGACGGCGGTAAACACCACGGTCATTGGCCCAGTGGGTTCTGAAATCAGCGTCGGTGTGCCCCCAAACAGCGCCGCAAAGAAACCGACAATCACGGCCCCGTAGAGGCCTGAGGCCGCTCCGGCCCCCGAGGCTACGCCAAAGGCCAAGGCCATTGGCAGGGCAATCACCGCAGCGGTGAGGCCCCCAAACATATCGCCGCGCACATGGCGGAAGTTAATCCGATTCGTGATGCCCATTGCAGCACCTATAATCCTTTGTTGAGTTGGGTAAATGATAAAAAATCTAGCATCTACAAAAGTCTATGAATAGAGCGATAGCATTCCTGTTTCAAAAAGCAATCACGACTGTGGCTGGTTTTTGGGGTAGCAGTAAACAGCTGAGCTATGCCCATCACCCAGAGGGCTGCTGCGAAAGGCCAAGAGATTGGCAGATTTTGCAGGAGTCCCCTGGGTGATGGGGTGTTGCAGCTCTTTGCTTAAGGGCAGTTTAGATCTCAGCCACCGCCTTTTTGCGGGGGAACCAGTGCTTCAGCTGCACGGTGACGAGGGCAGTGACGAGGGTGCCAGCGGCGATCGCCACAATGTACAGCCCCGCATTCTCCACGGCGTTGGGTATGGCCAGCACAAAGATGCCGCCGTGGGGCGCGCGCAGGGTGTTGCCAAAGGCCATCGACAGCGCCCCCGTCACCGCCGACCCGGCCATGCAGGCGGGGATAATCCGCAGGGGGTCATTGGCCGCAAAGGGAATCGCCCCCTCGGTAATGAAAGAGATTCCTAGCACCGCCGCCACCTTGCCCGCCTCCTGCTCCGCCTGGTTGAAGTGCTTTTTAGACACAAAGGTGGCCAGGGCTAGGCCCAGGGGTGGGGTCATACCCGCCGCCATGACCGCCGCCATGGGCGCGTAGATGTTGGTGGCCAGCAGCCCCACCGCAAAGGTGTAGGCGGCTTTGTTCACCGGGCCACCCATATCTACCGCCATCATCGCGCCCAAGATCAGCCCCAGCAGCACGGCGTTGGTGCCGCTCAGCCCCTCCAGGTAGGTGGCCATGCCCTCCATAATCAGGCGCACTGGGGTGCCAAAGACGTAGACCAGCAGCAGCCCCACCACCAGGGTCGCCAGCAGGGGGATCACCAGCACCGGCTTGAGCCCCTCAAAGTTGGTGGGCAGGTTGACTTTATCGCGCACAAACTTGGCCACGTAGCCCGCCAGAAAGCCGGAAAGAATGCCGCCGAGAAAGCCCATACCCAGGTTTGCGGCCAGCATGCCGCCGATTAGACCGGGGGCAATACCGGGGCGATCGGCAATGGAAAAAGCAATAAAGCCCGACAGCACCGGCACAATCAGCGCAAAGGCCGCACCGCCGCCAATCCGCATCAGCGCGTCGCCAAAGCTGCCCTCCGGTGGGTTAATGCCAAACACAAAGGAGAGGGCGATGATCAGCCCCCCGGCCACAATCACCGGCAGCATATAGCTGACCCCGGTCAGCAGGTGCTTGTAGGGGCCAGAGCGACTTTCAGAGCGATCGCCCTGGGCTCGCTGTACCTCATCCCCGGAGCTGCCCGCGCCACTGCCGCCGCCACCAGCCACAGGCGCATCCAGCGCCGCCGTCACCACGTTTGCCCCGTTGTGAATGGCGGCTTTAGTCGAGGTTTCGTACAGCCGCTTGCCGCTAAAGCGCGACCGATCCACATGGGTGTCGGCGGCGATAATCACCGCATCGGCGCGGGCAATTTCGTCATCGGTGAGGGCGTTTTGAGACCCAACCGACCCCTGGGTTTCAACCTTGATGTCGTGGCCCAGCTTGGCCGCCCCCTGCTTCAGGGCTTCGGCGGCCATAAAGGTGTGGGCAATGCCCGTGGGGCAGGAGGTGATGCCCACAAAAAACCTGCTGGCGGCAGGGGCGGCGGCAGGCTCAGCGCTGGGAGCATCCTCTGGCAGCGGGTCGTGGGGGTGAGGCGTGGTCTTGATCGCCCCCAGGCTGGGGCCATGGCCCACCAGCGCCACGGCACTCTGAATCACCATTTCGGTGTTGCGAATGGCCTCGCTGGTGGAGACAGCGTAGACGGGTTTGTTGTGGAAGCGATCGCGCTCCACCGCCCCATCGGCCCCCACAATTACCACATCGGCCTGCTGAATGTCGTCGGGGTGGAGAGCGGTGGCGATCGCGCCTCCCTGAGCCTCGGTCACAATCTCGTGGCCCAGGGCCTGGGCGGTGCGCTTGAGGGCTTCTGCCGCCATTTGGGTATGGGCCTCGCCAGCGGTGCTAGCGGTCACGGCAACAATTTTTGTCATGGTTTCATCTATCTAAAGAATGCTGTCACCCCATCCTCTCCTGAGAGGGATGCCCGCAGGGCGGGGTGGGTTTCGGGGTCTGGGCCAGTCGTAGCCAGTTGTAGGGTGGGCATTGCCCACCTTATGCCTTCGGCAACAACACATAATTCGGGTGGGTGAGACTGTGCTACACCTGGGTGGATGGTGGGCAGTGCCCACCCCACCTTGAGGGATAGCACTTCCCCCTTTTCAAGGGGGGATAAATAAAGCAGCTCTAACGCAAGAAATTGGGGGGATCAACTCACCTCCCGCACGGTGACAAGTTTTTGCATCGCGTGAATTTTCTCCATGGTTGGCAGTCTTGGCCCGATCTCCCCCAGCGCCCCCATCGAGAAGGCCGTGGCCAGGGCAGCGCAGATGCTCAAGGGGTGCCCGCCGATCAGCCCCACCACCGTGCCTGCCACCATGGCATCGCCGGCACCGACGGTGCTTTTGACCGCCACAGGCGGCGGCTGGGCGTGGAAGGCCTGGGTGCGATCAATAAACAGCGCCCCCTCGGCCCCCATCGACACCACTACATACTTGATGTCGGAGCCAATTAGCTCGCGGGCGGCGGCGACAATCTCACCTGGGCTGGATAGAGTAGTGTTCAGCACCTCCTCCAATTCCGCCCGGTTGGGCTTGATCAAATCGGGCTTGGCGGGCAGGCCAAAGCGCAGGGCAGCACCGCTGGTGTCGAGCACTACGGTTTTGCCCTGGGCCTTGAGCGGGCCGATCAGCTCGTCGTAGATGTCGTTAGACAGCCCCGCTGGCACGCTGCCCGAAAACACGAACCAGTCGCAGGTGTGGGCCAGGGCGTGGACGGCATCCTTTAGAGCCGCCACATCGTCGTGCGTGGGCGTTTGGCCAGGGTAATTAAGGTCGGTGACTTGACCCTGGGCATCGTCCACAATTTTGATATTGACGCGGGTTTCACCGGGCAAGTAGACGAAGTAGTCTGCAATCCCCTTTTGGTGAAATAGGGTCTTAAATAGCGTGTTATTCTCTTTGCCGAGAAAGCCGCTGACGCTGACTTTGTGGCCAGCCTCGGCGAGAAAGGAGGCGACGTTAACGCCTTTGCCGCCCGCGTCATCCCGCTTCCAATCGACCCGGTTGACGGCATCGGCGCGAAAGTTGGGGATGGCGACGGTCTGGTCGATCGCCGGGTTGAGCGTCACCGTGGCAATGCGGTGGGTCATAGCGCCCTCACCTCCTCGGCGGTGCGACAGGCCAGGGCCTGCTGCGCCAGCCGCTGCATCTGCTTCATAGAAGCGCCCCGCAGCCGCGCTTTAACCTTGGCAATGCTGGGGATATCCATGCTCAGCTCTTTCACCCCCAGCCCGGCGAGAATCATCGCGCCCTGGGCATCCCCCGCCAGCCCGCCGCAGACGCCGACCCACTTGCCGGAGAGGTTGGCCCCCTGCACGGTTTGGGCGATCGCCCGCAGCACGGCGGGGTGCAGAGCATCGGCCTGCTTTGCCAGGGTGGGGTGGCCCCGATCCATCGCCAGCAGGTATTGGGTGAGGTCGTTGGTGCCCACCGAGAAAAAGTCCACCTCCTGGGCAAACTCCGCCGCCATCAGCACGGCGCTGGGCACCTCCACCATCATGCCGATTTCGACCGGGGGGCCATCGATGGCGGCCCGCACCGACTCCAGCACCGTCTTGGCGGCGCGAATGTCTTCTAGGGTGGCAATCATGGGGAACATGATGCGAATGTAGCCGCCGCCCGCCGCCCGCAAAATCGCGCGGAGCTGAATTTCAAACAAATCCGTCCGTTCTAGGCAGAGGCGAATGCCGCGAATGCCGAGGAAGGGGTTGGCTTCGGCGGGCTGGTTTAGGTAGGGCACATGCTTGTCGCCGCCGATATCCAAAGTGCGGACGATCAGGGGCAGGCCGTTGAGGGCCTGGGTCATCTGGCGCAGGGCGTCGTACTGCTCATCTTCGCTGGGGGGCGCACTGCGGTTGAGAAAGAGGAATTCTGTCCGCAGCAGACCCACTCCTTCGGCCCCGGCGTTGATCGCCTGGGCGGCTTCGGCTGGCCCGCCGATGTTGGCCACGACTTCGATGCGGTGGCCATCGGTGGTGATGGCGGGCTGGAAGCGGGTCTGCTGCTCGACATCGCGCAGCTGGGCGCGATCGCCCATCGCCTGCCTCGCCTTCTCCAAATCCGATTCCGTCGGGTTGGCGTAGAGCTGGCCCTGGTCGCCATCGAGGATTGCCGTGGCTCCCTCTGGCAGGTCCAGAATCCCCACTCCAGCGCCAGCAATGGCGGGAATGTTGAGCGATCGCGCAATGATCGCCGTGTGGCTAGTCGCCCCGCCCGCCGCCGTGCAGAATCCCACAATTTTCTCTGGGTCAAGCCCCGCCGTATCCGAAGGCGTCAGGTCGTCGGCAATCAAAATCACGGGATGGTTCGGCAGGCTCGCCCCAGCAGCACCCTTGCCCACTAGCCGCACCAGCACCCGCTGGCCCACGTCCCGCACATCCGCCGCCCGCCCCGAGAGCACGGGATCGGCCAGCGCTTCCAGTTCCTTGGCCTTGGCCTCAACCACCTGCTGCCAGGCCCAGGGGGCGCTGTGGTTGGGCGGGATCTGGTTCAGCGCCTCCTGCTGTAATTCTGGATCGGCTAAGAACTCGCGATGGGCCTGAAAAATAGCGGCCTTACTTTTACCTGATCGCACCTTGATGGTCTCGTACAGGTCAGCCAGATCGGCATCGGCGGCGGCGATCGCGGTTTTGAGTTTTTCCTGCTCTGCGGCTGGGTGGGTGGTGGTTTCGGCAAACTCTAGCTGGATGTGGTGGAGGCGATGTAGGGGGGCGATCGCTAGCCCTGGGGAGGCGGGGACACCTGCGATCGCATGACTCGCCAACTCCAGCGCCGGGAGTTCTAAAACGACGGCAGTAGATTCTTCCTCCTCCTCCAGCCCGTCTTCCACCGCCTGTTGCAGGGCGCTCAAGGCCTGGGCCGCATCGCTGCCCTTAGCCAGCACCCGCACCACACCATCGCGCTCGACCCCCAGCTTCAGCAGCGACATCAGGCTTTTGCCGTTGGCCACCTGGTCGCCGTAGCGCACCCGCACCTCGGCAGTGAAAGATTTTGCCAGATCGGCAAACACTGTCGCCGGGCGAGCGTGCAGCCCCGTGGGCGCGTCGATGGTGACATCCACAAACTGGTCAAAGCCGTCGGTATCCAGCCCTTTGCCGCTGGGGGATGATTGGCCGGTGAGGCGATCGCAAATCGCCTGCGCGTCCTCCGTCTCCACCAGCTGCTGCACCGCCGCCGGGTCATCCAGCACGTGGGTGAGGTTAGTGAGAATCTGCAAATGCTCGTCAGACTTGGCCGCAATGCCTACCACCAGCCGCACCACCTCGCCGGGGTTCCACTCCACCCCGGCGGGGATTTGCAGCACCGCAATGCCCGTCGTCACAATCAGATCGCGCTGGGCGGGCTGCCCATGGGGAATAGCAATGCCGTTGCCCAGGTAGGTGTTGGCCTGCCCCTCCCGAGCCACCATGCTCTCCCCATAGCCCGGCTGAATGCGGCCATTGGCCACCAGCAAGTCTCCAACCTGACGAATTGCGTCTGCCTTGCTGGAGGCGGTGACCTTAAGCCGCACATCCTGCGGTGTTAGGTTAATCATTCAACAAATTCTCTCCGGGGTTTCTTGCTGAGGGGCAGGGTAAAAGCTGGGCAGTAGAGCAAAATTAAATGCCCAAAACTCACCCGAAATCTTTACGCTTCCTGGCTGGGGATCAAGGCTTTAGAGCCTGATTCCCGATGGTTTCATTGTTCAAGACTGGGAGGTATCTAGGGAGGGTTTGTCATATTTCCTTAGACATTGCTTAAAGTTTTGTATCGCCTGGAAGAGTCCGTCAGGGTTTATAGGCCACAGCTCTTTAACCCTATCCCTTAGCCATGAATTCTTGGCCACAAACCTTCCTATTAGAGGATGACATGCGCTCAAAATAGCTTCGCCCATCTACGAACGCAGCCAAAATTGTATCCTTGTATACAGTACACATCCTGAGAGAATTTTATAAGTGGGGCTGGTCAAAAAAACAGGTGGGGTTGGCTCCTAACAAGCTGCTTTACTGCATCAATTCAGCTCTACGCCAGGTTCAGCTCAGGGTTTGTAGTTTTCCTAAGTCTTTCCACAGGCAAAACTCCACCTCTAGAATGAATTGGATGAGGTTCAAATTAAGGCCCCCCTATGCAAGCCCCATTATGCAAGCCCCATTATGCAAGATATTCAGATAGAACCTGTGCTTACGGTTGAGGCGCTGCCTGAAGATCTTCAGGCCGAGGCCAAAGGCGTTTCCCTGCGGGATGTGACTAAAAGGTATGGCTCGTTCGCAGCGGTTCAAAATATTACCCTCGATATTACAGCTGGGTCTTATACCTGCCTTTTAGGCCCCAGCGGCTGTGGCAAAACCACCACCATGCGCATGATTGCGGGCCACGAAGATATTTCTGAAGGCGATATTTACATCGGCGACCAGCGCATCAACGGCATTCCCGCCACCCAGCGCAACACGGCGATGATGTTTCAAGATTATGCGCTGTTTCCCCACAAAACCGTGTGGGACAACGTTGATTTTGGCCTCAAAATGCGCGGTCTGACCATCGATCACCGCCGCAAGCGCGTGGGCGAAATGCTGGAGATTGTGGGGCTGACTCAGTTTAGCGATCGCAAACCCGCCCAGCTCAGCGGCGGTCAGCAGCAGCGGGTCGCCCTGGCCCGCGCCCTAGTCACCCGGCCCCAGGTGCTCATGCTCGACGAACCCCTCAGCGCCCTAGACGAGTCGCTGCGGGTCAAGACTCGCGGCGAACTGCGCAAGCTTCAGCGCCAGTTTGGCATGACCTTTATTCAGGTCACCCACAACCAAGACGAAGCCTACTCCCTCTCAGACCAAATCGTGGTGATGGATCATGGCCGGGTTGATCAGGTGGGTACGCCCTCCGAAATTTTCACCCGGCCCCTGTCTAAGTTTGTGGCCCGCTTTACCGGCGACAACAACATTTTTGCAGGCACCATCACCAGCGCCGTGCAAGACACCAGCAGCCAGCTAATTCAGCTTAACGTGCCGGGTCTGGGCACCCTGCTGGGTCTCGGCGACTACGCCCAGGTGGGTGCTGAGGCCGCCTGCTGCATTCGCGCCGACCTGATGCAAATTAAGTCCCTCGCTGAAGCCGAAACATCAGCCTGCGGCCCCGCCACTAACCGGGTCACCGCCCGCATTACCGCCGTCGAGTTTACCGGCTACGTCACCCGCGTCTCTCTGGTGCTCGAGCGCAGCGGCATGGAGGTGCTCTACAAATCCCGCACCCCCGACTGGCTCACCACCCCCTTTACAGAAGGCCAGGTGGTCGTGCTCGACTGGGCCACCGCCGACTGTGTTTTTCTGCCCCACTAGGCAGACCCAGCGTTCGTCTCCATATCCTCGCCCACCCTTCGTTATTTATTTAAGCGTTAACCATGGCTCAGTTTTCTCGTCGTCAAGTCATTCGCACCGGCCTCGCTGCCGGAGCTTTTCTCACCGCCACCCGCTGCGCCGCCCCCTCCGGCA